>JADLAC010000028.1 GCA_020848435.1 Burkholderiales bacterium | reverse complement strand
GAGCGCCCAGGTACTTGCGGTTGCCTCCCACCACCGACAGCTCAGCGCCCGCGGCAATGCGCGTCGTCCCCCCGCCGCTCATCAGCCCACCGCTCCATTGGCTGCCCGTGCCCGTGAGCGTCAGCGTTCCCGCGCCCGACAAGCTGCCTCCCGCCTCCAATGCCAATCGCACGAAGCTTACGGTGCCGTCCACCCGCAGCGTTGCATTGCCGCGTATGGAAAACAGGCCGTCTCCGCTCGCGCTTGCCTGCGTGGCCCAAGCATGCGTCCCGGCCGCGAAGACCAACTGGGCGCCATCGTCGGCGTTGAACGTGCCCTCGCTCGTGCCGCCGAGGTTGAGACTCAGGATTCCGCCTTGCACATCGACCGTGCCCGCGTTGTTGAAGATCAACTGCAAGGTCGAAGTGCTCGCGCGCTGCTTGCGGTAGGTGCCAGTGTTGTTGAACGTGGTCTTGCCGTCGCTGAACCACTCCTGCGCCAGCGTGCTGAAGGCATTGGCATCGATCCAGGTCCCCGAGTTGTTGATCGTCGCCAGCCCCAGGAAGAAGTCGTTGGTGTTCGCCGCCGTCGCCCCGCTCCAGGTCGTCGTGCCCAGCGTGTTGATCACTCGGCCGCCGCGCAGCGTCCGGCTCGCGTTTCCGCTGAGGTCCAGGTCGCCGTTGAAGCTCACCGTACCGGCGCCGGATATCTCCCCCGCGCTCCACACCGAAGGCATGGCCACGTTGACCGTCTCCGCACCCGTCAGCGTCCCACCTGAGACGATCAGCGCATCGACGTCGAGTGCCCCGGAAACCCTGAGCACGCCGCCCGACAGCTCCAACCCGCCTTGAACGCTACCCGGTCCATTCAGTTGGACGGTGCCGTTCGTGAGCCGCAAACCACCCTCGAAATCGCTTTCACCGGCGACGGTCAAGCTGCCGCCGGAGACCACCAGCCGGGCATCGCTGGTCAGCGTTTGGACGCTCACGGTTCCGGTCCTGAACACGATCGACGATCCCGGCGCGAGCCCGACAAACACGTCGTCGTCCGCCACCGGCACGGCGCCCGTGCTCCAGTTCGCCGCCACGTCCCAGAATCCGCCCGACGGACCGACCCACTCGATGCTGAAGTCTTCGATAATGAAATTGGTCGTCTGTGCACCCGTGCCGAGCGGGTTGCCGGCGCGATCGGTGATCGACGCCGCCAGCAGGCGAAGTTGATACGCACCGATCTGCGGCAGCGGATCATAGGTCACTTGCGCCTGACGCCCGCGTTCTCTGATCTGGATGTCGATAGGCGCGACGACCGAGCCGTCGGGTGCGATCAAGCGCACCGTATCGACGTTCAAGGTGGCTTCGTCGATCGCCTCGGAGAATGTCAGCGTAATCGCACGGAAGCTGCGCCCCTTGCTTGCCCCTTCCGCCACATTGCTGTCAATGATCGTCGGGCCAACGATATCCGGCACCAGTTGGACCGCGATAGGCGCCGACGAACCGACGTTGCCGCCGGTGTCCGTCGCCCGTACCTCGAGCGTGATGGCGTCGTTGCCGTTCGCCGCAATGCTCGGGAGGTTCAACGCGAGGTCGAATGGAAACGACAGATCGCGGCGCACAACCTGACCATTCAGTAGCAGCTCGACCTCGCGCACCTGCACGTCGTCGCTGACGGTAGTCGACACCGCCAGCATCGTTCCTTCCTGGATCTGTAGACCGGGCGCGGTCGCATCGGCATCGGCCGCGTTCAAGGTCGCCGTCACGGACGGCGCTACACCCTGATTGTCGGCCGCACGGTAGTTGACGATCACCAAGTCGCCGCTGCCGTCGGCGACCAAGGCCACGCCGCCCACGATCGCCACGTCGAACGGCGTCTGCGGCAGGGTGTACTGGGTGATGAAGCCGTCGGTCCTGCGTGGATCGGAGACATTCAAAACGTGCAGCAGGTTGCCGAGGTTGGCAACGCCGCCTGGCCGCCCGACACCGACAGCGAGCCCCGAGCCATTGGCGGCGGTGGCGCGGGCCGCGATGTTGGTCGCATCGACGCCGCTCAGCAGGGCCAGGGCATCGGCGTTGGCGACATCGACGGTGGCAAATCCACCGGTGAACGGCCCTTCGGCCGCGATATAGGCGATACCGCCACCGACGAACAATCGCGTCGCGCTCACGGGGAGCGCGATACTCCCGCGCGTGATCATGAAGCCGGAAGCCACGTCGATCGCCCGCAGCGTTCGGCTCGCATCGACGGTGTAGAGCACCTGGCCTTCGCGCGCCATCGCCACGATGCTCGAATTGGCGAGCGAAATCGTTTGCAGGCGCTCGCCGGTCAGCAGGTCGAAGGATCGCAGCTCTCCGCCGTTGTTCGCATAGACGATGCCGTCGATGATTTCGACATTTGAGCTCGCGATCGCGATAGCGCGGACGGTTCCGTCGACGCTCACGAGATTCAGCCCGCCGGCGTTAGAGGCCACCGCCGCGAAACCGAGCCTGGGATCGAAGGCTACGTCCGTGCTGTCGCCGGAAAGATCGACCTCGCGAATGACGCGTGGATTGTCGCTGCGGCCGACATCGACGAACGCGACGCCATGCGAGCCCGTCGCGACCGCGACCATGGCCGTGTCGCTCGATGACGAGAGGCCGGAGGCGATGCCCTTCGCCTCGCCCTTGAGGGCCAGGACGCCGGTGACGCCTGTCACCGCGGCCTGTCCGCTGAGTGGATCCGAGCCCTGGCTCAGCTCGGCAGCGTCCGTGATCCCGTCTCGATCCGAATCGACCGCGTCGGATCGAGTGCCGATCACGAACTCGCCGATGTCCGGCACCCCGTCGCCATCGGAATCGATGCCTCCGATCTGATCCAGGCCGAAGCTCGATCGGGCGCTGCTGCCGCTGCGGCCGCTGCTTCCCTCGCTCAACTCCCACGCGTTGGTCGCAGGCCGGTAGACGACGAGCGTGAAAGCGGACGATTCCGGCAGGAACACGTCGAACCGACCCAGCGGGTCGGAAACTCCGGCAATCTCGTTGCCGTCTTCGAGCAGGTATCGATAGTAGGCGCGCGTGTCGGAGCCGAACCCCCTGCTGTTCGAGTAGCCCTGCGCGGACTCGAGCGCGGCCAGCGCCAGCGGCGAAAATGCTGTTAACGCGTCCTCCCCGCCTATCGATTCATCCGCCAGCGGCATCAGCAAGGCGCTGCGAAGCTGCGGCGCGGTGTCTTCGACGTGTCTGAAGAACACGGTCGGCGAGATGACAATCGATGCGCCGATGTTGACGCCCGCGGTCGCACCGATGCTGAAGCTCTGGTTCTTCAAGACGTCCGGAATGGTGAAGGGAAGCTTGATGGTCTGGGGCGGCACCTTGATCCCGGCGATCGGCGGGATCGGGATGTCGAACGTTCGCGGCCGCGAGACGAATTCCTTCGCCTCCGCGGGAAGCCATTCCACCAAGCCTCCCGATACGGTCGCAGTCAGCGATGCGTCCACATCGAAGCCGAGCTGCGTGGTGAACCTGGCGGAGTCGAGCAGAGAATCGAAGCGGATAGTCATTTCGGCGCCGACCGAACCGGTCGCGGCGAAATCGCCACGCACGTTGAACAGGGCGTAGGTCGCCGAATCGGGCAAGGCCCAGGACACGATATCCGGGACGGTGAAGCTGAGCGAGCCCACGTCGAAGGTCCACTGCAAGTCTTCGGGCGGGTACTTGTATTCGAGCGCGTAGTCGTAGCTCGGCAACGGCTCGGGCAGATCCAGCTCGAAGAACGGATTGACGAAGAAGCTTTCTCCTGGAATGGTGACGACGATGGACATGCCTACTTCGTAACGCTCGTCATCGTCGTCCTGCGGCGGCTCGTCGATGTCGGGCTTGCCGTCACCGTCCTTGTCGCCATCGACGTGACCGCCGCCGGCGCCACCACCGCCGGCGCCACCACCGCCGCCGCCGCCACCACCACCACCACCACCGCCGCCGCCGCCGGCACCACCGCCGCCGCCGCCGCCGGCACCACCGCCGCCGCCGCCGCCGGCACCGCCGGCACCGAAGCCGCCATCACCGACATCGACTCTCTGCAGGCCGCCCGGCCGGGTCAGGCCATGCCAGCCCGGTTTCGTGATCCCGGTTCCTGAATCGGTGGTCACCGACGCGCCATCGGCCGACACGGTCGCGGTGCCTTCGATCACCATCAGTCCCGTCGTGTGATCGAAGGAGTAGAAGTTGAGCTTGGTGCCGGGGGCAGCGGCGTAGACGTTGGGGAAGGTCAGTTGGATCGGTTGCGCGAACTGAGCGACGCCGGGTGCCTGAATCGTGATGGTCGTGGGCACCCCCTGAACACCCGCCGGCAACATATCGCGGATCAATTCGGGCGCCACGGTGGCGATGCCGATCTGCACATCGTCAAGCGCCTCACCATCCTCGCCGACCGCCGAACCGGGTTGGACCAGGAGCTTCAGTGCCGCGCGCTGCGCAGCGGAAAGATCCGGCGCCGAGCGCTCATCGACCGTGACGACCGTCGCCTCGGTGGCGCTCACCGCTTGCAGCATCGAAGTGGGGATGCGCGGCAGATACGCCTCGCGCCGATCCTCGTTCGCGCGCTGCTCCTCGGGCGTGCCCATCGAGCCCATCACCGTGTTCGGCAGCCCCGGCTCGATGGTCATGTCCATCACCATCTCCGGCCAGAAGAAGCCGGCCGGCGCATTGGTAGCGGTGCGCCCGTCAATGGCGAGCTTCACGTTGCCCACCGGGACATCGGTCAGCTCGAAGTCGCCCTCGGCATCGGTGAAGACGAACCGCTCTTCCTGTCCCAGGATGAAGACCTTGGCGTGCGCGATCGGGTTGAGGAACACGTCGTCGGCGGTGTGAATGATCCCGTCCTGGCCGCGGCGCATGTCGTCGAAGGTCATCGGTTCGAGATCGATGCCCGGGTCGACCACCTTGCCGATCAGCGTCGTGGCCGGAATCGAGGTGCGGCTGACGGTGGTGAAGGTGCTGGCGAAGCCGCCTCCGGCTGTGCCGTCGCCATCGGCATCGAGCAGCGCGCCGTCGGCCGCGGCCTCGATCAGGCTGCCATCGACGTGAAGCGTGATCACCGACGCCCCAGGCAGCGGTGCGGCGAAGAAAAGCCAGGCGAAGCTGCCATCGAGCGCCGGCACGATGGTCGCCGCGACTTTCTGTCCCGACGCGTCGGTCGCGTAGAAGCTCTCGGCCGTGAGGGTGCCCGCATCCACCGCGCGCGAGAAGCTCACTTGCGGGCGGTACGTGACGCCCACGTCGCTCGTCCCTGGCGCCGGCGTCACTTCGGTGAGCGTGAAGGGCGCGGCCTCGATCAGCGCAAGCGTGCGCGTCAATACGGCCTCGTTGCCCGCGGCATCGCGCGCGCTGAGCGTCAGCGTGTGATCGCCGAGCGCAAGATCGCCCAGCGCCAACGCCTCGTCGAACTCGCCCGTCCGCGGATCGAAGATGAGCGTTTGGACCGGCGCGCCGTCGAGCCGGTAGCTGAGCGCAACGAGCATCGATCCCGTTGGATCGGCGGCGCCGGTCAAGCGGCTCGTATCATCGAGCGTAGCGCCTTGCGCCAGGCTCGTGAGCGCGATCGCCGGCGCCTCGGTATCGAGGGTCACGCCGCGCGTAAAGATTTCGCTCGTGTTCCCCGCCGCATCGGTGGCGAGTATCTCGATGGTGTGCTCGCCGTCGCCGGCGCCGTCGAGCGCGAACGCCGTAGTGATGGCGAAGCGCCCTTGCGCATCGAGCGCGAGCGCGGCGAAGTCGCCTGCATCGATTCGATACTGGGCGCTTTGTACTCCCGACAGGTTGTCGAGGATCTGGCCGGTCAACGCCAAGTTCTCGTTGCTCACCGGCGGCGAGGCTGCGGCGACGATCGCGGGCGCCTGGCCGTCCTGCGCCAGTGCGAAACGCGCGAGCACGGCATCGGCCACGCGTTGCCCGAGGGCCTGCCCGGCCTGATTGCTGAACTCGTAGTGGATGCCGCCGTAGATGCGGCTGCGGCCCGCTTCCCGCGCCGCGTCGGTGAAGCTCGTGTAACTACGCGCGATGCCGGGGAGCGTGAGGGAGGTCGTTTCGAACTCGGTGTCGTCGCCGAAGGCAGCCCCGAGCACCGTCGCGGCGGCATGGCTGTAGGTCGAATGGCCCGAGACGTACTCGGGATGGAACGGGGTGATGAGCAGCGGCGTCCAGCCGTTGTCTTCGATCGTTTGCGCGTTGCCGTCCGCGCCGGCGTGGTTGATCGCATCGATCGGACGCCACAAGCCATAGGCATACTTCGCATCCCACACCGCGATCGAGGCATCCGCCAGCGCGACATTCAATTGGGCAAAGAGCCTGACATTGGCCGTGAGGCTGTTGCCTTCCCGCAGCGCGATCTGCTGCGCAATGGCGTTCCAGTGCCCCGGCGGGCTGTAGCTGCCCTTGCCGTCGGCCCAGAACTGGGCCGCCTGGCTCTGATCGGCGCTGCGCGCGCTGCTGGTCGCGCTGCCCAGGCTTCGCACCTCTTCGACCGACTGGGCGTACGCTGCCGAGTCCAGCGCGGGCGGCGCATCGGGTCGAAACGCATCCGGGCTGGCCAACGCGAACGGCATGACGCCCACCCACTGCGGGTTTTCCGCCACTTCGAACATCGGCGCGGTCGGGCGCCAATAGCCGATCTCCGCGCTGCCCGGATAGTCGGCGAAGTCGGATGCGCCATCGTCCGCCCGCAGCGCGAGGATCGCGAGCGCGATGTCGCGCCCGAGCGCGATCGCGTTGGTCTTCGCATCGCCATCGGCCGCCGCGGCCAGTTGCTGGGCGAGCGCCGCGTCGAGCACCGCTCGCCTGAAGGGAAAGAGCGTGCTCAGAACGCTATGCGCGGCCTGGGCGAGCGCCGCTTCCGGCAAGACCGGGCCGACGGCGTTACGCTGCACCAGGAATGCGGGCGTGCCTTCGATCGCGGCGATGGTGTCGTACTGCGCAAGGCTCACCAGCGCGAGGGCACGGGTCGCCTCCGCGGGCCGGGAGACCGCCAGGCGAATCGCTTCCAGCGCCTGCTGATTCCAGCCCAGCACCGCATCGGCGGCGATCGCGCCGCTGCGGATGATGCTGCGCTCGAGCGTTGTCACATTGCCCGCCGCATCGCGCGCTTGCACGCTGAACGTGTTCGGTCCCACGGCCAGTGCCACATCGGCGAACTGGAAAGCGCCCGCCAGGCTCGCCAGCGTCTGCATCGGCGGCGATAGCAAGGCGAGCTCCGCGCCCGCCTCGGTGATGCCGGTCAAGCTCACGCGGGCGGCGCGCGTTTCGTCGTCGCCCACCACGTCGGTGTCCGACGTCAGTGCGAGACCGAAGCTCAGTTGGCTCGGCGCGGTGGTATCGCGCGTGAAGGTGAAATCGACTACGCC
Source organism: Burkholderiales bacterium (assembly GCA_020848435.1). Classification (GTDB taxonomy): domain Bacteria; phylum Pseudomonadota; class Gammaproteobacteria; order Burkholderiales; family WYBJ01; genus WYBJ01. Next base: position 36,992 of record JADLAC010000028.1, on the reverse strand, counting down.
CGAACGGTTGCCCCAAATGTCGGTGGCTTGCATGTGCAAGGTGTGGACGCCATCGGCGAGCGTGCCGCCGGCAAGCGCAGCAACGAAGTCTTCGAGCAGCAGGAAGCTGTTGCCTTGCAGCCGGTGCGCTATCTCGACGAAGCTCGACTCCGGAGCGCCGTCGAGCCCGACCTTGACGCTGGCGATCGCGCTGAAGTCGCGGACCGTCCCGGCAACGCTCGCATCGATCGAGATGCGGTCTTCGGCCGACGCACCGCTGTCGAATTCGAGAAAAGCATCGATCGTCGGCGCCACGCGGTCCAAAGGCTGGGTCACGACTTGAGGCAGCGTGGCTGTCACGACGTTCTGCTGATCCACCCGGATGACGAGCGGCGCGACCTTCGATGCGATCGCAGTGAGCACATCGATCGTCCCGCCGACGGCGATCTCACGGATCTCAGCGCCCCGGCCGGGAACGAGCACATCGTTGCCGTTATCGAAGACCCCGTCGACAGGATCTATCCCCACCCAGATGCGGCTCTCGCTGATCGAGCCCGCTACCCGGATGCGCGGCAGGTTCCCCGCGCTGAAGCTGTCCGCGTTCTCGCCCGTGCCGCCGAGGAGGCCGTCCACGCCCAAGTCCGCCCCGATCATGATCTCGGCGCGAGCGAGATCGCCACCTACCTGCAGCAGTCCGAGCGAAGGCGCTGCCAGCTCGCCGCTCATATCGCCCTGGGTCACCAGCGAGGATACCGGCTCGGTGAAGCTCGCGTGCCAGCCTTCATCCGTGCGTCCGGCGCTGATCTGGCCAGCGCGGCCCTGGATGTTCCAGTCGCCCGCGATCGCACCGCCCACCTGCGCGTTCATCATGACGAGCGCGACGGCCGGGTTGCCGGTGAGATGAAGGTCGGCGTGGAAATCGTTCTGGACGATGAGCCGCGCGAGTGAGGGCACAACGATCGTGGGCGCGATGCCTTCCACGTCCAGAAGCGCGAGCGTGCCGAGCGCGCCGCTGGCGAAATCGCCGGACAAGACCGCCCCGGGTGCATTGAACGCGGCGAGCGCTCCTTGGACGATCACTTCGTGCAGCAGGACCTGGCCGTCGCCTCCGGCGACACCGAGGCTGAACGCGCTCGCGGCATCGGTGCCGCTGAGCGACAGAGCGAAGCCCTCGGGCGTCAACTCGAATTCCCCGGTGCCCTTGCCGGTCAAGCTGAACGTGACTTCGGAGCCGTCGGCATCGAGCACGCTGAGCGGCACGTTGCCGGCATGACCGGCGACAGCGCCGAAGCGCCAGGCGAGATTGAACGCGCCCGCGCCGATCGCGATGTTGTTGCTCTCATCGGCCTCGGCGACCAGATCGGTCGCATCGGCCTCCGCAATGACGGAATATATTCCGGGCGTGAGCTCGCTCACGTCGAGCGTCCCGGAGACGGCGCGGCTGTCACCGGCTGGAATTGCTTGCGTGGTGACGAAAGCGGCGATCTTCCTGTCCCCAGCGTCGAGGCTGCCATCGAGCGATCCGTACAGATCGATCACGATGCCGGCCGGAACATCTTCATCGCCGGCGTTCGCCAGCATGACCTCTTGTACGATCGCATCGCTCGGCAGCACCGGATCGGTTAGCGCAATGCTCGTAAGCGACGGCGTGATGTCCGCGCTCAGCAACAGCCGCGGCTCCAGTCCTTCGAACAGGATCGGGCGCCGAGGAGTCGGCGAGAGTGCGCCGATCGAAAGCTGGCGGCGACGCTGTCGGATGGCTGCGAGCGCGCGCCGGACATGCGCACACAATGCGCTCACGCGTGGAGCGACCCGCACGCGTCTCGGACGGGACCGAATGCTCATGAGCCAACCCTCCGCGAATCGGATGACGCGATGACTACACGACGAGAAAATCCTTGAGCGGGCGGCGAAGTACCCGCGCTGCGGCTAGCGGCTGCGCCGGCGTAACCGGAGCGCGAGCAACAACAACCCGGCGCCCATCAGCCCATAGATGCGGGGCTCGGGAATCGGGATCGTGGTAGCGCTTTCGACCAAGCCGAAAGTGTCGTCGAGAACGTTGAACGGCTGCGCGCCGGGAAGGCCCGGACCGTTCCAGACGAAGGCGACTTCAAAAGGCGAAGCGAGCGACGCATTGGCGACCAATGCCAGCGCCGAATACACACCATCGACAGGAATAGCCGGAACAGGCTGCACCGCCGACACGAGCCAATCGGTGTTCGGTGCGGCGGGAGCGCTCTCGAGCGAGGCAAACGCCTGCGCATCGAACAGGATCTCGAAGCTGTAAAACGCATCGAAGCTGCCGGAGACCGTGTAGGCGTAGCGCCAGAGATCCTCGCCTGCGACCACATCGGCGAGGTCGATAGCCTGATAGCGAATCGAAGTCGCCGCGCAAGACACTGAAGCCCCGACCGAAAAAACGCCCGCCAGCAGCAGGCCGCACGACCAACGCACGGACAGCATGGAAATTCCTCCTTGTTTTTGTTTGCGCCGCAACCAACGAGCTCGTTAGGCGGCGCCCGGTGTGCAGGTTCACCACGGCCTGCAACGAAAGCAGTGGTGCCACCGTGGCGTATAACGCGAGCGCAAAGCCGCAGTCAAGTAACCAGTCGAGCAAAGCGAAAATACTTCGCCGGCCCGTCCGGCGCCGGATCGAACGATGGCGCGAACTCCGCGTCAGCGCCGCGGCCGTGCGATGGCCGTCAGTATCCCCTGCATGATCGCAACCGGCGCCGGCGGGCATCCCGGCACTGCGACATCGACGGGGATCACGTTCGACACGCGCCCGCACGACGCATAGCTCTCGCCGAAGATGCCGCCGCAGCAGCCGCAATCGCCGATGGCGACCACGAGCTTGGGATCCGGGGTCGCATCGTAGGTGCGGCGCAGCGCCACGGCCATGTGACGCGAGACCGGCCCGGTCACGAGTAGCATGTCGGCGTGCCTGGGGCTTGCAACGAAGCGTATCCCTAGACCCTCGAGGTTGTAGTGCGCGGCCTGCGCCATGTGGATCTCGAGCTCGCAGCCGTTGCACGAACCCGCATCGACGTGGCGGATCGCGAGCGAGCGGCCGAACTGCTTCAGGATGGCATCGTCCAGCCGGCTTCGCGTCACGCGCAGCGCCTCGTCGGCCTCGGGCGGCGGCTCCGATACGATGCCCACTGTCGCGATCTGCTTGAGTAAGGTGTACATGGCGGCGCGCTACAAGTCCTGAGCGCTATAGCTCAGGTTGAAGGATTTGTTGATGAGCGGAAAATCCGGCACGATGTTGTCGATGACGGCGCGCTCGAGCAGCGGCCAGTTCTGCCATGACGGATCGTGCGGATGCAGCCGCCGCACGTTTCCGCCCGCGCCGGTTTCGAGCGCGACCAACACTTCCCCGCGCCAGCCTTCGACCATGCCGACGCCAAATCCGTGCGCGGGCGCAACGGGCAAGGGCACATTCACCGCGCCCGCGACCGCCTGCCCGAGCATCGCCCCGACGAGACGCAGCGATTCGAACACCTCGTCGAAGCGCACCGCGACCCGTGCGGCCACATCGCCCCGGTCATGCGTGGCCATGCGCACATCGAGCTGGTCGTAGGGTGCAATCGGGTGATCGACCCTCAGATCGCAGGCGAGCCCGCTCGCGCGGCCCGCCATGCCCGTGAGGCCCAGTCGCTGCGCGAGCTCGGGCGCCACCCGGCCGGCGCCGATGAAACGATCTTGCGCGCCGGCGTGCTCGTCGTACACCCCGCGCAGCGTGCGCAGCTCCGCTTCCAGCGCAGCGGCCAACTCGGCGAGCTTCCCTGGCGCCTCGAGCGGGAGGTCGCGCGCCACGCCTCCGGGCACGATGTAGTCCATCAAGTAGCGATGGCCAAAGATCGATGCATTGAGCCGCAATACCAGCTCCTTCAGGCGCCAGAACTGGAAGAAGCCGAAGGCAAGCGCGACGTCGTTACCGAGATAGCCGAGGTCGCCCAGATGGTTGTGCACGCGCTCGAGCTCCAGCGCGATGGCGCGCAGCCACAGCGCGCGCGCCGGAACCCGCACACCGGCGAGGCTCTCGACCGCCTGCGCGTACGCCCAGGCATAAGCCACCGTGGAATCGCCGCTCACGCGCCCGGCCAAGCGCGCGCAGTGCTCGAGCGACATGCCTTCGGCGCGTTTCTCGATGCCCTTGTGCTTGTAGCCCAGGCGCTGCTCGAGCCGCAACACGGCCTCGCCCACGATCGAAAAGCGGAAGTGGCCGGGCTCGATCGTTCCCGCATGCACCGGACCCACCGGGATCTCGTGCACGCCCTCGCCCTCGACCCGAACGAACGGATAATGATCCGGCGCGGGCTCGAAGGCGGCGTCGATCGGCACGTTCTTGCGCAAAGGAAAGACGCCGCCCGGCCAGGCGCCGTGCCGCAGCCACTTGCGCGAATCGGGGCTGCCTTGCGCGTGCAAGCCGAGCAGATCGTAAGCCGAGCGCTGCATGCGGATCGCCGCCGGAAACAGATCCGCGATGCTCGGGTAATGCGGATGCTCGGCGGGCAGCGGCAGGCCGAGACAGAGCAGGCCATCGCGATCCAATAGCGCGACGTTGAGCACGTAGCCCGCTCCGAGATCGGTATCGTCGCAACCCCACAGCGCGATGAGCCTGCCGCCCTCGGCCCGAACACGATCGCAAGCCGCGCGCAGGCCGGCGGCGGACACGCGCGCGCGGCGCGCCTTGACCGCACCGGGAATCGACGCGGTGGCGATATCGCTTGCCGTTACGCTGATGGTCATGCGATCAGCCGATCAGTGCGGCCGCCTGGCGATACCACTGCTCCAGGTACGGCGGTATGTACAGTCCCAGCATCAGCACCAGCGCCAGGTGCACGAACACGGGCAGGAGCGCGGGCGGATGCGGCAGGCGCTTCGCCGTCGTCTCGCCGAACACCATCGGCTGCACCTTGCCGAAGACCGCGGCGAACGCGACACCGAGGGCGAACAGCAGGAACGGCGTCGCCCACGAGTGCTCGTGCATCGCGGTGGTGAGGATCATGAACTCGGCCGCGAACACGCCGAACGGGGGCACGCCCAATATGGCCAGCGTGCCGAGCGCAAGACCCCAGCCGATCGCGGGATTGATCTCGATCAGCCCGCGTATGTCGTTCATGTTCTGGGTGCCCGTCTTCTGCGCGGCATGACCCACGGTGAAGAAGATCGCCGACTTCGTGAGCGAATGCACCGTCATGTGCAGCAGCCCCGCGAACGCCGCCACCGCGCCGCCCATGCCGAAGGCGAACGTGATGATGCCCATGTGCTCGACCGAAGAGTAGGCGAACATGCGCTTGATGTCGCGCTGGCGCGACAGGAACAGCGCGGCGATCACCACCGAGAGCAGGCCGAAGCCCATCATCAGCGCGCCGGAGAAATTGGCTGCGAGCGAGCCGTCGACCAGCACCTTGCTGCGCACCACCGCGTACAGCGCGACGTTGAGCAATAGCCCCGAGAGCACGGCCGAGATCGGCGTCGGACCTTCAGCATGCGCGTCGGGCAGCCAGTTGTGCAGCGGCACCAGTCCCACCTTGGTGCCGTAGCCCACGAGCAGGAAGACGAAGGCGAGCGAGAGCACCGTCGGCTCGAGCTCGCCGCGCACCTCGTACAGATGCGTCCACAGCAGCGAGGTCGTGCCCCCGCCCAGCACCTTCTCGGCGGCGAAGTACAGCAGTATCGTGCCGAACAGCGCTTGCGCGATGCCGACACCGCAGAGGATGAAGTATTTCCAGGCTGCTTCCAGGCTCGCGGGCGTGCGGTACAGGCTCACCAGCAGCACGGTGGAAAGCGTCGCGCCCTCCATCGCCACCCACAGGATGCCGACGTTGTTGGTGAGCAGCGACAGCAGCATCGTGAAGGTGAACAACTGGTAGGCCGCGTGATACAAGCGCAGCCGAGCCGCACTGACGCGGCCGTGTTCCTGCTCGATGCGCATGTAGGGGCGGCTGAACAAGGCGGTGGTGAATGCGACCAGGGCGGTGAGCGCGACCAGGAACACGTTGAAGGGGTCGACGAAGAATTGCTCGTCGAAGGCCGTCAACGGCCCGCTGCTCACCACGCGTGCGACGAGCGCCGCCGAAGCCGCCAAGGTCGCGAAGCTGAAGGCGCCATTCAATTCCCCCGCCCAGCGGCGGTGACCGGCGAAGGCGAGCACGCCGGCGCCGGCGAGCGGAATGGCGAGAACCCAGAAGATCTCCACGCGCGATTCCTAGTGTCCCGAGTCCGGTGTTCGTCGCTGCATCGGCCGTCCTAGCTAGTCCTGCTTGAGCTTTTCCATGTGACGTATGTCGAGCGAATCGAAGGTCTCGCGGATATGGAAGAAGAAAATGCCGAATACGAACGCACCCACCAGCACATCGAGTGCGACACCCATTTCGACCACCAGGGGCATGCCGTAGGTCGCGCTGGTCGCGGCGAAGAACAGCCCGTTTTCCATGGCGAGAAAGCCGATCACCTGCGGCACCGCCTTGCGGCGCACGATCATCATCAAGAACGACAGCAGCACGCTTGCGAGCGCGATGCCGAGCGTCGACCGGGTGACGGTGCTCGCCATCTCCGATATCGGCGTGGCCAGCGCGAAGGCGAAAATCGCGAGCCCTATGCCGACCAGCATGGTGGCCGGAATGTTGATGAGCGTCTCCACGTCCCAGCGCACGTTCAGCCGGTCGATGAGCCGGTGCAGGAACCACGGCAGGAACAGCACCTTCAATACGATCGTCATGACCGCGGAGACATACAAGTGCGGCTGGCTCATGCTGTGGGCGACCACGATGGTGGAAGCGGCGAGCGCGGCGCCCTGCCAGGCGAACAGGCGAATGAGGGAGAGCACCCGGCGCTGCGAGAGCATGGCGAAGGCGATCAGCAGCAGCACGGCCGCGAGCAGGTTGACCAGTTGCAGGCTCAGAGGCGCCATGTCATTGCCCGACGAGGAAATGGATCAGCATGCCGAGCACGGCCAACAGGAACGCCGTGGAGAGAAACTCCGGGGCGCGGAAGACACGGAATTTCGCCGATACCGTTTCGATCAGCGCGAGCCCCGCCCCCGCGACCACGAGCTTCAGCGCGAGCGCGGCGAGCGCGAACGGCAGCGCCGGCCAGTTGCCGCCCTGCGCGATACCCCAGGGCACGAACAGCGCCAAGCCGATCGTCATGTAGGCATAGAGCTTGATCGCCGAGGCCCATTCGATCAAGGCCAGGTGGCGCGCGGAGTATTCGAGAATCATCGCCTCGTGAATCATGGTGAGCTCGAGATGAGTGGCGGGATTGTCGACGGGAATGCGCGCGTTCTCCGCCAGCAGCACCATGAGAAAAGCCACCGCGGCGAAGGCGAGGCTGGGATAGATCGCGAACTCGCGCCGCGCGAGCGACTCCACGATGGTCGTGAGCTGGGTCGAGCCGCTGATGAAGGCCGCGGTGAAGAGCGTCATCAGCATCGCCGGCTCGGCGAGAAAGCCCACCAGCATTTCCCGCCGCGCCCCCAGCCCGCCGAACGAGGTACCGATGTCCAGCGCCGCGAGCGAGATGAACACGCGCGCGAGCGCGAACACCCCGACCAGCGCGATGATGTCCGCGGCGGGCGCGAACGGCAGATCGGTCGCGAGCACGGGCACGATGCCCCCGGCGAGCCACATGCAGCCGAAAAGGATGTAGGGGGTCGCCCAGAACAGCGGCGACGCATTCTCGGCCAGCACCGCTTCCTTGTGGAACAGCCGCCCCAACACGTAATAGGGCTGCAGCACCCCGGGCCCGGAGCGGTTTTGCAGCCAGCAGCGGCATTGATTCACCCAGCCGAGCAGCAACGGCGCGGTCGCCGCCACGAAGATGGACTGGACGATCTGGAAGGCGATGGCTGCGGCGTCGATCATCGGACGAACAGCAAGAGCGCGATCAAGGTTACGAAGCTGTAGAGCAAGTAGATGCTGATGCGTCCCTGCTGCAGCCAACCCACCCGCGCCGAGACGTACTCGACCAGGCGCGCGATCGGCAAGTAGAGCGCGTACCAGAGCCGGTCCTCGACCTTGAGATCGAATCTGGGCTGCGCATCCTCGGGCGATGGCGCGCGCGTGCGAATGCGGTATATGGGCCCGAAGATCCAGCGGATGGGCTGGCCGAAGGCGTCCGCCGTATCCTGCATGCGCGCGCTCTGCTCGGGGAAGCCGCAATCCCACGGCGGGGCTCGCCGCAGCCGCCCATGCCAAATCCAACGCACGCCGGCAAAGGTGAGCCCGAACACGGCCAGGACGGTTACGAGGAATATGAGCGGCGCATAGCTCGCCTCCTCGGCGCGTACCGGCACCAGCCACAGCCAGCCCGAATCGAGCGCGGCCTGCGGCAGACCGGAGCCCATCACGGAAACCGCGACGCGATCGAGCAGGCTCACCACCGTGCTCGGAAATATGCCGAGCACCAGGCACCACAGCGCCAGCCAGCCCATGCCCAGTCGCTCTAGGACACCGGCATCGCCGCCCGAATGTTGGCCCGCGTGGGGTGCATGCCGCGGCTCGCGCCGCTGGCCGAGGAAAGCGATGCCGTAGACCTTGACGAAGCACATGGCCGTCAGCGCGCCGGCGAGCGCCAACATCGCCGCGATCAGCGGCACGAGGCTACGCAGCACGCCGTCCGACAGGCGCACGGCCTGCAACGCGCTCTGGAAGGTGAGCCACTCGGAGACGAAGCCGTTCAGCGGCGGCAGCGCGGAAATCGCCAGCGCCCCGACCAGGAAGTAGGCCGCGGTGGCCGGCATGCGGCGGATGAGCCCGCCCATGTCGTTCAGGTCGCGCAGGCCGGTCGAATGCAGGATCGAGCCCGCGCCGAGGAACAGCAGGCCCTTGAATACGGCGTGGTTGAGCGTGTGATACAGGCCCGCGATCAAGCCGAGCGTAGCTGCCGCCGGATGGCCCGTGGCGAGAAACACCATCGACAGGCCGATGCCGATCAGGATGATGCCGATGTTCTCGACCGAGTGGTAGGCGAGCAACCGCTTCAGGTCGTGCTGCATCAACGCGTACAGGACGCCGAAGAGCGCGGTGAGCGCGCCGGTGATCGCCACCGTGAGGCCCCACTGCCAGGTCACGTTGCCGATCAGATCGTAGATCACGCGCACCATGCCGTAGATTGCGGTCTTGAGCATGATGCCGCTCATGAGGGCCGACACGGGCGAAGGCGCCGCCGGGTGCGCCTCGGGCAGCCAGGCGTGCAAGGGCATCATCCCGGCCTTCGCGCCGAAGCCGGCGAACGCGAGCACGAAAGCGATCGTGGCCCAGAAAGGCGTCAGCTCGGCGCGGCGCAGCGCATCGAAGGTGTACTCCTCGATCCCGCCGCCGCCCTGCAATATGCCAAAGCACAAGAGGATGGCGATCGCACCCACGTGCGCGATGAGCAGGTATAGAAAGCCGGCCGCGCGGATGTGCGCCAGGCGATGGTCGGTCGTGACCAGGAAATACGACGCGATCGCCATGCTTTCCCACGCCACCATGAAGAGATAGGCATCGTCGGCCAATACCACCAGCGCCATCGCGGCGAGGAACACGTGATACTGCAAGCCGATCAACCGCAGCCGTTGCGGCGTCTCGCGCTCGAAGTAGCCGGCCGCGTAAATCGAGATCCCGGCCGCGCCTATCCCGAGCAGGAACAGAAAGAAGCCAGCGAGCGGATCGAGGCGCAGGTGAAAGGGCAGCCCGGGCAGACCGAGCGGCAGTAGCAACGTCTGCGCCGGCTCTGCGATCGCGCGCACGCCGATGACGGCGAGCGCGAGCGAGGCAGCCGCGGCCGCCGGAAACAATACGCGATTGACCAGCCGCAGCCGCTCGGATTCGAACAGGCTCGCCGCGGCAATCGAGAGCCAGAACACCGCGACCCCGACCGCAAGCTGAGCGGGCGCAAAGGCGGCGGTATCCATGGAGTGTGTGCGCGGACTGGGGGTGAGATCGGTGCGCCGGTGTGGCTCGCTGGACGCGAGCACCGCGCGAATGTTTATTCTGATGATAGCAAAGGCGGCTCGCACGCCGCAACGCGAGCGCACGCGACCCTCGCGCCGCTATGGGCATGAGGTGCAGATCGTCGGGGCGCAGCATGAGGCTCACCGCGTCCTTCACCGTGCGCTCTGGGAGTCGCCTCAGCACGGACACGGAAGCCCCCGCCTCGCCGTCGTGTGCTAATGTGCGCCGTTCGTGAAGCAGCTAAGCGTCATGCAGGATGCCGTTCGCCATCTCGTAGTCGTGGGCCGCGTGCAAGGCGTGGGCTTTCGCTTTGCCATGGAGCGCAAGGCGGCCGAGCACGGTGTGCGCGGCTGGGTGCGCAACCGCTCCGACGGCAGCGTGGAGGCGATGATTCAAGGCAGCCCCGATGCGCTGGCGGCGATGATCGCCTGGGCAAGACACGGGCCGCGCGCTGCCAGCGTCGATCGGGTCGAAGTCGAGCCGGGCGCGGGCGAGTATTCCGAATTCGAGACGCGACCCAGCGCGTGATGCGCCTGCGCGCAGGGCATTGCCCGCGTGCGTGATCGTGTGAATCCCGGTCGCGGTCTTGTCGAGGCTGCTTGCCGCATCGCGCGTGCCGGCGCGCTAAGGGGCTCGATACACGCCGCGATGGCGGCGCCTGCATTTCCGGATGTTGGCCCCTCGTCTCGCTCGCTTCGAATCCGTCGATGAGCGCGCGTTCCAGAATATGAGATCCGCTGGCAGCGAGGCGCCGGCTGTGCGACCATAGCGGCAGCGCGCGCCGCGCATGCGATGCACGCCATGCGCTCGATCGCAATCCATTCCACACGATGAGTCTTCGGCATGAAGGATGAAGCGCGAATTGCGCAGCGCGCGACCGGCGCGCAGCGCGCGGCCCGCTCGCCTTCCGGAACGCAGAGCATCCAGCGCGCGGCACGCCTGCTGCGCGAGCTGGCGGCGCGCAACCGGCAAGGGATGCGGTTGATCGATGTCGCCCACAGCTCCGGCTTGCAGCGTCCGACGGTGCACCGGATGCTGAAGTGCCTCGCCGCCGAGAGCCTGGTCTCGCAGGACCCGCAGTCGCGCCGCTATTTCCTCGGCCCGCTGGTGTTCGAGCTGGGCATCACCGCGGGCCCGCGTTTCAACATTCGCGACCTGTGCGGCGATGCGCTCGATCGGCTCGCGGCCGAGACCGGCGACACGGTATTCCTCACCATTCGCAGCGGCGACGATTCGCTGTGCGTGGACCGGCGCGAGGGCGCCTTCCCCATCAAGACATTCACCGTCGATATCGGCGTGCGGCGCCCGCTGGGCGTCGGCGCGGGCAGCCTCGCCATACTCACCGCCTTGCACGAGGACGAGATCGAGGACATCGTCGCGCGCATCGCGAGCCGGCTTCCCGCCTTCGGCCGCTTGACCGCGCCCGAGCTGCTGGCGCTGGTGAAGCGGGCGCGCAAGGTGGGTTACGTGCTCAACGACGTGCGCACGCTCTCCGGCGTCACCGCGATCGGCGTGCCGATCTTCGATACCAACGCCCGGCCCGTGGCCGCGATCAGCGTCTCGGCGATCACGGCGCGCATGACCGCCGCGCGCCAGCGCGAGCTGGCCGAGCTGATCCGGCGCGAAGTGCGCGCCATCGAAAAGCGGCTGGCGCGCTGAGCGCAGCGGCGCATTTGCGCCGGCGCCGGTTGCACCACTGCGCCATCCGGCGCCGCGTCGCGGCCTACGACCCGCCGGCGCTTGCTGGCGCAGTCACTGGGCATAGACGATCTCGACGTTCGGCCGGCTGACCCATTCGGCGAGCGACTGGACGAGATTGTCGGCCGCGTTCACGCGCCAGTCCTCCGATAGCCGGATCTCGCAGCTTGCCTCGGCGTTGCTGTATTCGATCGCCACGGCACATGGCCCGGGCCGATAGGGCGCGAGCAACTCGCGCAGCTTGCGCCCGCTCGAAGCGCCGTTGCAGCGAATCCGGATCATGCGGGCGAAACGATTGCGCGCGGCATCGATGTCCATGATGCTCTCGGCGATGACGCGCACGCTGGCGCCCTCCGCGTCGTCGCCGCCGCGGCGATACTGCCGCACCTTGGCTTCGACCACGATCAGCGCATCCTCCACCAGCAAGCGGCGGCAGCGATCGAGCGCATCGGCATACACCGTGACTTCCAGCTTGGCCTCGCCGTCGCTCAGATTGACCAGCATCATGCGCCCGCTCTGCGAGTTCTGGCTGCGCAGCGATTCGATCACGCCGGCGATGAGCTGGGTGCCCTGGACGGCGTCGTAGCTGCCCGCCCCGGCGGCGACGCTCGCCAGCGTCGTCCTGATGAAATTACGCATCTCGGCACGGTAGGCGTTGAAGGGATGCCCGGAAAGATAGAACCCGAGCGCGAGCTTTTCCTCCTTCAGCCGCTGGCGCTCCTCCCAGGGCGGCATGTCGACCAAGGGCAGCTCCTCGGCGCTTTCGCTCTCGGCGCCGAACAGGCTGTGCTGGTTCTGCGCCAGGCTCGCGCGCTCGGCGTCGTCCATCGCCATGCCGAGCGTGGCGAGCAACGCCGAACGGCGCGCGCACACGCTGTCGAAGGCGCCCGCGCGGATCAGCGATTCGACGGCGCGGCGGTTGACCACGCGCCGGTCGATGCGGCGGCAGAAGTCGAACAGCCCGGTAAAAGGTCCGCTTTGCGCGCGCGCCGCAACGATGTTGGCGATCGCCGATTCACCGGTGCCCTTCACCGCCCCCAAGCCGTAGCGGATGGTGCGCTCGTCCACCGGCGCGAACCGATGGTGCGAGGCGTTGATATCCGGCGGCAACACGGCCAAGCCGCTCGCCATGGCGTCTTCGAACAGCACGCGCACCTTGTCGGTATCGTCCATCACCGCCGACAAGTTCGCGGCCATGAATGCCGCCAGGTGATGCGCCTTCATATAGGCGGTCTGGTACGCGACCAGGGCGTAGGCCGCAGCGTGCGACTTGTTGAAGCCGTAGCCCGCGAATTTCTCCATCAAGTCGAACAGCTGGTTCGCGCGCCCCGCGCTCAGGCCGTTCTCTTGCGCGCCGTCGAGGAAAATGCCGCGCTGCTGCGCCATTTCCTCGGGCTTCTTCTTGCCCATTGCCCTGCGCAGCAGGTCGGCACCGCCCAAGGTGTAGCCGCCGATCACTTGGGCGATCTGCATCACCTGCTCCTGGTAGACCATGACGCCGTAGGTCGGACCCAGGATCGGCTCGAGCCGCGGGTCGAGATACTCGACTCTCTGCCGGCCGTGCTTGCGGTCGATGAAATCCGGAATGAGGTCCATCGGCCCCGGCCGATACAGCGCCACCAAGGCGATGATGTCCTCGAAGCGGTCCGGGCGCGCGCGCTTGATGAGATCGCGCATGCCGCGCGACTCGAGCTGGAACACCGCAGTCGTGTTGCCCTCGGCGAGCAAGCGATAAGCGGCCGGATCGTCGAGCGCTACCGCCGCGAGATCGAAGTCAGCCGGCGTGCCGGGGCCGAGCTTGGCGAGCGCGCGCACGTTCTTCACGGCCCAATCGAGGATGGTGAGCGTGGTCAGCCCAAGGAAATCGAACTTGACCAGCCCGATACTCTCGACGTCGTCCTTGTCGAGCTGCGAGACCACCGCCTCCGAGCCCTGCGCGGTATAGACGGGGCAGAAATCGGTCAGCTTGCCGGGCGCGATCAGCACCCCGCCCGCGTGCATGCCGACGTTGCGCGTGAGCCCTTCCAGCGTTCCGGCCAGCTCGAGCAGATCGGCCACTTCCTCTTCGTTGCGCTCGCGCGCGGCGAGCTGCGGCTCCATTTCGCGCGCCATCTCGAGCGTGATGGTCTTGCCGGGCTGGAACGGGATCAGCTTCGCGAGCTGGTCGCAGAAGTTGTAGCCCAGGTCGAGCACCCGTCCCACGTCGCGCACCACCGCCCGCGCCGCCATGGTGCCGAAGGTCGCGATCTGCGCGACGCTGTCGGTACCGTACTTGCGGCGCACGTATTCGATCACGCGGTCGCGCCCTTCCTGGCAGAAATCGATGTCGAAGTCCGGCATCGATACCCGCTCGGGATTGAGGAAGCGCTCGAACAGAAGGTCGTAGCGCAGCGGATCCAGATCGGTGATGCCGAGGCTGTAAGCGACCAGAGAACCCGCGCCCGAGCCGCGGCCCGGTCCCACCGGGATGCCGTTGCCCTTCGCCCAGTTGATGAAGTCGGCGACGATGAGAAAGTAGCCTGCGAAGCCCATTTTCACGATCATGCCGAGCTCGAATTCGAGCCGCTCGCGATAGCGCGCCATGACGCGCTCGCGTTCGGTCACGGCGGCGAAGAGCACGCGCATGCGCGCGAGGAAACCTTCCACGGCACGCGTGCGCAGGAAGTCTTCCAGGCTCACGCCCTCGGGCGTCGGAAACTGCGGCAAGCGGCTCTTGCCCAGCTCGATCGCGAGATTGCAGCGCTTGGCGATCTCGACGCTGTTGGCAAGCGCCTGCGGGGCATCGGCGAACAATGCCTCCATCTCGGCCTGGCTCTTGAAATACTGCTGCGGCGTAAACTTGCGCGGCCGGCGCGGGTCGCCCAGGACATAGCCTTCGGCGATGCACACCCGCGCCTCGTGGGCGCGGAACTCCTCGGCGCGCATGAACTGCACCGGGTGGGTGGCGACGGCGGGCAGGCCCTCGCGCGAGGCGAAGCGCAATGATGCCTTCGCCAGTGCGTCCACCGCGGCATCCCCAGTGCGTTGCACCTCGATGTAGTAGCGCCCCGGAAAGACCGCGCTCCAGGCGCGCGCGATGCGCCCCGCCTGCGCCACGTTGTCGTTGGCCAGCGCCTGCCCCAGGTCGCCGAACGGCCCGCCCGACAAGCAGATCAGGCCTTCGGCGGCGGCCGCGCTCAGCCATGTCCGATCGATCTCCGGGCGGCCGCGGTGCTGGTTGCAGCGGTAGGCACGCGAGAGCAGCTCGCACAAGCCGAGATAACCCTGGCGCGATTGGCAGAGCAGGAGCAGCCGCGAAGGTTTGTCGCGCTCACGCGGGTTGCTGATCCAGACATCGCAGCCGATGATCGGCTTGACGCCGGCGGCGCGCGCGGCGCGGTAGAACTTGACCATGCCGAAGAGGTTGGCGAGATCGGTCAGACCGAGGGCCGGCATCGCATCGGCGGCGGCGCGCTCGACCGCGTCATCGACGCGCACGATGCCGTCGACAACGGAGAACTCGCTGTGTAGCCGCAGGTGTACGAATGCGGGATCCGCCATGGCCAGCTATTTTACGCGCGTTGCGGTCAGCCTTTCCTGATCATCGCGGCACCTGGCCGCCGGCACTCGCATCGCTCGGCGAACGCGAACGTGGGCGCGGCGCGCAACGCTCATCGGCACGTGCGCGGGCTTCGCGCCACGCGCGCGTACAATGCGCGGGAGGTCCGCGTCGCGCGCCCGCGAACGTGCGCCGCCAAACGAGGAGGCCCTGGCATGAGGCGAGAAGTCAACGTCCTGGCACTCGCGCTGCGCGCAAGCAATACACGCTCGCTCGCGGCAAGCGCCGCGGACGCCTATCCGAACCGTCCCGTGCACATGATCGTCGGATTCGCTCCGGCGGTGGAACCGACGTCATGGCCCGCATCATCGCGCCCAAGCTGGTGGAAACGTGGAGCCAGCAGGTCGTGATCGACTGAATCGCATCGAGCCGGCAGGCGCAGCGTCATTCGAGCTTGATGCCGACGGTGCGTATGAGCTTGCCCCAATGGTCCGATTCGGCGCGCCAGAAGGCGAGGAACTGCTCCGGCGAATTGCCGACCCCGTTTACGCCGAGCGAGGCAAGCTTGTCACGCGTCTCCGGGGCTTGAATGGCTTTCACCAGCAGCTCGTTCATGCGGGCGATGAGCGGTTTGGGCGTGGCCGCGGCCACGACGATGCCATACCAATTGTCGGCCCGCACTTGCGGATAGCCCGCCTCGGTCATGGTCATGAGATCGGGCAGCAGGCTCGATCGGTTGCTGGTGGCGATGGCGAGCGGGCGCAGCTTGCCGGCACGGATGTGCGGCAACAGCACGGGGATATCGAGAAACGTGAGATCGACCTGGCCGCCGACCAGCTCGGTCACCGCTGGCGCCGCGCCCTTGTAGGGAATATGGATCATCTTGGTGCCCGCCGCGATCTGCAGCGACTCCGCCACCAGGTGCGGCATGCCGCCCGCGCCCGCCGACGCGTAGTTGATCTTGCCGGGACGCGCTTGGGCGAGCGCCACCAGCTCCTTCACCGTCTTGACGGGCAAAGACGGATGCACCACCAGGATCTCGGGCACGCCGACCGCCTGCGTGACCGGGGCGAGATCTTTGAACGCGTCGATCGGTGTCTTGGCGAAGAGGTGATGGTGAAACGCCAACACGCCCGAGCTGGCGAGATAGAGCGAATAGCCGTCGGCCGGCGAGCGCGCGACGTTCTCGGCTGCGATCATGCCGCCCGCGCCGGCCCGATTCTCGACCACGACCGGCTGCGCCGCCAGCTCGAAGAGCTTTTGACCGATGGTACGCGTGACGAAATCGGCCGGGCCGCCGGCCGGGAATCCGTTCACGAATCGAATCGGCTTGGCGGGATAGCTCTGGGCGAGCGCGCTTGCCATGGTCCCGCCCAACGCAAGCTGCGCGCATGCGAGCACCATCGTCTTGACGCCGAGACCGCGCATCGTTTCCTCCTCCGCCAGGGTCGAAGACCGCTCGACTATAGCACGGCGCAGCGGCACGCCTGCGTCGCCGGGAGCTCGAGGATGCGGGCTCGGGCGGGCGAGCTGCCTCGCTTGCGGCGCGGCGAAATGAACCCGCGCAGCGGCGCACTGCGAATCAGCCAGTACGGCGCTCGCCATGCGCGGAGGCGCTCGTGACCCGGCCGGTGATCGCGATTCATCGCGAGACGTCACCCAAGATACCGGGCGCATCGAGGCGCTCGTGACCCGGCCGGTGATCGCGATTCATGGCGGCGCCGGCACCTTGTCGCGGGCCGAGCTCGATGGCGCGCGCGAGCGCGAGCTGCTGGCGGCGCTCGAAGCCGCGCTCGCGGCAGGCGCGGATGTGCTCGAGCGGCGTGGCAGCAGCCTGGATGCGGTCGAGCGTGCCGTGCGTGTGCTGGAGGATTCGCCGCTGTTCAACGCCGGCCGCGGTGCGGTGTTCACAGCAGCCGGCACGGTCGAGTGCGATGCCTGCATCATGCACGGTCCGACGCTCGCAGCCGGCGCGGTGGCCGCGGTACACGGCGTGCGCAATCCGGTATCGCTTGCGCGGCTGGTCATGGAGCGCAGCCGCCACGTCTTCCTTGCCGGCGACGGCGCGGAGCGTTTCGCCCGCGACCAGGGCGTCGAGCTCATGCCGGCGTCTTACTTCCATACCGATTCGCGCTGGCAGGCATTACAGCGCGTGCGTGCCGGCGCGAAAGCCTCGGACGGCGAGCGCCACGGCACGGTGGGGGCCGTCGCGCTCGATGACGCCGGAGCGCTCGCGGCGGCCACCTCCACCGGCGGCATCACCGGCAAGCTCCCCGGTCGCGTCGGCGATTCGCCGATCGTCGGCGCGGGCACCTACGCCAATACGAGCGTCGCGGTATCGGCAAGCGGCGACGGCGAAGTGTTTCTGCGCTGCAATGCGGCCTACCGCGTGGCCGCGCTGACCGAGCTGGTGCGGCTCACGCCAAGACTCGCCGCGCGCCGCACGCTGCTCGAAGTCAAACGCGCCGGCGGTCGCGGCGGCCTGATCGTCCTCGGCGCCGACGGCACGGTGGCAATGCCCTTCACGACCGAGGGCATGTACCGCGGTGTGCGCGCCGCCGGCGCCGCGTCGCGGCTGGGCATCTTTCGCGGCCCGCCGCGCTGAAGCCACTGTGCGCATGACGCCCAGCCATCGGCAGTGCTATCTTTGCATGCCGGCCAATTCGAAGCGCGCGCCGCCACGCGCGTGATGCCATGCGAGCGACCAATCTCATCTGCATACTCTCCGACGAGCACAACAAGCGCGTGCTGGGCTGTTACGGCCACCCGATGGTGCGTACGCCCAATCTCGATCGCCTGGCCGAGCGCGGCACGCGTTTCACCTCGGCTTACACCAATTGCCCGATTTGCGTGCCGGCGCGGGCGAGTCTCGCCACCGGCCGCTACGTGCACGAGGTGCGCTGCTGGGACAACGCCATCGCCTATCGCGGCGATCCGCCGAGCTGGGGCCATCGGCTCATGGCGGCCGGGCACCGCGTCACGGCGATAGGCAAGCTCCACTACCAAGCCTCGGAACCGAAGCGCAACGGCTTCGACGAAGAAGTACTGCCGCTACACATCGTGAACGGCGTCGGCGACCTGCTGGGGCTGATTCGCGACGAGCTGCCGGTGCGCTCGGGCGCGCGCAAGCTCGGGCCGGAAGCCGGCCGCGGCGAGTCGGAGTACACGCGCTACGATCGGGAAATCGCCGCCAGTGCGTGTCGCTGGCTCACGGCCGAGGCGCCCAAGCACGCGGGCAAACCCTGGGTGCTCTACGTCGGTTTCGTCGCGCCGCATTTCCCGCTGATTGCCCCGGCGCAGTTCTACGATCTCTATGCCGAGCACGAGATCCCCATGCCTGCCATGTACGCTCGGCACGAGCGAGCGCGCCATCCCTTCATCGACGCAATGCGCCGCTGCATGTGCTTCGATGAATCCTTCGACGAGCCGATGGTGCGGCGAGCCATCACGGCCTATTACGGCCTCGTGTCGTTCCTCGACGATAACGTGGGCAAGATTCTGCGGGCGCTGGACGACGCCGGGCTCGGCGCCGACACGCGGGTGGTGTACACGTCCGATCACGGCGACAATCTCGGCACGCGCGGTCTTTGGGGCAAGTCGACCATGTACGAAGAATCGGCCGGCATTCCCATGATCGCCGCCGGTCCCGGCATCCCGCGCGGCAATGTCACCGACGCGCCGGTGAGCCTGGTCGATCTGTATCCGAGCATTCTTCAATGCGTCGGTCTGCAGGCGCAGGGCGCAGCCGCGGGATACCCGGGTCACTCGCTGATCGAGATTGCCGACGGCTATGTCCCCCGGCGCACCGTGCTCTCGGAGTATCACGCCGCGGGCGCGGCCACGGCGGCCTACATGATTCGGCGCGGCCGCTACAAGTACATTCATTATGTCGGCATGCCGCCGATGCTGTTCGATCTCGTCGCCGATGCGCACGAGCGCAACGACCTTGCGGCCGACCCGTCGCACGAGCGCGTCCTGGCCGAGTGCGAAGCCGACTTGCGCCGTGTCGTGGATCCCGAGGCGGCCGACAGGCTAGCGCGCGCCGATCAGAACGCCCTGATCGCGCACCACGGCGGCAAGCAGGCCATACTCGCGCGCGGCACGTTCCGCTATTCGCCCCCGCCCGGGGCTGAAGCGACCTATTTCGAGGCACGCGGTTAGGCGGGGCGCATACTGTGTCAGTGCCGTCATGTTGTAGGCGAGGCTGCTCACCTGCGTCGAGGCCCGCGGTTAGGCGGGGCGCTTAGGTGATGCCAGAGGGCGTCGAGGAAACGCTGGCCGGACATACTGGTCTCTCCCCCGTGGCATGCCCCCATTCATTGCTTCACGGCAGCACGATACGCGCGAACTCCGGACGCGGCTGCCCGAGGCGTTTCAGCACGCTCGCCACGGCCGCGGGTGCCAGCAGCCGCAGGTTCGCCGCCATGAACTTGCGATCGTCGTCGTCGTAACCGCCCTCGCGCCCGATCAGCACCTGGCCCACGGCCAGCGCGAGCTCCGCGATGCCTGCCTCGGCCAGTCCGCCGGCGAGCGCGCGCAGGGTCTCGTCGCGTACGCCTGCCTGCGTATCGCGAGCGACGATGTCCCATGGCGGTCGAATCGACTTGCCGAGGATCAGCACGCTGTCGGCGCCCGGCATTTCGTTGCCCTGGTAGGCGCGAATCAGCAGCGGGTCGTGCTCGCGCGCGCGCGCATACGCCGCCAGTGCTTCGACCGCCGGCGCGAGCTCCGAATGAATGCCCAGGCGGCTGCGCGCGGGCGGCTTGCGCCCGCCATCCAGGTACTGCTTCGCGAGCAGCGCGAGCCCCAGCTCGTAGTGGGCGAGGCCATTTGCGGGCCAAGCCTCGAGCGCCGCGCGCGAGCGCGTAATCGACGCCGCGTGCGCACCCTCGTCATGCAACCTCGCTGCCTCGGCCGCCTGTTGAGCGCCCCAGTGCAGCACGCCCTGGGCGTGCTGCAACAGAGCGTTCATGGCTTCGAGCATCTCCTTGTCGACATCGGGGCTCTGGCGCGCGATCAGCAACACGTAAGCGGCACGGCTCGCTTCGCCGCCCGCGAGCAACGTGGCCGCATGCAACAGCATCGTCCCGCCATCGCCCGGACGAAGCTCGAAGTACGCGCGCCAAAACGACGCATTGCGCGTCACCAGCCGCTCCGCATCGAGCCGCGCCGGCGCGCTAGCCGAGCGTTTGCCCGGCACGCCGCCCGCCGCCCGATAGTCCTTGAGCCATGCATGGATGCCGGGAAAGCGCCGCGGGTCCGCGGCCGCCAATCCCTGGGCAAGTATGGCAGCGGTGTCCCAGCCGGCGCGCTGCGCGGCCGCGAGCTCGACAGGGGCCTGAGCGGCATTCGCCCGCGCTACCGGTACGCACACGCCCGCGAGGAAAAGCAGGCAGAGCAACAGGCGCAACATGGTCTCCCGTGGGTGTTCAACAAGGGGCAAGTCCTGGTGTTCGAAGCCCTGCGCGAGATCCAGGGCGCTCGGGCATGCGACTCGCGGTGTGGGGATGATCACGACTCGCCGCGAAGACGTCAATGCCCACTTTCGGCCGCGGCAACGACGCCGGGCGCGTACAATCGGCGAGCCCAAGATCGAGCATCATGACCGAGCCGCAATATTTTTTCCTGCGCGTGGCGGCGTTCACCCACACCGGCGCGCGCCGCAGTGTAAACGAGGACTGCATCGCCGTCGGCAGCCATAGCTTTCGCAGCCACATGAGCGAGCCGTGGGACGGCACCTGGGACCTCGATCGCCCGTGCGTGTGCCTGGTCGCCGACGGCATGGGCGGCCATCCGGCCGGAGACGTGGCGAGCCGGATGGCGGTGGAGCATCTGATTAGCGCGCTGCCGCAGGCGCATCGCGCCGAGGACACGATCGCCGCGGCGTTGCGCGACGCGAACCGAACGCTGGTCGAAGCGATGCACGCCACCCCGGCGCTGTTCGGCATGGGTACGACCATCGCCGGCTTGGTCGCGCACGCCAGCGCCATGACGGTATTCAACGTCGGCGACAGCCGCGTCTATCGGATCTACCGCCGGCGCCTGAAGCAGCTCAGCATCGACCACACCACGGCGGCCCCCGCGGTGTTCCGGCGCGCCGCGCGCTTGCTCAGTCAATGCCTGGGCGGCTATCCGCCTCACGGCGACATCGAGCCGCATGTCGTGCGACAAGATGCCGCCGTCGGTGCGGACTATCTGATCGTGAGCGACGGTGTGCACGACATGCTGAGCGACCGAGAGATCGAACGCTGCCTCGACCCCGATGTCCCGCGATCGGTGCGCAACCTGTTCGAGTGCGCGATGGACGAAGGCGGGACCGACAATATCTCCATCATCCGCGCCCGCGTCGAACGCGGCCTTTGATACGGACGGGAGTCGGACCGGGGTGGGACCGGGCTCGGAGGCGCAGTTTGCCTGCCAGACGGGCTTTGCGCATACTCGCGCCGGACAGCATCGCTCATCCACGCCATCACGGAGGACGACCATGCCACGGCCCACGTTGCGACTGTTCGACGGCTACGACCATACCTCGCCGCGCTTGCGCCGCGACGTGCGCGACTTGCAGCGCCGGCTGCGCAAGCTCGGACTGCCGGTCGAAGCCGACGGCTATTTCGGCCGCGAGACCGAAGTCGCCGTCATCCGTTTTCAGAGCGAGCACGGGCTCGACAACGACGGCATCGCGGGACCGCGCACCTGGGCCGTGCTGCTCGGCCAGCCGCTGACCGAGAGCACCTCCTACTTCGAGACCACGCTCACGCGCGACGACGCCGGCATGCTGCCGCAACTGGTCGAGGCGCGTCGCTACCAGGTCGAGGTGAGCCGCACCGCGGCCGAGCTCGATTTTCCGGCCGCGCTGATCGCCGGCATCGGCTCGCGGGAGTCGGGCTGGGGATTGGCGTTAAAGCCCAAGGGACCCGAGGGCACGGGCGATTTCATCAAGCGCTCGTGCCCGACCGCCTTGCGGCGCGGTCCGCTGCCGCCGGACGGCGGCTACGGCCGCGGTTTGATGCAAGTCGATTTCGACGCGCACGAATTCGCGCGCAGCGGCCGCTGGCAGGACCCCGAGCAGAACATCCGCTACGGCTGCAAGGTGCTCGCCGACAACCGCGCATTTTTCCAGCGCCGCACCAATCTCGCCGGGGCCGCGTTGCTGCGCGCCATGTTGTCGGCCTACAACTGCGGACCGGGCAACACGTTACGGGCGCTCAACAGCGGGCTGGATGTCGACTACTACACGGCGCATCGCGACTATTCCGCCGATACGCTCAACCGCGCCGGCTTCTTCCGCCTGCACGGTTGGAACTAGCCCGGGTTGCGCGCTCTGGCGCAGAGGCTGCGGGCAGCAAGCGGGGCCGGTTCGAATCGATCGGCCGCGCACCGATCGAAGACGATTCAAGCGCGCGTGGCTGCCTCAGGAGGGCTTGCGCGTGTGTCCGCCTTCAGGCCCGCACCGAAGGGTTGAGCGAATACACCCCGGTGAGCGCGACGGAACCCAGCACGTGCCCTTGCATGGCGGCGATCACCTCCGGGCCCTTGAAATTGCCTTGGACCGGGCACTTGTCCACGTCGAGCGCGTAGAGCGTGAAGACGTAGTGGTGGACGATGGTGTCGTTCCACGGCGGGCAGGGGCCGTCGTAGCCGAAATAGTCGCCGCCCATGTCCTTGTCGCCCGCGAACCAGGCCGAGAAATCGTTGATGCCTTGGCGCGTCCCGCGCGGCCCGACGGGGCCGCCCTTGCCCTTGGGCGTGACGCGATTCGAGAATTCCCCCTTCTTGATCGGCCCGCTCGCCGGATCGATGTCGACCACGACCCAATGGAAGAAATCGATGCGCGGCAGGCTCGCCGCGATGCTGCGCCCTTCCTGGTTGACGTCGTCGGGCTTGCTGGGCACGTCACGATCGTGACAGATCAGCGCCAGCGAGCGCGTCCCCGCGGGCAGGTCGGACCAGGCGAAATCGGGGTTGAGATTCTGCGACAGCGTGACGTGGGTCTTCGCGTCCGGTGCGCAGAAGGCGCACTCGACCGCAATGGCCTGGTTGTCGCCGAAGCACGAGCTGGTGAGCTTCATGACCTGTCTCCTGTCCGAGCGCGGCTTCGCTCCTCGCCGCCGCGTTTTCGCTGCCGCCCCCACCGACCTGCCGCCGGGTCGATCCCGGCAACGGCCGTCAGGCCGAGCGCGTGGCTGAGGAAATTATAGCCAACGCGAACGCGGCTGACAGAAAGCGGCGAGGCGCGGCGCGGTGTTGCGCCGAGGCGCGCACGGGGGCAAGGCCTTCCGATCGCCGGCATCGCTTCGCGCCCCTCAGCGTTGCGCCGCGGCGCGCACTGACGCTCGCAGCTCCTTGAGCCGCGCTTCACGCTCGGCCTTCGGCAGCTCGGCCAAGCGCCTCGCCGCCGCGTAGAAGCGCGGCAAGTCGTTGCCGGAGGTCTCGAGCAAGCGCTGAAAGGCCGGCACCAGGTGGGTGTACACGGCCACGGAGGCGAGGCTCGCATTGTTCGCGCCGGCACCGAGCCAGGGATCGTAACCCCTGAAGCCGCCCCACGATGCTTTCAACGCCTGGTACTCGGCCGCCAGCTCGGCGAAGACGGCCTGCTTGCGCGCGAGCATTTCATCGGCCGGCAACCCCGAGCGGTAGAGACCTTCCAGGCGGCGGCGATACTTACCGGCGATTGCATAGAACGAGGAGCGCCGCTCCTGCGCCTGGTGGAAAGCTTCGAGCTCGGCGGGCGAGCCGTAGCGCTCCATCCAGCGGCGCACGCCCTCGCGTTCGACCGTGACGGCGAACGATTCGTTGAATGCGGTATCGTCCGTGGCATACGCCACTTGATGCGCGAGCTCGTGGAAGATCAAGCGCGCCAGCTCCGCCTGCGGATAATGGATGAAGGTGTTGAGGACCGGATCGCTGAAATAGCCCAACGTCGAATAAGCCGGCACGCCGCCGAGGAACACGTCGTCGCCGTTGCGCCGCAGCTCCTCGGCATGGGCCTCGGCTTGCGCGCGCGAGAAATAGCCCTTGTAGGCGACGCAGCCGGCGATGGGAAAACACCATTGCCGCGGCTTGATCGATAGCGGATCGGCGGCGAACACGTTCCACACCACGTACGGCCGCTTCAGATCGGCATAACCGCGATAGCTGCTGTTATCGGGCAAGGCAAGCGTCTTGCTCGCGAACTCGCGTATACGCATCGCCTGCTCGAGGCGATGTTTGAGCCCTTGTGGCGCCATCGGATCGGCGAGCACCGCATCGATCGGGCGGGTCGCTTGCCACATCTCAGCCTGGCCGCGTATGGCCTGCATGTAGTAACCCGCCGTGTCGCAACCCGCGACTAGCAAGCTCGCGGACGCGATCAGCCCCGCGATCGCGGGCGCCCGGCCGAGCCATGCCTTCACCGCTTGACGCTCCGGTCGATGCCACAGGGTTCCCGCAGGGCGCTGTGCACGCCATCGACGCCCGGGCGCCGGAAGCGCCCAGCGTGCAAGAAAGCCGCTACCTGCTGCGCCAAGCGCTCGGATAGCAGCATGCCCGCATGATTGACATCGAGCTCGATGAAGTCCGTCATACCTTCGATCCGAGTTTCTTCGACCTTCACGACGCCATCGTGGGGATGTTCCAATTCGGGTGCAACGATCATACCCAGGCCCAGGCGCCTCGTGCCGGCGATGACTCCGACATCGACCCCCGCCGGCGCCGCCGCTGCCGGGCATGCCAGCCACTGGGCAACCGTGCTGCCGATCATCCAGCGACCCCAGCCCCAGCGTAGCATTTTCCGTGCGACGTAGCTGTCGTTGTACGGACTTCCCGCCAGCACGATACGGCGCACCTGCGCCAGATCGCAGGTCGCGGTGGCGTGCAAGGCGAGCACCCCGCCCAGGCTGTGGCCGACGAGATGGATGCGCGCCGCGGCCAAGCCGCGCACGAAGCTCGCGAGCCGGCGCGCATTTTCGTCCAGCGATGCTCGCACCGGCGCATAGCCCAGGCGCACGCATCGATAGCCGTGCCTGCGCAGCCGCCGCGCGAGCGGCAGCATGACCCAGGCCGGCATCCATAGTCCGGGCAGCACAACGACAACGGTGTCGCGTTCGTCGAACGCCATCATTCCCCGGTTGGTGACCCGCGCGCGAGCGGCTCTGGCTTAGGCAGGGAGAACGCGATGCGGTTCAGCCGCGCCGGTCAGCGCAGCCAATGCGCCGCGCCCACATCGCGCGCGACGCCGTTGCGTGCCTGGTCGGGGTCGAGCGGCACGACGGCCCCGGGCATACCATCGCCGTGAAGCTCGTAGCGCGCGTTCGGCATCGGATCATAGCCTTCGTCGATGCATCCGACATCGGCGAGGACGCACGCGCACGCTGCCATGGCAGCCGCGATAACGACAATGCGCTTCATGGATGTAGCCTCGCGCGCCGATCAATCGAGGAATGCCGGCAGAGCCGGCGTGCCGAGCAGCAAGCGAGCACTGAAGGCGTCGGCGGCATCCTCGAGGTCCGCGTCGGCCTCGAGCGGATCGTCGTATTCGATCAGCCCGTGCATGAGCATTTCGCGGCGCAACGCCGCGGTAGTCAGTTTCCAAAGGCGGCGGCGCGCGCGACTGGGCGTTTCAGCGTGCGTCGTGGCAGGCATCAACGCGTCGATCATTTCGTTGCGGCTCATGGTTGCCTCCTGGTGGAATCGTGGAAAGTGATGCGGACCTCCGTGGCGAATTCGCCAGCTCGCCCCGCGGGCCCCGCCCGAAACGAGCGGCGGGGCCCGCGAGCCGTGCTGCACTCGGACTACTCGTCGGTCGCACCCGAGATCAACTGGTGTTCGACGAACCACTTGTTGCGCGCTGCGACTTCCGGGGTGAGCGGTTCGACCGCGCGCATCTCGAAGACCTTCAACTGCTCCTCCGAATAAACGCGGTCGTAGGCGTACGATGCGCCGGTGACGGACGAGGCTGCGATGGCGAACAGGGCAACGGCGGCGGCGGACGGGATGCTGCGGTTCATGATCGTCTCCTGGTCGAGTAAGTGGTGGGAAGAAGCGTCTGCACGTTGGTGTGCATTGCCGATCACTGTACGCGGCTCAGGAGAGCAAGACGTCCTTCGGAGGGGTGACGCGCGCGCGAGCGATGGGACTAGTCCATTCGTATCGGAGCGCGCGCCGCGCGACTCGCCGGACATGCGAAGCGGTCGGGGCGGCGGATGGCTCGCGAAGGTCTAAGCCGGTGATCGGCTGCCTCGAATCGCGACGCCGGCGCGAGCGCGCACGAGCATGGACTGCCCCGGATCGCTGCCGCATCGTCCATGCGGACGATACGAACGCGCTCGATGGCAGGCTCGAACAGGCGAAGGCGGCCAAGCTGCGGTACGATAGTCTGGCGACGACGTTGTTGAACGAGGCGTCCGGTATCAGGACGCGAGTTGAACCGACTGGAGGCTCGGCCCATGAGAATCCTCATCGTCGACGATCACGAACTCATCCAGAACGCTTTGCGCTTGACGGTGCGAGAGCTCGATGCGCACTGCGAGGTCGTGGCCGCGAGGGACTTCAACCAGGCGGACGAGCTGATCAATGCCAACCCGGCTTTCGACCTCGTCCTGCTCGATCTCGGCCTTCCCGGCATGCATGGCCTGAAGGCGCTGAGCGAGATGCGCTCGCGCCATCCCCAGTTGCCGGTCGTAGTGGTATCGGCGCAGGTCGACCGCGCCTCGGTCATTCAGGCCATCAACCTGGGCGCCATGGGTTACATCCCGAAGACGACCCCGGGCGAGGCCATCCTCTCGGCGTTGCGGACGATCGTCTCAGGCGGTATCTACGTGCCGGCCGACCTGGTGCGCGGCGAGGGGCGCGAGCACGGCGCGGAGGCGGCGCCCGCGGTGCGCAGCGGTGTCGCGGGCATGCAGCTTTCGCGCATCGCGCGGCTGCACGCGAGCAAACCGAATTTCGGCCTGACCCCGGCGCAGATGGTCGTGCTGCGGCTGCTCTTGCGCGGCCTGCCGAACAAGCTGATCTGCCGCCAGTTGAACCTCGCCGAGAGCACGGTCAAGAGTCATCTCAAGTGCATATTCGCGGCACTCGACGTGAGCAACCGCACGCAAGCCGTCCTGGCCGCCAGCGAGCTCGGCATCGGCATCGGATCCGACCAGACCGCGACTTCCTGATCGCCTCGCTCAGTAGAGCGTAACCGCCGTGCGGCAGTACCCGTCGGCGACGCGCCGGTACGTGTACACGTCGACGTGCCAATCGCCCTGCTCGCAGCATGCGACCAGGCGCGAGAAGTTGCTCGCCGGGACGATGTGCTCCCTATTCGCGGCGGCATCCGCGCCATCCGCGCCATCCGCGCTATCCGCGCACAGCACCTCGTACTCCACCGCGCAGCCGCGCGAGAGGGCGATGCGTCCCTGGAGCTCGAATTCGCGCGGCTTCGCATTGGCGAACGACAGCGGTGCATACAGCGCCGATGCCGTGACGCAATAGCCGCTGATCGCGCGACCATCGGCAGCCGTGAGACTGAAGCGTGCGCCCAAGGCGCAATGCACGTCCCCGCTCACGAAAATGACGTTGCGCAGCCCCCGCCGCAGGATGGCGTGCAGTAGCCAGTCGCGCGTTTCCGGAAAGCCGTGCCAGCCATCCTCGCGATACGCATTCGCCGGATCGCCGGCGGCCTGGCAGGTCAAGGGAAAGAGCACGCACGCGGAGACGATGAACTTGGGCCGCGTCCCCAGCTCGCGCGCTTGCAAGCAGTCGAGCCAGCACTCGAGCGCCTCCCTTTGGCGCTCGCTGATCAAGCGCGCACCCGCGCCGCTGGCCGGCTTGTCATGACGGCCGTCGCGTTCGCTGCGCGTGTCCATGACGAACATCGGGCAGCCGCTGGTTTCAAATGCGTACCAGAGCGGAAACTCGCCTTGGGCGCGCCGGGTCCAGTCGGGCTTCGCGCCCAGTACGATCGGCTCAACTGCCGCGCTCCCCGCCACGGCAACTCCCGGCCGGGGACCAGGACTGTGTGACCACTGGTATTGCCGGAAGCCCAGCTTCGCGATACGCCAGCGAAAGCGCTCCTGCTTGTCCACCAGGCGCGATCGCGCCCAGTCGTTCGCGATCTCGTGATCGTCCATCGCCATGTAGACCGGCAGCCTTCGAACCAGCGCGGCGAAATACGGCGAGGCCTCGAAACCGAATGCACGCTCGTAATAGTGGCGAAAGCGTTCGCGCACGTTGCTGGTATCGAGCAGCTCCGCGGTCGCGTCCATGTACACCTGGTCGCCGACGAGCAGCAACAAGCTCGGGAAAGGCAGCGCCGGCTGCTGCGCCGACCCGCCCGCGGGCGTGGCCTCTTCTTCGCGATCGAGCTGGCGGCCGATCTCCGCGAATATGGCGTCGGAGCGCGCCTCTTCGAATAACGACCCCGGCCAGCGGCACGAGCCGATGAAGAACGACAGCCGGTCCGTGCGATCGAGCGCGCTCGCGAGCGCGGGCGAAACCCGTAATGCGACGGCGTTGTCGATGGCTTCCAGCGGCGCGCGCCAAGTCTTCGCGCTACGGCGGCGCCGCGCCGGGCCCATCAACAAGCGCCGTGCGACCTCGCGCTCCCTGCCTGTGCGCACGGGATGCCAAGTGCCGATCTCGATCGGGTCGAACACCGAGATGCTTGCGTCCGGCTCGCGCCGGCCGACCTCGATGTCGGCGACGAACCATGGGGCGAGAATGCCTTCGCGCGGAACATGCGCCCACACCTCGCCCTGGACGGCGCTGAGACCCGCGTGCGCGGATGTCGTCAGGTACTCCGGAATCTGCGCGAACACGCGCGCGAGCAGCTTGTTGTTTTCGAACCGCGTCCAGCCCATGATGACGACGTCCGGCGCGGGCGCCTGCGCCGGCATCGAGACAGCCGCAGGTGCATGGACTGCATCGGGCTCGCGCAGAAATTCCGCCAAGTCACACCATACGTCGCGATCCGCATTTGCGCCGAGCCAGTTGTCGAGATGACCGTAGCGCTCGAAGATGAGCCGGCGATAGGGCACGCGCGGATTGACGCGCCGCAGCCATTCGCACGAGCGCAGCGTGGTGTCGGGATGGAACAGATCGTTCTTCGCGCCCGAGAACAGCAGCATCGGGAAGTCGAGATGGCGCTGCGCGAGCGCGTCGATGCAATACCAGTTCTCGCCGAGCTGGTCGGTCACGAGCCCGTGCTGCATGAACTTGGCCATCTGCATGAGACACGTCAGGTTGCCCGTGCCGAGTACGTCGTACATGCGCTGGTGGGTTTCCGCGGCGAGGTTCTCGTGCTCCCAATTGCGCCCGAGCATCAACGCCAGTCGATCGCATACGGCGATGTCCATCCTTGGCCTGAGAAAGCCGTCGCGGTGGTGGCGGCGATGCGATTCGGGCACGGGGAAGCTGTACGCGAGACGATCCGCCAGCGTCTCCTTCCAGGTGACGCTGTCATCCGGCGCCACGTCGACGGCGCCGACGTCGAGCCAGTCGCGCACGAGTGCGATGGCTTTCGCCCGAGCTACGTTCGCCGGCGTCGGCTCGACCAAGGGACCGACTTGCGACAGCACCGCGCAGCGGATCTTCGAGCGGCGCTTGAGCTTGTCGCCCACGGCATGAAAGCCGTGCTCGAGCCGCCCGTCCAGCGCCGCCATGCAGAAGGCCGCCGCTCCCATGCAATGGGCGACCACGCTGAGCTGCTCGCAGCCGGTCGCGCGCAACACTTCGTCGACCGCGGCCGGAATGTCGCGCAGCGCCACGTCGTCGAAAGTCCACTGTACCGCCGCGGTATCGAGCAGCGTGCTGGTACGCAGCTCCAGCACCCAGACGTCGAAGCCCTGTTCACAGAAATACTGCACGGCGTTCTGGCCGGGCTTGAGATCGCCGGCGAAGATGAGCCCGGAGTGGAGGAAGCCATGAATGAACAGCAACGGCTCGCGCCGCTCGGGGCGCGCGGCTTCCGCCAAGGTCGACCGATAGCGCGTCAACAGGATGCGGGCCAGGCCCTGCTCGGGAACCGCGCCGGAGAAGATCTTGGTGCGCGTGAGCGCGGGCGTGGCTTCGCCCCCGACTTCGCGCTGGTCGATGCCGACTCGAATCCAGTGCTGCTCGGGCTCGACCAGCCCCGCGAGCCGTCCCGCGCCGCGCGGGCGCTTGCGATTGCTCGATGGATACGTGGGCGCCTTGAAGCTCATGACGTGCCGCTGCAGCACGGCGCGGAAGAACAACAGCGCGAAGCTGACCAGAGCCTGGTAGCCGTCGAGCGCGCTGGCGGTGCTTTCGATCTGGGGCAAGCGCGATTTGCCGAGCCGCTCGATGTCCAGGCGCACGCGGCCGAGCACGCGCTCTGCGCCACGCTCCGCAACGAGCTCAAGCGGAATCTCGCCGATTTGCAGCCATGGGCTGCCGGGCAGTTGCTCGGGCGCATCGTCGCGCGAGCGCCAAGCGCGGAAAGCGATGATCTTGTCGCCGCGCAGCGTGCTCGGCACGCCGCCTGCGGCCGCGGGCGTCAGCGTGAGCTCGTAGCTCATGTAGCGCGGCGCGCTCATGTGCGCGAGGTAGATAAGCCCCGCCCTGGCGCGATTCCATAGATCGCGCGGACGCAGGCTGCGGTGGGGCCGCTCGGACGCACTCGGGCTCAACCAGGCCACGAGCTGCTGCACGCTCTCGCGCAGC
The DNA here is from genome assembly GCA_020848435.1 of Burkholderiales bacterium. Taxonomy (GTDB): domain Bacteria; phylum Pseudomonadota; class Gammaproteobacteria; order Burkholderiales; family WYBJ01; genus WYBJ01. Next base: position 6,185 of record JADLAC010000028.1, on the reverse strand, counting down.
AGCCGGACTTTCAGTAGCGCGTACAGGGTCGCGAAATAACGCAGCAGGCGCACCAGGCCCGCGTGCGCTCGGGTGTGCAAGCTGCGCCAGCGCCCGGCCACCGCGGGCCGCGCCAGGCGATCGCCCAGGAACGAGAAGCGCCCGGACACCAGGAACGTGTCAGAGAGCGGCTGCGGCTCGCTGCCGCCGCCGCGCTTGCGCTCCAGGCGCGCCGTGCCCACGACCTGTGCTTCGCGTCCGAGCTTCTCGAGCCAGACGCCGAAGTCCACCTCGGACGGATGGCGCAGCTCGATATCGAGCGCCAAGCGGATGTCGGTCGATGCAGCGCCGGCAAGCGCAATGCCATGGCGCTCGATCAATGCCTGCGCCAGGCGGCCGTTCCATTCCTCGGTCAGGATTTCTTTCAGCACGATGCGTGTCGGCTCGCCCGGCACGGTGTGCGGAATCGGGCGCTGTGCGACATCGACATAAGGCGCCGGCAAAGCCGCGTCATCGGGGCTGCGGGTGGCGATCGCACGCAGCGCCTCGCGCGCGGCGATGATCTCGACCGCGCGTTCTGCCAGCGCGGTGATGGTGAACAGCGGGTTGGCGCCGAGCGAAGTCGGGATGATGGCGCCATCGCAAACGTACAATCCCGCGTAGAGCGCGTCATCGGCCGGGACCGTGCCATCGAACACCTGTCCGGCGTGATCGACCACGCCCTGGCTGCGCTCGTCCGCCATGGGACAGCCGCCCAGCGGATGCACGGTCGTAACGGGGCCGAACGGCGACTCGCCGGACAAGAGATCCTGCACGTCGTGCGGTATCGGCTGCCAGGCCGGGCTCGGCAGGAACACGCCCAGCGCGGGATCGCCGGCGAAGGCGCGCGCGAGCCGATCGCGCTGGCGCACGAACAGCGGTTCGCGCCGCACATGAGGCCAATGCACGGTCAAACGCTTGCGCGACCGATGCGCGCCTTGCCGCAGGTCGGGATCCACGCGCTTCGTGATGCTGGCGGCATCTTCCTCGACCGCGAGCCGCAAGCACCCGCTCTGATCCTCCATGCCCATCAGCAAGTAGGTCATGGTGTGCTCGGCGCTCGCCCGATCGGCGGCTAGCGGGTCCGTGCCGGGATCGGCGCCGTCTGCTCGCAGGCGCCAGCGCGTGAGCTGGGCGATGAGCCCGCTGGTGGCCGCGATCTCGCGGAACAGCCATTCCAGCGGATACGGGATCGCGCCATCCTCGATGATGAACCGATCCTGGTCACTGCCTCTGAGATCGATCACGCCGACTGCCGTCGGCCCCGGGCGTTGGGTCGCATCGTCCTTCAGCGCTGCCGGCGATCTGCCTATGCCGGCCGCTGGCGCGCTTTGGCGATACCCCATCGCGATCATGTCGCCGTTGCCGGAAAAGCGGCTGCCGAGTCTATCGGAGCAGCGCAGGAAGCCCCGATTCTGCGAGCGCAGCAGGATTTCCGTCGATCCCAGGGCGCCCGCCGCGAGCACGACGACATCGGCGTACAACTCGATCTGGGGCGCGATTTCCGGCAAACCCTCATCTGCGGTACGCTCCACGTGCACGACCCAGCGCGCGCAGCCCGCGCCGCCGCGCCAGAATCGATCGGTACGCCGGCTGCTCGGCTCGATCGCGACGACATTGGCGCCGGTGAATAGCTCCGCGCCCAGGCGCCATGCAAGCGGCAGATAGTTCATGGTGAGCGTGTTTTTCGCCCAGTAGTTGCAGCCGCTCACGCAATTGCCGCAATCGATGCACGGGCTTTGCAGCACGCCCTGGGCGTTGTGCGCGCCGCAGTCGCCGAACTGGATCGCCAGGTCGAGGGGGCTGCACGCCACGCCCATCCCACCGGCATCGAAGCCCTGGTCGATGGCTTGGGCCAGTTTCTCGAGCGCCCGGTATTTCGACAAGCGCCCAGGCTGCGGATGCGGCCTTGCCGAGAGCATCGCGTGCGCGCGGGCGTAGGCATCGTCGAGGCAATGGACGACATCGGGCGCAGCTGCATTGGCGGATTGCGTGGCGGCCCGGCGCAGCGCCTCGGGCCATAGATGGCGCGAGCGCGGATCGGCGGGATCGAGGCGAATCTCGAAATTGTCGCGCTTGGGCTTGATGACGACACCGGCGTTGATCTGCGAGGTGCCGCCGAGCGCGTTGCCGACGATCACGCTCATGTCCTCGCCGTTGCGCACGTCGAACAGCGCTTCGGCCGAGCCGATGAGGGTATCCGAGCGCGTCGTCTGGATGCGCACGTGCTTGGGCAGCTCGCCGACCTCGTCCGGAAACTCGCCCGGCAGGTATTCGCGGCCGCGCTCGAGCACCGCTACCCGCAGTTCGCTGCTCGCCAGACGAGCCGCGGCGACCGCGCCACCATAGCCCGAGCCGATGATGAGGACGTCGAAGCGCAGGTTGGGCTCCGCGCGCTCGGGCCGAGATCGCGCTTGAGCGACTCGCCGCTCGCGCAGATCCGCCATCTCGCGCCGGACCGGACCGACGAAATCGGCGCCGCGCAGGACCCCGCAACGGTAGGCGGCATCGAACAGCTCTTCGATGCCGCGGGAAAGACGATTTCGCGCCTTGGGCTTCTCCGCTTCGACCGTGTCCATGGCCCTCCCCTGCGTCGCGGTTGGGTGATGAAACATCCATTGCGGCGTTGAATCCGCCCGCGCCGGCGCCAGCGCCCGGCGTCGATCCTGCAAGAGATGTGCCGCGCCGTCCCGCCGTCGCGCCGTCGCGCGCTGCGGCGGCGGCTCAGCGCGCGGCGTACACTTCGACCACCTTGCGCCGCAAGTCCTGCGCCGTGACCGGCTTGTGCAGCACCGAGTAGCCGCTCGCCTGCGCCTCGAGCAATCGGTCCGGTGCGGTATCGCCTGTCACCAGCAGCGCCGGCAAATTGCCCAAGCGCTCGCGCAGCCGGCGGACCGTGTCGATGCCGTTCTCGCCTTTCGCCAGCCGATAGTCCGCGATGATGAGATCGACTTCGGCCGCGCGTTCTTCCACGGCCGCAACGGCGTCGTCGTGCCCTGCCGCCGCCACGCAGGCGCAGCCCCAGCTCGAGAACAGGTCTTCCAGCGCGGCTCTGACTTCGCGTTCGTCGTCGATCACGAGCACGACCAGCCCGGTCAAGTCGATCTCGCGTTCCTGCGGCTGCGGCGGCACCGCCCCGCCAGCGGGAATCGGTTCCGAGGACAGCGGTATGAGAACGCGGAAGGTCGAACCTCGACCGGGCTGTGACTCGACTTTCAGCTCGCACTGGAGCAAGTTCACCAGGCGCCGGACGATGGCGAGGCCGAGCCCGTGGCCTTCCGCCCGATCGCGCTCGGGGTTGCCGACCTGGTAGAACTCCTCGAAGATGCGTTCGATCTCCTCGGGCGCGATGCCGATACCCGTATCGGCAACTTCGATCGCCAACGACGATCCCGCCGCGGCCGCACGCAGCTCGATGCCGCCGCGCTTGGTATAGCGAACGGCATTGGACACCAGGTTGCCCACGATCCGCCCGAGCAAACCGGGGTCGGTCCTGATCTGCGCGGGACAGGCCCGTACCTCCAGCCGCAGCCCCTTGCTCTCGGCGATCGCACCGAATTGGCGCTCGATGCCCTCGAACACGGGCTCGACGGTACACGTCTGCCAATTGGGCTTTACGATGCCTGCATCGAAGCGCGAGATGTCCAGCAGCCCAACGAACAATCCGTCGAGCGCCTGGACCGAGAACTCGATATGGTCCGAGATCTTGCGCGTCTCGTCTTCCTTGGCTGCCTTGCGCAGCAGCGTCGCATAGAGCGACAGGGCGTACATGGGCTGGCGCAGGTCGTGGCTCGCCGCGGCGAGGAAGCGCGACTTGCTCTGGTTGGCTTCCTCGGCCCGGGCACGCGCCGTCTCGGCTTCGAGCCGCTTCTGATCGAGCTCGAGCGCAAGCGCTTTGCTGCGGTTGCTCGCGACCACCGCGTTGACCAGTACGCGGGCGTTATCGCGTACGAAGATGACTTCGTAGGCCGCGAAGAAGACGATCAACAACGCCGTGTAGTTGCTGCCGTGAATATCCGTCGCGAGCCAGCTCGAGGTGATCGGCGCGAGGAAGGGCAACAGGAACGCGTAGAAGGCAAGCGGGATGGCGCCGCTGGTCGCCATCGCGCCCGCACTCCAGCAGCACAGCAGCATGGTGAGCAACGCCTGCGCGGCCAGCGGCGAGCCTTCGAAGAAGAGGAAACCCGCCGCACCGCCCAGCAAGCCGTTGACGAAACATATCCCGATCATGAAGCGCGTCCAGTGGCTCACCTGGTCGCGGTCGAGTGCCCGTTTCGCCAGCCTACCGGCCAGTGCCGCGCGCAGCGCGAGCGCCCCCCAGGTGGCCACGGCCCAGGCGATGAGGTAGTCGTGCCGGTGGTGCGCCCACAGCATGTACACGATGTAACCGCATAGGACCGCGACGCCGAAGGGAATCAGGACGGATTGGCCGCAGAACATCTGCAGCCGTTCGGCCGCGATCGCGTCGCCGTGTCGTTCCGCGGCAGCAGGACTAGCGCTTCTCATCGAGCCTTCGCCGGCAAACTGGCCGAATCCGACAGTACAACCCTGCTGGATAACGGACCTCATCCGTTCGGATGACGCCGATGGATGTTACGCTTTCCAAGCGCGATGATGCTAGCATCGCACCTCGTTGGCGCTACGTTCGGCTTAGGACTTGTTGGACCTCTTTGGGATCCGCGCTCGCTAGTTCTCTCGGGCGTGGTGTGAAGCGCTCGCCGCGAGGGGTTGACGATGACGACCAAGTTCGGTTCCGTAGTGATGGGCGGCGTGCTCGCATGCGCCGCGCCTGGCGTTGCCGCCGGCGGCTTCGCCGTGCTGTCCCAAGGTGCCGCCAGCATCGGCTATTCGCTCGCGGGCACGGCCGCCGCCGAAGACGCTTCCACGATCTGGTGGAATCCTGCCGGCATGACTCAGCTCGGCAAGGGCGTACACGCGGTGGGGACATTGCACCTCATCCGCCCCTCCTTCGAGTTCCGCAACACCGCCTCCTCCGGCGCGTTCGCGGCAGCGGGATCCGGCGAGGGAGGCGACGCCGGCAGCGTGCGACTCAATCGGCAGGCGTTCGCCGCCATCAAGCTCACGGATGACCTGGCCCTGGGGCTCGGGGTGAACGCGCCGTTCGGCTTGAAGACGGAATACCACGCCGGCTGGCGCGGACAGTTGACCGCGCTCGAATCCGAGTCGAGGGCGTTGAACGTCAATCCCGCCATCGCCTATCGCGCCTCGAAACAGGTGTCGCTGGGCGCGGGCTTGAACTATCAACGCTTCGAGGCGACGCTCACCAACTTCGCCGGCCCCGCGCTCGGTGTTTCGACCCTGGAAGCCAAGGACAGCGGCATCGGTTGGAACGTGGGAGTGCTGTTTCACCCGAGCGAGACGACACGCATCGGACTGGCTTACCGGTCGGCCATCAGGTATTCACTCGCGGGCAGCGCGAGCTTTTCGGCCAATCCGGCCGCGAACAGCGGGGCGGTCGCGGACCTCAAGGTGCCGGACAGCTTCTCCATCGCGGTGTTCACCGAGTTGTCTCCGGCCGTGGCCCTGATGGGCGACGTGACGTGGACCGGTTGGAGCAGCGTCAAGACGTTGACGCCCATTCGCACTTCGGCCTCGGTATTGGGTGCTGCGGGATCGGCGATCACCACCTTGCCGTTCGAATGGCGCGATACCCTGCGAGCGTCGGTGGCCTTGCGTTATGCGATGAGCAAACAGCTCAGCTTGCGGCTCGGGCTGGGCTACGACCAGGGGCCGAGCAACGACGCCAAGCGCACGCCGCGGCTCCCGGACGAGGATCGGGTCTTGCTTTCAATCGGTGCAAGCTACTTGCTCGCGAGCGGATTTCAGGTCGAGCTGGCATGGATGCACCAGTTCGTCAAGGATGCCGCCGTCAACGTCGCGGTGCCCAACGTGCCCGGCGCGCTGGTCGGTCGCTTCGACAACGCCGCCGACATCGTGAGCCTGCAGCTCGGCAAGTCGTTCTAGCCCAACTTGCGCAGAATCGTGGGTCGGGGGACGCGAAATCAGTGACTTAAGTAAAAAGTCGGCACTACATCTTCGCGATTAAGCGGCGCTGCGCTCGGCGTCGGCAGCAATCTCCGGGAGCCGGATTCGTTTCGGTAATACGATCCCGAGCCGGTCGAGCAGCGCACTCTGTGCTGCATCCG
>JADLAC010000027.1 GCA_020848435.1 Burkholderiales bacterium | reverse complement strand
GCGCTTTTCGCGCATGGCGGTGTCGAACGACTTGCCGATAGTCTCGCTATCGGCTGCGTCGTCCTCCTAGCCCTGCGCGAAAATCGCCTCCGTCGCACACGTGAAATCAAGTCCGACAGGCTCCTAGAGATGCAGCCGGCCTTTGCGCGCGAGCGCGAGCACGGCCAGTCCGACGACGAAGGCAAGCCCAACGTTCCACAGCGCGCAGCCGGCGGTCACCAGCGCCGCGAATCGTTCGCCTTTGTCCCGGCCGAGATCGCACGCACCGAGCGCGAGCTGCGCGCCGGTCAAGAACAGGATCACGCCGAGCACGGCCGTCGGAAAGATCCGCAGCAAGGTCTGCACCGAGTCGGCGAAGAACAACGCCAGCAAGACGAGCAGCGTGCCGAGTATGATCGCGGCCCCGCCGGTGCGCGCGCCGAAGCGCACGTGGCCGGCCATGCCGCCGGCACCGTGACACATGGGCACGCCGCCGAACGCCGCGCCGATGAGGTTCATCAAGCCCGTGGAGGCCGCGACGCGCCGCTCGCTGACCGCTCGGTCGGGAAACAAGCGATTGTTCTCGTCCGTGATTGCTATCACTGCATTACCGAGCGTGAGCGGCAGTTGCGGCAGTGCCAGCACCAGGCATCCTACCAGCCAATCGTTCCACGTCAGCGCGCCGAGGGCGAAGCTGGGCGGGCGAAACTGCGCCGACACGGCGAGCAACTCGGACACGATGACTGGTTCGCGCGCGATACCCCAAGCCGCGCCCAGGGCGAGCAGCAGGAACATGGCGGGAAAGGCCCGATACGAGAGCATCCAGAGCGTGGCTCCCAGGCCGATCGCGCCGAGCCACCAATCGTCCGACATCATGCGCACGCCTTGCAGCATGAAGCCCAGGCCGAGGCCGAGCACGATCCCGGTGACCACCGGGGCGCCCACCCAGCGGCAGATCTTCTGCACCGCGCCGGTCAGCGCCAGCAGCAGCCACAACACGCCGGTGGCGATGCCGGCGGCGTAGACCGCGCCCGCGGTCACCACCAGCGTCTGCGCGGCCTGCGTGGTCGCGGCTGCCCCGATCGCTTTCATCGGCTGGACGGGAAACGGCGTGCGATAGACCAGCCCGCAGACGATGCCGGCCACGCCGAACGCGAGCAGCATGCCGTGCGGGTCGACGCCGAGCACGCCGATGTACGCGACGACGAACGGAATGAGCGTGCCGAGATCGCCGCCGGCGCCGGCCCACTCCATGCGGTCGAAGCGATTGATCCGCTTTCGTGAAGCGGCGGCTATCGGCTCAGGCGCATCCATGGCTGCGAGACCGGGGACCACGTTTTCCCGCCGCGCACTCCACTGCTGCATGATCGCAGGAAGACGTGTCTCCAAGTTCCGCCGCGCTCACGCGGCGGTGAGACCGCCGTCCAGCACCAGGGTCTGGCCCGTGATGTACGCGGCCGCCGGACTGGCGAGATACGCCGCGCATGCGCCTACCTCCTCGGCCAAGCCGAAGCGCCCGCACGGGATGCGCGCGAGCAAGCTCCGGCGCGTCTGCGGATCGGCGCGGAAGTGCGCCGCGCGCGACGGCGTTTCGATCGTTCCGGGCGCGATCGCGTTGACGCGGATGCCATGCTCGGCCCACTCGATCGCGAGCATGCGCGTCATCTGGATGATGCCACCCTTGGCGGTCCCGTAGGTGGAGCGCTGCGCGAGGCCGACCAACCCATGGGTCGACGCCAGGTTGATGATCGCGCCCGGGCGCTTGGTCGCGACCAGATGACGGCCCATCTGCTGGCTCATGAAGAAGGTGCCGCTCAGCACCACGCCCATCACCTGCTCCCACTCCGCGCGCGTGACGTCCAGGGCCGGGCGGCGCAGCGTCACAGCGGCGTTGTTCACCAGTACATCGAGGTTGCCCAGAGCACCGATCGCGCCGGCCAGCGCGTGTTCGATGCTGCCTTGATCGCGCAGGTCGAGCGCCACGGCGTACGCGCGCCGGCCGAGCTGCTCTATGGCGGCGCAGGTCTGCGCCAGCGTAGCGGCCGTGTGGTAGGTCGCGGCGATGTCAAAGCCGTCGCGCGCGAGCGCGAGCGCGATCGCCGCGCCGAGCCCTTGGCCCGCGCCGGTCACCAGCGCCACGCGCGGCGCGCTTGCGGCATCGGACACGGCGGCGTGCGCGCGCGCGCCGCTCATGGATTGAACAGGCTCACCCATTCTTCGCGTGCCTTGTTCATGTCGGCGGTGCTGATCTTGGCCCAGTCCATCTTGACCACGTTCAAGCTGTCGATGGGCGGCGCGTACTCGGGCAGCGGGCTCTTGAAGCCGCTGCGACCGGAGATCATCGCCTCGCCGTTGACGATGATGCGCTGGCCTTCGTCGGAGAGCACGTAGTCGACCCACAGCTTGGCCGCATTCGGATGCGGCGCCTTGGCGGTGATGAACTGCGCTTGCGGCAGCAATACCACGCCTTCCTTCGGCAGCACGAATTTGAGCTTGCCGCCCTTCTGGTTGAACTGGTAGGCCCGCGTCGGCATGCCGGACCAGGCGAGCTGGTACTGGCCGGTAATGAGCTGGTTGGCGATGAGCTCGGAGCGCAGCACCAGCACCGGCTTCATCTCCGCCAGTTTCTTGAAGAAGTCGATCCCCAGTAGCTCGCGGTGCGCCATGTAGGTCGCGAGATAGGTGACCGACTTGGTGGCATCCCCGATGGTGATACGCCCGGCGGGGACGGCGCCGAGCACGTCCTTGTACGAATCGCCTTTGAACTGCAGTCGCTCGGTGCTCCACATCGGCACGAACACATAGGCCCCATTGAAGGCGAAGTAGCCGTCCAGCCCCAGGCCCTTGTCGAAGGCCGCCTGGTAGGCGGGGTATTGTGGCGAGGCGTATTGCATCACGTGCCCGGCGCGCACCTTCTCGTGCACCCAGGGCAGCGAGGCGATGCCGACCACGTCGATGGTGACGCGCCCGGCGCTCAATTCTTGGTCAACCCGTGTGACCAGCGCGCCGGTCGCCGACAGGCTGTAGCTCACCTTGAAGCTCTCGGGCAGACCGTAGTGCTTGCGAAAGCCGGCGGCGAGGGCATTGTTGGTGGTAGGCTGAATGACGGCATCCCAATAGCTGATGTCGCCTTCCTTGGCGGCCGCGGCAATGGTCTTGCGCAACGCCTCCTTAGCGGCATCGGGCGCGGCCTTGACCGCGGGCGGGTCATCCGCCGCCGCAGCCGCTACCCCGGTCGCGCCGGCAAGGATCATCGCAAGCAATGCGCATCGAATCGGCTTCAACATGCTCTCTCCTCCTCGTCTGTCCCCGCTGTCGCCCGGTTTCATGCACGCGGGAACACGATGCAATCCTCGGCCGTGACGGACACACTGACCGCGGCGCCGGCCGTAAGTGGACACTCGCCCGGCGCAAGCACCCGTAACGTGAGCGAACCGCACTTCACCAGGTAGTCTATGCTGATGCCCAGATAGACAGCGGCCTCGATCGTACCGCAGAACACGTTCGCGGCCGGCCGCGGCGCGGTCGGGGCGCTCGCCAGCGCGGCGCGCTCGCTGCGGAAAGCCACGGTTACCGGCGCGCCCACGAGCGGCGGTTCCGCGCGCCGCCATGCGCACTGTAACCAGGTTCCCACGCCGAGATCGACGCGCACCGTCGCCGCGCCGCCGGCATCGCGCGCGCCGACCGCTGCCACGGTGCCGTCGAAGATGTTGTCGAAACCGAGAAAATGGGCGACGAACGCGGTGGCCGGTTGGGCGAAGAGCGCGCGCGGCTGCGCGATCGCTTCGACCTGGCCGTCATTCATGACGATCACCTTGGTGGACAGCGCGAGCGCTTCTTCCTGATCGTGCGTCACGTAGATCGCGGTGAAGCCCAGCCGGTCCTGCAGCAGCTTGAGCTCGGTGCGCATCTGCTGGCGCAGGCGCGCATCGAGGTTCGACAATGGTTCGTCGAACAGCACCAGGCGCGGCTCGTGTACGATCGCGCGCGCCAACGCGACGCGTTGCTGCTGTCCGCCGCTCAAGTTGGTTGCCGGGCGCTCGCCCAGGCCCTGCAGGCCGACCAGCTCAAGCGCCTTGGTCACGCGCTCGGCCAACTGCGCGGCGCCGGCCTTGCGGACCTTCAAGGGGAAGCCGACATTCTGCGCCACGCTCATATGCGGCCACACCGCGTACGACTGGAACACCATGCCGATCTGGCGCCGCTCGGGCGGCTGATTGAGCGAGCGCGCGCCGTCGTACACCGGCTCGCCGCCGATCGCGATGCGGCCCGAGTCGGGCCTCTCCAGGCCCGCGATCGAACGTAGCACCGTGGTCTTGCCGCAGCCGCTCGGTCCGAGCAGCGAGACGGTGCTGCCCTGCTCGACGTCGAAGCTCACGCCTTTCAAAGCGGCTGTGGCGCCGAAGGATTTGCACAGGCTCTCGACCCGCACGAAATTGCGCACGCCTTCATCGGCCATGGGAGCACGCTGCTGGATCGAAGTGTTCACATCATGCTTCGAGGAAAGCGCTGCGCGTGAGACGGAACAAGCCGAAGGCGAGGACGAGCAGGAGCGCCTGGATCACGGCGAGCGCCGCGACGTAGCCGAAGCTCATCTCGCCCATGATCACCATGGCGACGCTGATCGTCTCGGTGCCTTGGGCGTACAGCAGGATGGTGGCGCCCAGCTCGCGCACGAAGATGACGAAGAGCATGAGCCACGCCGCGACGATCGCCGGGCGGATGAGCGGCAGCACCACCATGCGCATGGTCTGCAACCAGGTCGCGCCGCCCGCGCGCGCGCTTTCCTCCAGGTCGGTGCTGAGCGAGACCAGCATGGCCGAGATGCCGCGGGTGGAAAAGGGCAGAAAGCGCGCGATGTAGGCGATGAGAATGATCCACAGCGTGCTGTACAACGGCGTGCGCAGCGCGATGACCAGGAAACCCAGGCCGAGAATGATGCCGGGGATACCGATGGGAAGGGAAAGAAACGCGTCCATCACGGTGCGCAGCCGGCTGCGGCCGCGCTGCAGGTAATACGATTGCAGCGTGCCGATGACGACGCCCAGAGTCGCGCCGATCGAAGCGACGATCAGGCTGTTGACCATGGCTCGGCGCGCGAGATCATGGCTGAACAGCACGAATTCGAAATTGCCCAGCGTGAACGTCGACGGATCGGGCTTGCCGGTCCATAGCGGCGAGAGCGCCACCATGACGAGCGCGGCCATCGGCAGAACAACGCCACCGCCCACGTACAGGATTTCCAGCCCGAGGGCGGCGATCTTCCAGCGTCCGAGTTGCACGATCCGCGGTCGATAGCCCTTGCCGGTCACGGTGGCGAAGCTGCGCTTGGACAAGTAGCTGCGCTGCATCAGCGTGATCACCACGGTGACGGTCATCACCATGACCCCGATCGCCGCCGCCAGGCCGTAATCCGACGGATACTGCACTACCTGGAAAACCGCGGTCGGGATGGTCTTGATGCCGTGCGGCGAGGCGAGCGCGAGCGGGACATCGAACAGGCCGGCGCTGGTCACGAACACCACCAGGGCGCCCGACATGAGGGCCGGCATCATGAGCGGTGCGGTGACGTAACGCAAGGTCAGCCAGAAGCCCGCGCCGTGGGCGCGCGCGGCGTCCTCGAGCGCCGGATCCATGCGTCGCATCGGACTAATGACGAAGAGATACACATACGGCGTGTAGAACAGCGCCAGCACCCAGATCACGCCGCCGACCGAATAGATATTGAGCAAGTCGGCGGGGCCGCCGGCGGCCGCGATGACCTGATTGAGCAGGCCGACGTTGGGCGCGGCCAGATACGTCCAGCTTATCGCGCCGACGAAGGGCGAAAGGAAGAAGGGGATCAGGTTGAGCGTATCGAAACCGGCTCGGCCGGGCAGATCGGTGCGCGCGACGATCCAGGCGAGGCCGAGGCCGAAGAGGCACGACAGCGCGGTCGCCCCGGCGCCCATGAGCGCCGTCATGGCCGCCGCTTCCCAGAACCGCTTGTTGCCGAACATGCCGATGAAGTTGCCGAGCCCGAAGCCGAGCTTGCCTTCTTCGCCGGTGAGCAGGCTGCGTACGACGGTGGCGAGAAACGGGCTCAGGATGAGCACCACGCCGATCGCCACCGCCATCGCCGGCAGAAAACCCTGCGGCGAGCGCAAGGCGCGCAGGCGTGCCGCGCAGCGCGCAGCCGAGCTCGGCAGAGGCGCGTGCGTCATCGCAAAACCGCGGATCGACCACGCTTTGCGGCCGAACCGCAAGACCGGGGACAGACCCCGTTTTGGGGTCGGGCAAACATCGACGCGTTCAGGATCGCAAAAAAACGCGCGAGAAAACGTGGTCTGTCCGCCGTTTTCTTCGACATGGCCTCCTCCCCAAAAGGCGCGCGGTCCGAGCGTCGCAGCCTAGCGTCCTGAGTCCGAAATTCGCTGCACAAAAGATGTCGAGAATCGACGCCATACTTTGTCGCGAATCCTCGCCAGGTGTCCAAGCCTCGCCTGCGGTTCGCTTCGCGTCTGACGTCGATTTCGCCACTTTTGCCGCTCAGGGTACAGTCGTAGCGTTGGTCGCTCAAGCAACGAACTTCAGACTCGGGACACAGCGGGATCGCCCCGGTCCCGGTCAGCCGTTGCGCGGCCGGCCCGCGGGCGCGATCGCGCCGGTCATGGCGTCGAACACCGCGCACACCGAGGCCGAATCCGAGGCCGCCAGACCGCGCGCCATCGCGGCGTTGTAAAGCGGGACGCAGCCGCTGAACAACGGCACCGGCGCGCCGACCGCGCGCGCCGTGTCGCCGATCACCTGCATATCCTTCTGCCATACCTCGACCTTCATGGTGGCCGGGAGGTAGGTGCGCTCCACCATGAAGCCGCCGCGCAGCCGATACACGCCCGTGCCGATGACGGGGCTCGATCCCATCAGGGCGTGAACGGTGCGTGCATCGAGGCCCATGCGGCGAGCGAAAGTCAGCGACTCGGCGGTGGCGACATTGAGTATGGCAACGAGATGGTTGGCGACGAGCTTCATGCGGGTGCCGTTGCCGTAGCGCCCGACATAGGGCGCCTGGTCGGTGAACACCGCGAGCAGCTCGCGCACGCGCGCGTGCGCCTGCCGGGGGCCGCTGACGAAAATCGTCCAGGCGCGCTCCTTCAGCCGCACCGCGGTGCCGCTGATGGGGCAGTCCAACGCCGTCATGCCGGCGCGTCGCAGGCGCGCATCGGCGCGAGCCTTGTCTGCGAGCGGCAGCGTGCTGGTCTCGATCACGATCAGCCGAGGGCGTGCGCGGGCGCGGCGCGCACCGACGATGGCTTCGGTCGCCTGCTCCAGGGCGGAGGCAGTCGCCAGCGATGTGATCACGAGGTCGGCTTGCTCGGCAACCGCGCGCGCGGAGCCGAGCGCTTCGCCGCCGCAGCGCGCGAAGCGCCGTTGCGCGTTTGCCGCCGGATCGTAGCCGACCAGCGAATAGCCGGCCGTGGCGAGGTGCCGGGCCATGGCCCCGCCCATGATCCCCAGCCCGACCACGCCGACGAGCGGCCGGCCGCGACCCAGGCTCCGAGCGCGGCCGCGCCCGGCGCTCATACGTTGCGTTCGAGGAATCGAGTCAGCGCCGTGTTGAATGCTTCGGGCCGTTCGACGTTCGACAGGTGTGCGGCGGCGGGAACAATGACCAGCTCCGAGCCGGGCAGGTTGTCGTGAATCTCGCGCGCCATCTCGGGCGGTGTGCCCGGATCGTGCTCGCCCACCATCACCAGCGTCGGTGTCTTGATTTCGCGCAGGCGCCGGGTCAAATCGATCTTGGGGATGGCGTGGCAGCAGCCGACGAAGCCCGCCACCGGCGTGGTGCGGATGGCGCCGGCGATAGCGTCGATCACGCTCGCGCCGCTGCGCCGAAACGGCTCGGTGAACCAGCGCTCCAGCATCGCAGCGACGATCGGCTCCATCCCCCGTTCGGTCGCGATCTCGATGCGCTGCTGCCATAGCGGCAGGCCCTCCGGGGGGTAGCGGCTGGTGGTATCGGCGAGCGTCATGGTCTTGAAGATTCCCGGATGTCTGAGCGCGAACGTCTGGCCGATCATGCCGCCCATCGACAGCCCCACCCAATGACATTGCTTGATGCCGAGCGCGTCGAACAGCGCTTTGGCATCGTCGGCCAACTGCTCCAGCGTGTAAGGCTGCGCCGGCGCGCCGCTCTGGCCGTGGCCGCGGGTGTCGTAGCACAGCACCTTGTACTTGCGGGAAAACGTTTCGGCCTGCGGCGCCCACATCGAAAGATTGCAGGCGAGCGAATGGCTGAACACCAGCCAAGGTCCCTCGCCTTGCACGCTGTAGTTCGTCTCTATGCCGTTGGTATAGACTTTCATGTTTCCTCCTGCGGACGCGGTCGAGATGAGCGCTTGCATGGTAGCACGCGCGCGAGCGCCGACTCGGCGTGCGCGGCAGGCATCACTCGCCCAGACCGAGGGTGATCTTCTGCTCGACCTTTTCGCCCTCGCGCATGAGCGTCAGCGTGACTGTTTCCCCGGGCTGATGGCGCTCGAGCAGCTCGAGCAGGTCGTCGAGGCCCATCACCGGTTTGCCGTCGAACGCGACGATGATGTCGCCCAGCACGACGTTGCCGTCCTGCCCGCGCTGGAAGGGCCGCAGGTCCGCCTTCTGTGCCGGGCTGCCCGGCAGGATGCCGGCGACCGCCACGCCTTCGGGCAGCTTCAATGCCTGCTGCAACTGAGGCGGCGCGGCCTGGATGCCGATCGCCGGGCGAATGAATTTGCCGTCGCGGATGAGGCGTGGCACGATGCGGTTGACTTCGTCCACCGGGATGGCGAAGCCGATGCCTGCGGAGGCGCCCGAGGGGCTGTAGATCGCCGTGTTGACGCCGATCAGCCGGCCCGCGGAGTCGAGCAGCGGACCGCCCGAGTTGCCCGGGTTGATGGCCGCGTCGGTCTGGATGACGCCGCGGATGGTGCGTTTCGTGACCGCTTCGATTTCGCGGTTGAGCGCGCTGACGATGCCGGTGGTGAGAGATTGATCGAGACCGAAGGGATTGCCGATGGCATACACCTTCTGGCCTACCAGGAGATCCTTGCTCACCCCGATGATGATGGGCTTGACCTTTTCCTTGGGCGCATCGATGCGCAATACGGCGAGATCGCGATCCGGGAACGCCCCCACCAGCGCCGCGCGCCAGGTCGACTGATCCGACAGCGTCACCTGCGCACCGCTGGCGCCTTCGATCACGTGGAAATTGGTGACGACGTGCCCGCGCTCGTCCCAAACGAACCCGGTCCCGGTGCCGCGCGGCACTTGCAGCACGTCGGTCGGAAAAAAGCCGCGCTGCGCGGCGAGCGTCGTGATATGGACCACCGAGGGCGAGACGGTCTTGAACACCGCGACGTTGTTCTGCTCGTCTTCGGCGAGCGTGCCGCGCGCGGCGACCGGGCGCGGAATCGCATCGACTTGCGGGCCAGCCGTGCGGAACCCCTCCCAGGGCCTGAACCACCACAGCGCCAGCCCGATCAGGATGATGACCAGCGCCGTGCCGGTGGCGGCTCCGCGGCTTCGGTGCGCGGCGATAGGCGGACGCATGCTCATGGCGACTCTCCTGGTTGGGTCGATGGCGCAGGCGAGCCGAGCGCCGCCCGCATTATGCAAGAAGGACGCCCGGCGCTGCGCGGCAGCGCAAGGAGCCTGCCTGAGGCACGACGCAGCGCGCGCTCGATCCGGCTAGCATACACCGGCCGATGCGGCCGTAAGCCGGCCTGCCTTCCCCCGCTCGCTGCGGCGTTTCTCGCCATCATGACTTACGCCCCGCACGAGACGTCGAGCACGCGGGGTCGGTAGAATCTAGGCTTCCCAACTTCTCGCGGAGCGATTGTCGTGCGTGTTCTGCGTGCCGGTGGCGTGGCCGGCCTGGTGCAGTTCCGAGCTGCCTGCCTGGCGCTGCTGATTGTGTCGAACTGTGCCGCCGCCGCGGGCGCGCTCAGCCCCGACAGCGTAGGGCGGATTCTGGCCGGGCTCGAGTCCTCCCCCCAGGGCCTGCCGATTTCGTCCGCGGAGCTCGCGCAGTACGCGCACAATGCTGCGGCGCGCTGGAAGCAGTACGAAGCCCGGATCGGCGCGCCGATGCAGCGCTGGGCGGAAAGCGAGCTGGCGCCGGCACCGGGCGGCACCGTGTTCTATCCCTTTGCCGGCCCCGACTTCGCGACGGTGCAGCGGCTGTATCCGCGTGCGCAGCGCTATGTCCTGGTCGCGCTGCAGCGCGCCGAGGCGCCGCCGGTGCTGGAGCACAGCACCGCGGCCGACCTGAGCGCCTTCCTCGGCCGCTTCTCGGATGCCTGGAAGCAATTCGCCCAGATCGGATTCTTTCGCACCGTGGATCTCGACGAGGAAGCGAAGCAGCCGGGCTTACGCGCTGGCACGATCGTGCCCTTGCTCGCATTCGCCGTGCGCTCGGGCTATCGCGTGAGCAGCGTTGAGCCGATGCGTGTCAACGCGAGCGGCAGCGACCTGGAGGTCCACCCCGGGCCGCGGACGGATGCGGCGACGTGGAATTCCGTGCGCATGGTGCTCGAGCGTGAGAGCCGCGTCGTCGTGCTCGATTACGTGCGCATGAATCTCGCGGACAGCGTCCTGGCCGCGCGTCCCGAGGCGCGCGCGTGGATCGCCACCATGGCCGCTCACCGAACCGTGCTCAAGGCCGCGTCGCACCTGCTGCAAAGCCCGCGCTTCGGGATCGTGCGCGACGCGCTGCTCGAGCACGCGCCGAGCATCGTGCAGGACGAAACGGGCCTCGACTACGCCAGCCTGCTGAAGGATTTCGACGTCAAGCTCTATGGCCGCTTCAGCCGGCCGCACAGGCTCTTCGACCAGAACGCGCAGCGCGCGCTCGCCGCGGCCTACCAGAGCGAGCAGGAGATCAAGCCGCTCGCCTTTCGGGTGAGCTATCAGCGGCAGGAAGCGAACCTGCAAGTGGCGACGCGTTCGCGCCTGCTGTCGACCGTTCACAAGCCCTGATGCAGGCCCGCGGGCCGTCCCTGCGCGATACCTTGTGCATAGCCCGAGATTTATCGCATTGGGCGGCCATGGATGGCGTACTGCCGGAAGCTTGAATGGAAGAAATTCCCGACTGCGCCGGCCCGCTCACGTTTCTGGCAATTCGTCGAGCGCCGCGCTCAAGTGCTCCACGTCGGCCCAGCACTGAACGCTCCAGCCGGCCGCGCCGACCTCGATCCAGTTCACGCCGCAGTTGGGGATGCCGAAGTCCCGTTGAGCGGCAAACCCCAGCGCGTGCGCGTGGCGGTAGACCATGTCCAGCACGCCCCCGTGGGTGAACACGAGCACTTGTTCGCCGCCATGGCGCTGCGCGATGCGGCTGAGGGCCTGCAGCGACCGATCGTAGAATGCGCGCAGGCTTTCTCCCGTTTCGAAATCGTAGTCGGGATCCTTCTCCCGAAAGCGCGCGTATTGCGCCGGAAACCGGCTGCGCACTTCCGTATAGAGCAGGCGCTCGAAGATGCCGTAATGGCGTTCGCGCAAGTCCGCATCGAGCTCCAGCGGCAGGGCCAGGCGGCGCACGCACGGTTCGGCCGTCTGGCGCACGCGCATGAGATCGCTCGAGTAGGCTGCCGTGAAGTCGTGCCGGGCGAGCGCCGCGGCCGCGGCGTGCGCCTGCTTGAGGCCCACGGCGCTGAGCGGAATGTCGGTCTGGCCTTGCACTCTGCCCTCGGCGTTCCATGCGGTCTCGCCGTGGCGTACGAGGCATATGCGGGTGATCGGCATGATGATCCGGCGCTATGCGAATGACGGGAGCCCGTATTGGATCGCGTTCGTGGCTGGCGCACAATAGCGTCGGCGGCGGCCGCACAGCGCGTGCGCGCTCGCCGCGGCGTGCAGTACACTCGCCCGGCATCGAATGATCGACCCTGTCAAGCGATGGCTCGTTCGCTGAAGATCGGCTTGTCCGCGCGCTTTCTGCATCCCCGCCCCGGGGCCACCGGGACGCTGCGCAAGACCGTGCAGTATCTCGAGCAGTCGATGGCCAACTGGGTGATGTCGCGCGACGTGCTGGTGCTCATGATTCCGTCCATCAACCAGGACGGCGTCTTGCATCGTAGCAACATGCGCCTGCGCGACTACGCGCGCGAGCTGGACGGTCTGGTCCTTCAGGGCGGGGCCGACCTGAGTCCCGAGAGCTATGGCGAAGAGCCGCTCAAGCCCGAGTGGGCCGGCGATCGCATGCGCGACGATTACGAGATCGAGCTGTTCAACGAGTTCGTCGAAGCGGGCAAGCCGGTGCTGGGCGTATGCCGCGGCATTCAGCTCATCAACGTGGCGCTCGGCGGCACGCTGTACCAGGATCTGCCGAGCCAGGTCGGAGCGCAAACCGTGCATCGCAACCGTGAGATCTACGACGGCAACGTGCACGAGATCCGCATCGAGCCGGGATCCGGTCTGGCGCGCTCGTATCCGCATGTGCAGAGCGCGCTCGTCAACAGCCTGCACCACCAGGCCGTGCGCAAGCCCGGCCGCGATCTGGTGGTCGAAGCGCGCTCGGCGCCCGACGATGTGATCGAAGCCGTTCGGCTCAAGGGCCGCGGTTATGTCTTCGGGGTGCAATGGCACCCGGAATTCCATCGCCCCGACGATGCTCGCCTGCTCGATAGCGCGCCGATTCTGGAGGAGTTCCTGGCGGAGGCGCGGCGGCGCATCTGAGGGTCGTGCGCGCGGCCGGGATTCGCCGCTGAGCGCCACGCGCTATTGGCAAGCGGCGCGCGAGTGCGGTAAAAACCGGAAACCTCGCGGCGGAAAAGCGGGCGTGCGCAGGCGGCGATCGCGGCTGCAACGATCGGCGCCAGGCGCGCGGGCAGCCGCGCGCCCGGCCGGGGAGCCTTGCAGCCGTCAGACTCGTCTGGAGAATCCACTTGGCAAAGCACAGGATCGCCGTCATTCCGGGCGACGGGATCGGCAAGGAAGTCATGCCCGAAGGCGTGCGCGTGCTCGACGCGGCGGCACGCAAGTTCGGCATCGAGCTCGCGTTCGATCATTTCGATTGGAGCTGCGACTACTACGACAAGATCGGCGCCTGGATGCCGAAGGACTGGAAAGAGCGCATCGGCGGCCACGACTGCCTTTACTTCGGCGCGAGCGGCTGGCCGGCAAAGGTGGCCGATCACGTGTCCTTGTGGGATTCCCTGATCAAGTTCAGGCGCGAGTTCGACCAGTACGTCAACCTGCGCCCGGCGCGGCTCATGCCGGGCATCCGCTCTCCGCTGGCCGATCGCAAGCCCGGCGACATCGACATGTTCATCGTGCGCGAGAACACCGAAGGCGAATACTCGTCCATCGGCGGGCGGGCGTTCGAGGGCACCGAGCGCGAGTTCGTCGTGCAGCAGGCGACGTTCACGCGCACGGGCACCGACCGGATTCTCGAGTTCGCCTTCGAGCTCGCCCGCAAGCGGCCGAAGAAACACCTCACCTCGGCGACCAAGTCGAACGGCATCTCCATCACCATGCCGTATTGGGACGAGCGCGTGGCGGCGATGGCGCAGCGCTACCCCGATGTGCGCGTCGACAAGTTCCACATCGACATTCTCACCGCGCACTTCGTGCAGCGGCCCGAGTTCTTCGACGTCGTGGTTGCGTCCAATCTCTTCGGCGACATCCTCTCCGACCTGGGACCCGCCTGTTGCGGCACGATCGGCATTGCGCCTTCGGCCAACATCAATGCCGACCGGGTTTATCCCTCGCTGTTCGAGCCGGTGCACGGGTCGGCGCCCGACATCGCCGGCAAAGGCATCGCCAATCCCATCGGCGCGATCTGGTCGGCCGCGATGATGCTCGATCATCTCGGCTACGTCGAGGCAGGCGCGCACATCGTGCATACCATCGTCAAGGCGCTCGAGCCGGGCAGCGGCGCGCCGCGCACACCCGATATCGGCGGCCGAGCGCAAACCGCCGATCTCGGCGGCGCGATCGCGGCCGCCGTGTAGCGTCTCGCGGCCACAGCCGTTGCTGTCGGCTGATTTGACAAGCGTCCCCGGCCCCAGGTAGCAGCGCCGGCGTATTGCGTTGTATTGGTTGATGACATGCCGATGCGCATGGTTCCTGCTTTTGCGGCGTGCGCGCGGCCTTCGAGGCGTAGCATGCGCGGCGCGAGCCGGCGTTCGACGTCCGCTGCTGCGACGCAACAGCCGCGCTTTCGCATGCGCCGGCTGCGCTTCGATGACGTGCAAGGCAACAGTCAGGCTGGAACTGTAAGGGTCGAGTAAGCAAGGCGTTCTAGCCTCACGGGCGCGGTCGCGGCATGACGAAAAAATTCACCGTCGTCGGTAGCCAAGCCGCTTTACGCGTGATTAGAATAGCGCCTCCCGTGGCTCGGACAGTAGGCCAGCGGCCGTCTGCATCCCGGGCGACAATGACAAGCTGATTCGATCGGTAGTGAAAACGACAGTCGCTCCGGGAGGCGCGACGAGGGGAGGAGCAGCGCGATTTGGTTGCACACACATCTCACATTGTCACCTGAGTAATGCTTGCCGCCGGTCGCGCGCGAAGCACGCCGTCGCGTGATTCATCCCGCCGATCGTTTCATGGTCCATCCGTCGAGGCATTTCTATGAAGATTCCGTTGCACCGAAATAAAGATTTTCTTGCTGGGCTGATGTTCATCGCGGTGGGAGGAGTCGCGATGATCATCGCCCGGGAGTACCCGTTCGGCTCGGCGCTGCGCATGGGGCCGGGATATTTCCCCACTGTCCTGGGTGGAATCCTGGTCGTGTTCGGGATTTGGGTGCTGATCTATGGTGTGGTCACCCAGGAGCCCGTCAAGCGCACGTGGTCGGTGCGCGCCCTCATCATCCTGCCGCTCACCGCGCTGGTGTTCGGCATCCTGATGGAGAAGGCCGGCTTCATCCCCGCGCTGCTGGTGCTGTCGCTGATGGGGGCCACGGCCAGCCCGAAATTCAAATTCGTCGAACAGAGCATCCTCGCGATCGGGCTGACCGTCTTGTCGGTGGCACTGTTCATCTGGGGCCTGGGCTTGCCCTATCCGTTGTTCGCGGGGCACTGACACCATGGAACTCTTCAATAATCTGATCCTCGGCTTCAGCGTCGCCTTGACGCTGCAGAACCTCGCCTATTGCTTCATCGGCGTATTGCTCGGCACCTTGATCGGCGTCTTGCCGGGCATCGGGCCGCTGGCGACCATCGCGATGCTGCTGCCGCTCACGTTCAACGTATCGGCGGTCTCGGCGCTCATCATGCTGGCGGGCATCTATTACGGCGCCCAGTACGGCGGCTCGACCACGGCCATCCTGGTGAACCTGCCGGGAGAAGTGTCCGCGGTCGTGACGACGTTGGATGGCTACCAGATGGCCAAGCAGGGACGAGCAGGCCCGGCGCTGGCGATTGCCGCGATCGGCTCGTTTTTCGCCGGCACCGTTTGCACGTTGATGATCGCCTTGTTCGGGCCGCCGCTGGCGGAGATCGCGCTGGAGTTCGGCGCCGCCGAGTATTTCTCGCTCATGTTGATGGGCCTGGTGACGGCAGCCGTGCTGGCGCAAGGCGACATGGTGAAATCGCTCGCCATGGTGGCCCTGGGCCTCATGATCGGCATCGTCGGCACGGACGTCAATTCCGGCATGGCGCGCTTCAGCTTCGGCTTCTCCGAGCTGACCGACGGCATCGGCTTCATCGTGATCGCGGTGGGCGTGTTCGCCATCGGCGAAATCGTGAGCAACCTGGGCGAGGACGAAGTCGAGGAGCGCCAGGTGTTCACCTCCAAGATCGGCTCGCTGATGCCCACGGTGGAGGATCTGAAGACCTCGTTCTGGCCGATCGTTCGCGGTACGGGCTTGGGCGCGTTCCTCGGCGTTCTGCCGGGCACGGGTCCTTCGATCGCCGCCTTCTCCTCCTACATGCTGGAAAAGAAGCTCTCCAAGACCCCGGAGCTGTTCGGCAAGGGCGCGATCGCCGGCGTAGCCGGCCCCGAATCGGCCAACAACGCCGATGCCCAGTGCAAGTTCATTCCCACTTTGACGCTCGGTATCCCCGGCAGCGCGGTCATGGCCCTGATGCTCGGCGCGCTGACCATTCAGGGTATCGCACCCGGGCCCCAAGTCATGACGCAGAAGCCCGATCTGTTCTGGGGGCTGGTTGCGAGCATGTGGATCGGGAACTTGATGCTGGTGGTGTTGAACCTGCCGCTGATCGGCTTGTGGGTCACGCTGCTCAAGGTGCCGTACCGCCTGCTCTTCCCCTCGATCATGGTGTTTTCGTGTATCGGCATCTATAGCGTCAACAACAGCTCCTTCGACGTCTATCTCGCCTCGATCTTCGGCGTGATCGGCTTCATGTGGGTGGTGCTGGAGTGCCAGCCCGCGCCGTTGCTGCTCGGCTTCGTGCTCGGCCCATTGATGGAGGAAAATCTGCGACGAGCGATGCTGATATCACGCGGCGATCCGACCGTGTTCTTCACCCGGCCCATCAGCCTCGCCTTCATGATCATGACCTTGCTGATTCTGATCATCATGATCCTGCCGGCGGTGCGAGCGAAGCGCGAGGCGATTACCGACTGACGCCGCGCGCCACGGGTAACGCCCGGCCGCAACTCGAACCCGTTCGGGAGGCTCGCCTCCCGAACGGGTTTTTTGTTCGGCACGATGCTCCCGCGCGGCTACCGCGGCGAGGCGAGATGACGCCCGCGGGCCGCCACGCCGATATCGGCATGGTCAGCGAAGAAGCCGTCGATCCCCGCGCGTAGGAACGCCTGGATTTCGCCCGCCGCATCGCCGCGCTCGATTGCCTCGATGCCCCGCTGGAAATCCCCCGGCAGGAAGGCATTCTCGGCGCGGAAGGTCCAGGGATGCACCAGCAGCCCGGCGGCATGGGCATCGGCAACGAGCCGCGTGGGGCGGCCGAGACGGCCGTCGCGGTCGCGGCCGATGATCGAATCCTTGTGCGGTCCGATGCCTGCTGCATAGCGGGCGATTTCACGCAAGCCCTCCGGAGTTCGCATGTCGGCGTAGGTGCGCGTATCGCCGCTCGCCTGGAAGTCCCACGGCCGCCCCCGAACATCCATGAGCTGGATCAGCTTCACGCGGCTGATGCCGTTCAAGTGGCGCAGGTTGCCGACTTCGAACGACTGGATGTAGACCGGCGCAGCGGCATGGTTCCAGCCGTTCGCCTCGAGCACCGCGACCAGCCGCGCCTCCATCGGCAGCCCGATCGCGGCGTGATAGCTGGGGTGCTTGGTTTCGGGATAGATGCCGATGCCGCGGCCGAGCGCCGCGCTCTTGCGCTTGGCGAGGTCGATCACTTCCTGCAGCGTC
This sequence comes from Burkholderiales bacterium, assembly GCA_020848435.1. Taxonomy (GTDB): domain Bacteria; phylum Pseudomonadota; class Gammaproteobacteria; order Burkholderiales; family WYBJ01; genus WYBJ01. The sequence continues at coordinate 85,970 of JADLAC010000027.1, read as the reverse complement.
GGGATGTCGAACCGGTCGTCGTAGGCCACATTGGCCGGGCGCTGCCGCGGGATGCGCTCGCGAGCGCGCAGGCGCTTCACCTCGGCCAGGGTGAAGTCCTCGGCGAACCAGCCGGTGATGGCCTTGCCGTCGACCCGCCGGGTCGTACAGCGCGCGGAGTACTCGGGCAGGGTATGCACATTGGTGGTCGCTTCCACGATGCGCCCGCCGCAGGCTTCCACGATCGCGAGCGCATTCTCGTGCCGGGCGAGGAATACGCCGTCCCTGGTGAGCACCAGGTCGGGCTCGATGAAGTCGGCGCCCATGTCGATCGCCAGCTCGTAGGCGGCCAGCGTGTGCTCGGGACGATAGCCGCTCGCCCCTCGATGCGCGACGACGATCGGCGTTGCGCCGGGGCCAGACTCGGCCGCCGCCGCGATGGGCGAAGTCATGCCGAACGCCGCGACGGCAAGGGTCGCCGCGGTGTGGCGCAATGCCACGGCCGATCAGCGCGCCGGGGCGGCATCCGCGCTCGCCGCCAAGCGGCTGCGCTGGCGGGTGTCGGGCGCGAGATTCCCGGGCGCGCGCTCGGCTTGCAGGATCATGTCCGCGGCCTTCTCGGCAATCATGATGACGGGTGCATTGGTGTTGCCCGAGGTTACCGTCGGCATGATCGAAGCATCGACCACTCGCAAGCCTTGCATGCCGTGCACCCGCAGGCTGCCATCGACCACGGCATCGGCGTCCGCGCCCAGCTTGCACGTGCCCACGGGATGATAGACGGTCATCGCCTTGCGGCGGATGAAGTCGACCAGCTGGTCGTCGCCGCTGCACGCGGGACCGGGGTCGTACTCGGCGCTGACCCAACGCGCGAGCGCCGGGGTCGCGGCCAGCTCGCGGATGATCTTCAAGCCTGCCAGCATGGTCGCGATGTCCGACTCGCGCTCCAGGAAGTTGGGCCGGATGGCGGGCGCCGCCGCCGGATCGGGCGACTTGATCTCGACCGTGCCGCGCGAGTCCGGGCGCAGCTTGCACACCGACAGCGTGAAGCCCGAGAAGCGGTGCAGGCTCGGATCGGTGCGATCGGTGCTGTAGGGAAAGAAGTGAAACTGCACGTCGGGGCGATCGAGCTCGGGGCGGGTGCGGGCGAAGCCGCCCGCGAGCCCCGCATACCAGGACAGCGGTCCGCTGCGCTGGAGCGCGAACCGCAGCCCGATCGCGAGCTTGCGCCGCAGGCTCATGAGATCATCGTTCACCGTGACGGGCTCGGTACAGCGCCAGATGATGCGCGACTGGAGATGATCCTGGAGATTGCGGCCCACGCCCGGTAAAGCCTTGACTACGGCAATGCCGTGGCGCTGCAAGACCTCGCCCGGGCCGATGCCCGAGAGCTGCAGCAATTGGGGCGACTGGATGGCACCCGCGGCCACCAGCACTTCTCGCTCGGCGAACGCCTGCCGCGGCTGGCCGCTCGCGGTGAACGCCACGCCGGTAGCACGCATGCCGTCGGTGAGGATGCGATGGGCATGAGCGTGAGTGACGACGCTCAAGTTGGGCCGCTTCATGGCGGGGCGCAAGTAGGCGACCGCGGCGCTGCAGCGCAGGCCGTTGCGGGCCGTGCCTTGGAAGTAACCCAGCCCTTCCTGGCTGGCGCCGTTGAAATCGCGGTTGCGGCGAATACCGATCGCCTCGCCAGCGGCGATGAAGGCATCGGCCAGCGGATGCGTGTCCTTCACGTCGGAGACGCACAGGGGGCCGCCGCTGCCGTGCCATTCGTCGCCGCCGCGCGCCTGATGTTCGGCGCGCTTGAAGTACGGCAGGCAGTCCTCGTAGCCCCACCCGGGATTGCCGAGGTCGCGCCAGCCGTCGTAGTCCTCCCGCTGGCCGCGGATGTAGATGAGGCCGTTGATCGAGCTGGAGCCGCCGAGCACCCGGCCGCGGGGAATCTTGATGGTGCGCCCGTTCATGCGGGCTTCGGGCTCGGTTTCGAACATCCAGTTGACCGAGCGGTCGAACATCGTCCGGCCGAAGCCGAGCGGAATGTGGATCCAGTGATTGCTGTCGCGCCCGCCCGCTTCGAGCAGCAGCACGCGATGCTGTCCCGATTCGGTAAGCCGGTTGGCGAGCACGCAGCCGGCCGAGCCGGCGCCGATGATGATGTAATCGTAACGCGCATCCACGCCCGATCTCCCGCTGGCCGCGACGCTATGGGTCCGCTCCCGCAGTGTGCGGTAGCCCAGGGCCGAGGTCAACGCGCCGGTGCGATCTGTTGCGCGACGACTGCGCTGTATTGCGTTCATGGCCACCATGATTTCCGAGGTGGACGACGCTTTGCGCCGCGGGTCGAACTTGAATTCGGGCTCCTCGAGGGTGGGAAGCTCGGCCGAGCTGTACTCGCCGCGGCCGTTGGCGAAGGTCCGGCCATCCCTCATACGATGGTCCGTTGCATCCGTCCCGCGGGGCGGCTGCGCGCACGCAGTATCAGTGCCATCGTTCGCGCGCGAAGCGACCTGATATGCTTCGGCCACCGCCCCGCCAATGGCTGCCATGGAAGCCGACCGCGCCCAACGAAGCATCGCCGCGCTATGGGATCAAGAGATCGTGCCGCGGCTCATGGAGTACATTCGCATCCCGTGCCGGTCACCGCACTTCGACCGCGACTGGGAAGCGCACGGCTACATCGAGCAAGCCGTGCAGCTCGCGGCCGGCTGGTGCAAGCATCAGCCGATCGCGGGCATGACGACCGAGATCGTGCGCCTGCCCGGGCGTACGCCGCTGCTCTATCTCGACATACCCGGCGACGCGCCGGGTACCGTGCTGCTCTACGGCCACCTCGACAAGCAGCCCGAGATGACGGGATGGCGCGAGGGGCTCGGCCCCTGGGAGCCGGTGATCGAGGGCGACAAGCTCTACGGCCGCGGCGGCGCGGACGACGGCTACGCGGTGTTCGCGTCGGCTGCCGCAGTGCTCGCATTGCGCGAGCAGGGCGCACGCCATGCGCGCTGTGTCGCCATGATCGAATGCTGCGAGGAAAGCGGAAGCTACGATCTGCCAGCCTACCTCGAAGCCTTGGCGCCGCGGATCGGCGCCGTGGACCTGGTGATCGGGCTCGATTCGGGCTGCGGCAATTACGCGCAGCTCTGGCTCACGACCTCGCTGCGCGGCATCGCTGCCGGAACCTTGCGCGTCGAGGTGCTGACCGAGGGCGTGCACTCGGGCGATGCGAGCGGCATCGTGCCCTCGTCGTTTCGCATCGCCCGCTCGCTGCTCGATCGCATCGAAGACCCGTCCAGCGGGCGCATCCTGCCGCCGGAATTCCATTGCGATATTCCGCCCGAGCGGCTGGAACAGGCGCGCGCGGTGGGCGCGATGCTGGGCGAGAGCGTGTGCCGCAAATATCCTTTCGCCGGCGCGACCTCGCCCATGGTCGCCGACCCCGCCGAAGCGGTGTTGAACCGCACGTGGCGCCCGTTCCTGTCGGTAGTCGGCGCGAACGGCTTGCCGCCGATCGCCAGCGCGGGCAACGTGCTGCGTCCGTACACCGAGCTCAAGCTGAGCTTGCGCCTGCCCCCGCTCGTCGACGCCGCCCAAGCCAGCCGTGACCTGAAGCGAATCCTGGAAGCCGATCCGCCTTGCCGGGCCAAGGTCGGCTTCGAGCCCGACCAGGGCGCGAGCGGTTGGAATGCACCGCCCTGCGCGGCGTGGCTGCTGGAAGCGGCGCACAATGCCTCGCAGAGCGTGTTCGGCAAGCGCGCGGCGATGATGGGAGAGGGCGGTACCATTCCGTTCATGGGCATGCTCGGCAAGCATTATCCGCAAGCCCAGTTCGTCATCACCGGCGTGCTCGGGCCGAGCTCGAACGCGCACGGGCCGAACGAGTTCATTCATGTGGCGTATGCCAAGGGCTTGACCGCGTGCGTGGCGCAAGTGCTCGCCCACCACGCCGCGCGCAGCGCATAGCTTTGGAGATCGAGATGGCAATCTACCCGGAGCTTTCCGGACGGGTCGTGGCAGTGACGGGTGCGGCCCAGGGCATCGGGGCGTGCACCGCGCGCGCGTTCGCCGCGCAGGGCGCGCGGGTGGCGGCGCTCGATATCGACGCGCCGGGCGCCGCCGAGGTGGTGCGCGCAATGACCGCGGGGGGCGGCAAGGCGATGGCCATTCAAACCGACGTCACCGCTGAAGCCAGCGTGAATGCGGCCATCGCGCGCATCGTATCCGAGTGGGGCGGTCTCGACGTGCTCGTGACCTCCGCCGGGGGCTACGGCCGGCTCGCGAACGTCGAGGACATGCCGGTGGAGGAATGGGATCGCACCGTCGCGCTCAATCTTCGCGGGACCTTCCTCTGCTGCAAGGCCGCGATTCCCCACCTCAAGCGATCGCCGGCAGGGCGCATCGTGACCATCGCGTCGATTTCCGGGCGCACCATCTCGAGCTCGACCTCGCCGGCCTATGCCGCTTCCAAGGCCGGGGTGATCCAGCTCACGCGTTTTCTCGCCTATACGCTGGGCGAGCACGGCATCACCTGCAATTCGGTCGCGCCGATCACCACCCTGACCCCGCGGGTGCGCGCGCTGCGCAGCGCGGAGAACATCGCGCAGATCTCGGCCCAGGTGCCGATGAAGCGTCTGCCCGATCCGCAGGAGCACGCTGCGGTCGTGGTTTTCCTCGCCTCCGATGCGGCGTCCTATCTGAACGGCACCGTGCTGGATACCAACGGCGGCAAGGTGATGATGTAGAGATGGCTTTCGGTGCGATCATCATCGGCGACGAGATCCTGGTCGGCAAGCGCCAGGACAAGCATCTGTCGTTCGCGATCGAGGCGCTCGCCAAGCGCGGCCTGCGCCTGGCGTGGGCCGAATATCACGGTGACGATCCCGAGCGGCTCACCGCGGCGCTCAAGCGCAGCTTCGAGCGCGCGGACATCGTGTTCAGCTTCGGCGGCATCGGCGCGACCCCGGACGACCATACCCGCCAGTGCGCCGCTGCGGCGCTCGCGCTGCCGCTCGCCTTGCATCCCGACGCCGAGCGCGAGATCCGCGCGCGCTTCGGCACCGGCATCACGCCGCAGCGGCTGCGCATGGGTGATTTTCCCGCGGGCTGCGAGATCATCCCCAACCCGTTCAATCGCATTCCGGGATTCAGCATCCGCGATCACCATTTCGTTCCCGGCTTCCCGCAGATGGCTTGGCCGATGATCGAATGGGTGCTCGATACGCGCTACCGTGCGCTGTTCGATCGCGATCGCTGGGCCGAGGCATCGATCTTCGTCTACGAGGCCGGCGAGTCGCAGCTCATTCCCGCGATGGAGTCGGTCGAGCGCGGCTTCGACATGCTGAAGGCGTTCAGCTTGCCCTCGATGGGGCCGAATGCCACCCGCCGCCACGTCGAGCTCGGAGTGCGCGGCGATCCGGCGCAAGTCGAGGCCGCGATCGCGCAGATGCGTGCTGAGGTGCGCGCCCTCGGCTTCCCGTTCGAAGACGCGGCTCGTCGCTGACATGACCAACGCTGCAAGCGCGGCTGCGAATGTGCGCCGACCTTCGGACCCAGGGCGCGAGAGCTTCGGCGCGTGAGCACCACGACTCACGCCCGAACGCTGCCCGTGCAATCGTTCGCAGCGCTGCGCCATGCGGGCTTTCGGCGCTATTTCGTCACCTCCGCGCTGGCGATGATGGCCGACAGCATCGAGCACGTCATCAGCTACTGGATCATGTACCAGAAGTTTCACTCGCCGACGCTCGGCGGGATCGCCGTGCTGACGCATTGGCTGCCGTTCCTGTTGTTCTCGGTGTATTCCGGTGCGCTGGCCGACCGCTTCGATCCGCGCCGCATCATCCAGCTCGGGATGCTCTTCTTCATGGCAGTCTCGGCTGCCTGGGGCGTGCTGTTCCTGAGCGACTCGCTCCAGATGTGGCATGCGGCGGTATTGCTGACGGTGCACGGGCTGGCCGGCGTGTTATGGCTGCCGGCAGCCCAGCTCCTCGTCCACGACATCGTGGGGCAGGCGCAACTGCAAAGCGCGGTGCGCTTGACCGCGACATCGCGCTACCTCGGCATGCTGCTGGGGCCGGCGATCGGCGGGGTCCTGATGCTCGCGTTCGGCCCGCCGTGGGGCATCATCGTGAACGTGATCATCTACCTGCCGCTGCTGTTCTGGTTGTGGCGAGCGCCGTACGGCTGGCGCGCGCGCCCGGGCGCCTTGCCGCGCAAGGCAGCGGTCGCGCGTGGATTGGCCGACGTGATCGCGCTGGGGCGCGAGGTCGCCGCCGATCGCACCATCGTCGCGATGATCCTGCTCGCCGGCGGCGCGTCGTTGTTCGTCGGCAGCGCGTATCAAGCGCAGATGCCGGAATTCGCCACCCATCTCGGCCACGGCCATGCCGGCCTCAGCTACAGCCTGCTGCTCAGCGCGGATGCGGCCGGGGCGTTGCTCGCGGGGCTGGTGCTCGAAAGCCGCGGCCTGCTGCGCGCCGATCCGCGCACGGCCTTCGTGCTCACCATGCTGTGGTGTGTGTGCATCGGCGGCTTCGCGGTGGCGCCAAGCTACCCGGTCGCGCTGGTGCTGTTGTTCGCCGCCGGCTTTTTCTATCTCGCCTTCAATGCCATGGCGCAGACCCTGGTGCAGTTGCGCGCTCCCGAGCCGATCCGCGGCCGGGTCATCGGGCTCTTCGGCATGGCCTCGCTCGGCTTGCGCGCATTCAGCGGCATAAGCGTCGGCATGCTGGGGAGCCTGATCGGAATTCATTACTCGCTTGCGTTGAGCGCCACGGTACTGCTTGCAGTGACGCTGGCGCTGCTCGGATTCAGCGTGCGCACCAGGTCGCGTTGAGCGACGCCGCAAGAACCAACCGGGGACTGACCACGCTGGCGTGTCGGACAAACATCGCCCCAACGTCGCGGGAAACGTGGCCTGCCTGTCCCCGGTTTTTCTTTGCTCCCCGATTTCCTTTGATCTGCGTCAAGCTGCCGTTCGCCGCAAGAGAAAGAATCACCCTGCCGGCGCCGATGCGCGTCGTTTGCGGAAGCGCAGCCGATGTTCCAGGTACGGATCCACGGGCGGGGCGGCCAGGGCGCGGTCAGCGCGGCCGAATTGCTCTCGGTCGCGGCTTTCCTCGAAGGTGCGCATGCGCAAGCCTTCCCCAGCTTCGGATCCGAGCGCACCGGCGCGCCGGTACTCGCCTACTGCCGCATCGACGACAAGGAGATCCGGCTGCGCGAGCCCATCATGGAGCCCGATGCCCTTATCATCCAGGACCCGACCTTGCTGCACCAGGTCGACGTGTTCGCCGGCCTCGATCCCGCGGGCTACATCCTCATCAACACCACCCGCAGCTTCGATGAGCTGGGCATCGGCGGCGTGGTCGAGGGACGCGCTCGTGGGCGGCTGTGCACGGTACCGGCGACCGAGCTGGCACTACGCCACGTGGGGCGTGCGGTCGCCAACGTGCCGCTGCTCGGCGGGTTCGCCGCGGTGACGGGGATCGTGCGCATCGAATCGGTATGCGCCGCCATTCGCGAAAAGTTTCCGCCGCAGGTCGCTGCCGCGAACGTCGCGGCAGCGATGGAAGCGCACGCCATCGTGCGCGCGGAAATGCAGCGGGCGCTCGATCATGCTTAGGCAGATGGAAGGCTCGCGCGCGGTCGCGGAGGCGGTCGCGCTGTGCCGCCCCGAGGCGATTTGCGCCTACCCGATTTCGCCGCAGACCCATATCGTCGAGGCCCTCGGCGAGCTGGTCAAAGCGGGCTCGCTCAGCCCGTGCGAATTCATCAATGTCGAAAGCGAATTCGCCGCGATGTCGGTGGCTATCGGGGCATCGGCGGCCGGCGCGCGCGCGTACACCGCGACCGCGAGCCAGGGACTGCTCTATATGGTGGAGGCGGTCTACAACGCGGCCGGCCTGGGCTTGCCGATCGTCATGACGGTCGCCAATCGGGCCATCGGCGCGCCGATCAATATCTGGAACGACCATTCGGATGCCATGTCGCAGCGCGACTGCGGCTGGATCATGCTGTTCGCCGAGACCAACCAGGAGGCGCTCGATCTGCATATCCAGGCGTTTCGCCTGGGCGAGGAGCTGTCCTTGCCGGTGATGGTATGCATGGACGGCTTCATCCTCACCCACGCCTACGAGCGCCTGGACATGCCCACGCAGGCGCAGGTCGATGCGTTTCTGCCCGCCTACGAACCGCGGCAAGTGCTCGATCCGAGCGAGCCGGTATCGATCGGCGCCATGGTCGGCCCGGAAGCGTTCGCCGAGGTTCGCTACCTCGCGCACGCGAAGCAGCTCCAGGCGCTAGAGCGCATTCCGGCGCTGGCCGCGGAATTCAAGCGCGCGTTCGGACGCGACTCGGGCGGACTGGTGCACCCTTATCGCATCGCCGATGCCGGCACGGTGGTGGTGGCGCTGGGCTCGGTCCTCGGTACCATCAAGGATACGGTGGATGAGCTGCGCGCGGACGGCCATCGCATAGGCGTGCTCGGTATCACCTCGTTTCGCCCGTTTCCACTGGCGGAGGTGCGCGGGTACCTGGAACGCGCGCAACGCGTGGTCGTGATCGAGAAAAGCCTGGCGGTGGGCATCGGCGGCATCGTTTCGACCAATGTGCGCGTGGCGCTCTCCGGGGTGCACCTGCACGGCTACACCGTGATCGCAGGACTCGGTGGGCGCGCCATCACCCGCAAGTCGCTCGCCAAGCTGATGCTCGATGCCGAGCGCGATGCGCTCGATCCCGTCACTTTCCTCGATCTCGACTGGGACGCGGTCAACCGGGCGCTGCAACGCGAGCGCGAGACGCGCCGCTCGGGTCCGCTCGCCGAGGCGCTGCTGCGCGATATCGGCATGGTCGGTGGACGCATCGCATGAGCAAGTCATGAGCACGCAGCCCATCAAGTTCTACCAGACCGATACCTTCACCGTCGGCAATCGGCTGTTGGCGCCGCACGAGCGCAGCGTCCAGGCCGACCCGCGGCGCGCCAACGCCCTCAACTGCGGCCACCGCGCTTGCCAAGGCTGCGGCGAAGCATTGGGAGCGCGCTATGCGATCGATGCCGCCATGCGCGCAAGCGGCGGCCGGTTGATCGCCGCCAATGCCACCGGCTGCCTGGAAGTCTTCTCCACGCCGTATCCCGAGACCTCGTGGCAGATTCCGTGGATTCACTCGCTGTTCGGCAATGTGGCGGCCGTGGCGACCGGTATCGCGGCGGCGCTCAAGGTGAAGGGCCAAGGCGATGTGCGGGTAGTGGCCCAGGGCGGCGACGGCGGCACGACCGATATCGGCTTTGGTTGCCTGTCGGGGATGTTCGAGCGCAACGACGACGTGCTCTATATCTGCTACGACAACGAGGCCTACATGAATACGGGCGTGCAGCGCTCCTCCGCGACGCCGCCGGCGGCGCGCACCGCGACCACCGCCGTACACGGTCCGGAGCCGGGCAACGTCTTCGGTCAGGGCAAGAACCTGCCGTGGATCGCGATGGCGCACGGCATCCCCTACGTGGCCACCGCCACGGTCGCCGATTTGCGCGACCTCGAAGCGAAGGTGCAGCGCGCGATGGCTTTTCGCGGTGCTCGCTACGTGCACATTCTCGTGCCTTGCCCGCTCGGCTGGGGGACCGCGCCGGACGAGACCATCCGCATCGCGCGTCTGGCCAAGGAGACGGGGCTCTTTCCGGTGTACGAAGCCGAATACGGCGAGATCACGCGCACGCTGAAGCTGCGCAAGCCGCTGCCGGTGGAGGACTACCTGCGGCCGCAGAAGCGCTTCGCGCACCTGTTTATGCCTGAGCCGCGACGCGAGGTGATCACGCGCATACAGCGGCTCGCCAATCGCAACATCCGCCGCTTCGGCCTGTACGAGGAGCGCCCCTGGGACGCCGGCGCGCTCGACGCGCTGCGCAGCGGGAGCGACGCATGAGCATGCACAAACCCTTCGCCATCACGCTCGACGTTGGCTCGTCGCTCGCGAACCACACGGGCTCGTGGCGCACTTCGCGCCCGGTGTACGTCGATCGCCTGCCGCCGTGCAATGCCGCCTGCCCGGCCGGCGAAGACATCCAGGGCTGGCTCTATCACGCCGAGTCGGGCGATTACGAAGCGGCCTGGCGGGTGCTGGTGCGCGACAACCCGATGCCCGCCGTGATGGGGCGGGTCTGCTATCACAGTTGCGAACCGGCCTGCAATCGCGGCCAGCTCGACCAGGCGGTTTCGATCCACGCGGTCGAGCGCTTTCTCGGCGACGAGGCGCGCAGCCATGGCTGGCGGTTTCGGCGCGATGCGCCGCGCAGCGGCAAGCGCGTGCTGGTGGTGGGTGCCGGGCCGTCGGGATTGGCGGCCGCCTATCACCTGGCCCTGTTCGGGCACGAGGTCGAGATTCACGAGGCCGGTCCGATGGCGGGCGGCATGCTGCGCTTCGGCATCCCGAAGTATCGCCTGCCGCGTGACGTGCTCGATGCCGAGATCGCGCGGATTCTCGATCTGGGCATCGCGCTGCGCCTCGATACCAAGGTGCATCGGATTCTCGACAGCATGCGCGCGGGCCGCTTCGATGCCGCCTTTCTCGCCGTCGGCGCGCATCTTGCCAAGCGCACCTACATCCCGGCGGGGACGGCCGCGAAAGTGCTCGATGCCGTGTCGGTGCTGCGCAGCATGGAGGGCGCGGAGCCGCCGCTGCTCGGCAGGCGCGTGGTGGTCTACGGCGGCGGCAACACCGCGCTCGACGTCGCGCGCACCGCAAAGCGCCTCGGCGCCGAGGAAGCCATCATCGTTTACCGGCGTACGCGCGCACGCATGCCTGCGCACGAGTTCGAAGTCGAAGAGGCATTGCAGGAAGGGATCCTCATCAAGTGGCTGGCCACCATACGCGAGGCCGGCGACGGCGCCATCACGGTGGAGCGGATGGTGCTCGACCAGCACGGCTTCCCGCAGCCGACCGGCGAGCTCGACACCATCGCCGCGGATTCGCTCGTGTTGGCGCTCGGACAGGAGGTCGATCTGTCGTTGCTCGAGGCAGTGCCCGGGCTGGCCGTCGAGGACGGCGTGGTGCGGGTGGATACGGGCATGATGACCGGGCATGCGGGGATTTTCGCGGGCGGCGACATGGTTCCGGCCGAGCGCAACGTCACCGTGGCTATCGGCCACGGCAAGAAAGCCGCGCGCCACATCGACGCCTGGCTGCGCGGCACGACCTACCAGCCGCGCGAGAAGCACCAGCGGGCGGACTTCGCCCGCCTCAATCCCTGGTACTACGCCGATGCGCCGCAAACCGTCCAGCCCGCGCTCGACATCCTGCGGCGCCAATCGACCTTCGATGAGGTCCAGGGCGGGCTAGACGAGAGCAATGCCATGTTCGAGGCGCGGCGCTGCCTGTCCTGCGGCAACTGCTTCGAGTGCGACAACTGCTACGGCGTCTGCCCGGACAATGCCGTCGTGAAGCTCGGGCCTGGACTTCGCTTCCGCTTCGACTACGATTACTGCAAGGGTTGCGGCCTGTGCGCGGCCGAATGCCCCTGCGGCGCCATCGAGATGGTGCCGGAAGCGATTTAGCGGTCCGCGCGCGGAGATCATCACATGGCAGCGCTTCCGCTTGCCGTGGTACTGCTGAGCGCACATTCCAATGAGCTTCACGTACTCCTGCCGCTAGTGCCGCGGCTGGCGGCAGCGCTTTCCACCCTGCAACCGAGAACGTTCGTGCAAATCGGGGCATGACAGGCCCCATGCGGCCGCTGCGCCGCTGACGGGCGGGGTCTGCAATTGGCTGACCGCAGGCGAGCGCAAGCGGCGAATCGCCCCCGCAGGCCGCGCCCTTTTTTCACGCGCATTCGCGCCCGCGCTTCACCTGCCGGTCAGAATGAACGATGATTGCGCATCTTCATCGCCGGCGGACACGTCCGGCCTGCCGCCTGCCAGGAGCTGCGACGACAAGTGAAATTCCGCTTTCCGATCGTAATCATCGACGAGGACTTCCGCTCCGAGAACGCCTCGGGGCTCGGTATCCGGGCGCTGGCGCAGGCCATCGAGGCCGAGGGCTTCGAAGTCCTCGGCGTCACCTCCTACGGCGATCTTTCCCAGTTCGCGCAGCAGCAGTCGCGCGCCTCGGCGTTCATTCTGTCGATCGACGACGAGGAGCTGGGCTCGGGCTCGATGGAAGAAGTGATGGAAGCGTTGAAGTCGCTACGCGCGTTCATCAAGGAAATCCGCTTCCGCAACGCCGAGATTCCCATCTATCTCTACGGCGAGACACGCACCTCGCGCCACATTCCGAACGACATCCTGCGCGAGCTGCACGGCTTCATCCACATGTTCGAGGACACGCCCGAGTTCGTCGCCCGCCACATCATCCGCGAGTCGAAGAGCTATCTCGACTCCCTGGCGCCGCCGTTCTTCCGCGCCCTGGTCGAATACGCGCAGGACGGCTCCTATTCCTGGCACTGCCCGGGACACTCGGGCGGGGTCGCGTTCCTCAAGAGCCCGGTGGGACAGATGTTCCACCAGTTCTTCGGCGAGAACATGCTGCGCGCGGATGTCTGCAACGCGGTCGAAGAGCTGGGCCAGCTCCTGGACCATTCGGGACCGGTGGCGGCATCCGAGCGCAATGCCGCGCGCATCTTCAACGCCGATCACTGCTTCTTCGTCACCAACGGCACCTCGACGTCGAACAAGATGGTTTGGCACTCGACCGTCGCGCCGGGCGACATCGTCGTGGTCGATCGCAATTGCCACAAGTCCATCCTGCATGCGATCACGATGACCGGCGCGATTCCGGTGTTCCTCACGCCGACGCGCAATCATCTGGGCATCATCGGTCCGATCGCACTGGAGGAGTTCCGGCCCGAGTCGATTCAGCGCAAGATCGAGGCGAACCCGTTCGCCCGCGAGGCGAAGGATAAGCGCCCGCGCGTTCTGACCATCACGCAGTCCACCTATGACGGCGTGATGTACAACGTCGAGATGATCAAGGAGACGCTCGGCAACGCGGTGGAGAACCTGCATTTCGACGAGGCATGGCTGCCGCACGCGGCCTTCCACGATTACTACGTCAACATGCATGCGATCGGGCCGAACCGGCCGCGGCGCCGGGAGGGTCTCATATTCGCGACCCATTCCACCCACAAGCTGCTGGCTGGCATTTCGCAGGCCTCCCAGATCCTCGTGCAGGAGTCGGAGCAGAACAAGCTCGACCGCCACATGTTCAACGAAGCCTACATGATGCACACCTCCACCAGCCCGCAATACTCCATCATCGCCTCGTGCGATGTGGCGGCGGCCATGATGGAGCCGCCCGGGGGCACGGCGCTGGTGGAGGAATCGATCGTCGAGGCGCTGGATTTCCGCCGCGCGATGCGCAAGATCGATACCGAGTGGGGCAAGGACTGGTGGTTCAAGGTGTGGGGGCCCGAGCGGCTCGCGCCCGAAGGCATCGGCTCGCGCGAGGACTGGCTCCTGCGCTCGAACGAGAAATGGCACGGCTTCGGCAATCTCGTGACCGGCTTCAACATGCTCGATCCGATCAAGGCCACGGTGATCACCCCCGGGCTGGACGTGTCCGGGCGTTTCGCCAAGAGCGGCATTCCGGCATCCATCCTCACGCGCTACCTCGCCGAGCACGGCGTGATCGTCGAGAAGACAGGGCTGTATTCGTTCTTCATCATGTTCACCATCGGCATCACCAAGGGGCGATGGAATACTCTGGTGGCCGCGCTCCAGCAGTTCAAGGACGACTACGACAAGAACCAGCCGATGTGGCGCATCCTGCCTGAGTTCTGCCAGCAGTTTCCGCGCTACGAGCGGGTCGGTTTGCGCGAGCTGTCGCAGCAGATCCACGAAGCGTATCGGGCCCACGACGTGGCCCGGGTCACGACCGAGATGTATCTCTCCGACATGCAGCCCGCGATGAAGCCCTCGGATGCCTTCGCCGCGATGGCCCACCGCGAGATCGACCGGGTCGAGATCGACCATCTCGAAGGCCGCGTGACCTGCGCGCTGGTGACGCCGTATCCCCCCGGCATTCCGCTGCTCATTCCCGGTGAGCGCTTCAACCGGCCGATCGTGGAGTATCTGAAGTTCGCCCGCAGCTTCAATGAGCAGTTCCCCGGCTTCCATACCGACATCCACGGCCTGGTGGAAGAAGACTGCGGCGGGCGCACGCGTTCCTATGTCGACTGCGTGCGCTTGAGATAAGGGCGACGCGCCTTTCGGCGCTCGATGACGCTACAGGCTGCGGCCGTCGAAGGGGACGCGCTTGACCGGGGCTAGATCGATTCCATCGAGGCAGCGCGCATTTACCGCGGCCATGGGATTGCCCTTGGGATCCGCGCCTTCGCCGAACGGCGCGCAACCGCATATGCCGCAGAAGCGGTGCTTGATCCTGTGCTTGTTGAAGGTGTAGGTGGAAAGATCGGCTTCCGCGGTGCGCAACGTGAGCTTGTCGCGCGGAACGAACCAGTGCAGCGCGCCGCGCTTGGTGCAGATCGAGCAGTTGCACTCCATCACCTGGTCGAGGCTCCCCTCGACGCTGAAGGCGATACGGCCGCAGTGGCAGCTTCCGGTGTAGGTCATCGCGCTCTCCTCGGGAATACGTCGACTCGGGCTAGGATCGTTCAAGGCCGCAGCGGTGGAAACGCCGCGACGATCGCGCCGGCGGCATCGTCCTGGCGCTCGATGTCAAGCAGGACTTCGGCCAGCCGATCGGTCTCGCCGCGGGTGGCGTCGAGGCCGAACGCGAGGCAGTCGCGGAATTTCGCCAAGCGCTCCGCTTCGCTCAGCGGGTCCTGGGGGCTGCCCTTGATGCGGTCGGCACGGACTTCGAGCGTGCCGCCGTCTTTCAGGCGCAGCTTGACCCAGGCAGGCTCGATCGCGCTCGCCCCGATGGCCGGATCGTCCACGACGCGGGTGATCGCGGTCAGGGCGCCGATGCGCGCCGCGCTGATCGCCGGCCGCGTATACGCGCGCAGGTCGACCTTGCCGTCGGCGAGCGCGCGCGCGAAGCCATAGGCGATGTTGAACTGCGCGTGCACGATGTCGTCGCGGTCCGGATCGTAGGCTGCGCCCACGGTCAGCCAATTGACGTGGCCGATGCCGATTTCCACCGCCGCAAGCTGTTCGGGCCGAACGCCGCGCGCGTTGAGCGCGATGCCCAGGTCGATCGCCGTGTGATTGCAGCGGCAGCACGGATACGGCTTCAGGCTGTAGTCCGGAATGCGCCAGCGCGACCCCAAGGCGTCCATCAGGATGTCGCCATCCACCTCGCCCCGTTCGTAGAGCGCGAACAAGCCCGCGCTGCCTTCGAGCGTGTGCCGCGCTCCGCTGATGCCATCGAGCGCGAGGTAGGCGCTCAGCACCGCGGCACGGGCGGCGAAACCCGCGCCGAGGCGCTTGGTCAGCACGCCGTCGCGCATGCTTTGCCCCGAGCCGCTCGCCTGGTGAAAAGCGATGCCGAGCGCATTGACGAGGCCCGGCACGGCGAGCCCCAGCATGCGTGCGGCAGCGAGCGCCGCGGCGAGCGCCCCGAGCACCGCCGTCGGATGCCAGCCCTTGCCGAGGCTGTTGTAGCAGGCGAGCCCGAGACGCGCGTGCAACTCGGCGCCCACGGCGTGTGCCAGCAGGAAGTCGCGCCCGCTGATCGGCCCCGAATCCTCGGCGGCCGCGAGCAGCGCCGGCAACACCACGCAGTTGGTGTGCACGCGCGCCGGATCGTGCTGATCGTCGTAGTCGAGCGCGTGGCCGGCGGCCCCGTTGGCGAGCGCCGCGCTGGGCGGGGAATAGCGCCGTTTGCCCAGCAGGCCGGTTGCGCTGCCGCCCGTCTCCCAGCGGGAGAGCCGCGCGTTGAGCTGCGCTATGCCCGGCGCATGCGCGGCACCGGCGATGACGCCGATTTCGTCGAGCAGCATGGCTTTGAGCATGCGTACCACCGCCTCGGGCAGATCGTCGTAGCGCCATTGCGCGATCGCTTCGCACAACGCCTGGCTGGTGGCGGGGACGATGGAAGGACGTGGTTGCATGAGCGTGGACACAGGGTTCTCCCAAAGCTGGCCGCAAGCGCCCAGTATAGGCGAGGATCCCCGCGTCGTTGCGCTCGACCGGCACGTTGGACAGTCGGCAGCGTGTGGCGGGATCCGGCGATGACCGGCGAGCAACGGGGCACGCAAGCCATCCGTGGCAGCCCTGGCCGGCGCGGCACCGACGCCGCACGCCGGAGCGCGCGCGTGCCCAATTGGCAGCGCCCCATGCTATTCTCGATCGATCCCATGGTATCCGCGGGCAGCGCGCATGAATCGTCTTTGGGTCGGCATCGATACCGGCGGCACGTTCACCGATATCGTGTTGGCCGACATCGAATCGGGCGAGTATCGCTATCACAAGCTGCCGACGAGCACCGATGACCCGTCCCGGGCGATCCTGCAAGGCATCGCCGAAGTAGTACAACAGGCCGGCGCGCGCTGCCAGCAGGTCCAGTTCATCGTGCTCGGGACGACGTTGGCGACCAACGCGGTGCTCGAAGGCAAGACCGCCCGCACCGGGATGCTCACCACGCGCGGTTTTCGCGACGTGCTCGAGCTGGCGCGGCAACGGCGGCCGCATTATTTCAACCTGGACGTGCCGAAGCCGCTGCCCCCGGCCGCACGCGATGAACGCGTCGAGATCGACGAGCGGGTCGATTACGGCGGCAACGTGCTCACACCCCTGGACGAGGCCGATGTGCGCCGCGCGCTTGCCGCCTTGCAGGCCCGCGGGGTCGAGGCGATCGCCATCTGCTTCATGCATGCCTACGCCAATCCGCGTCACGAGCGCGCCGCGCGCGCGGCGGTGGCTGCTGCCGCGCCGGGCATGTACGTGTGTGCATCGCACGAGGTGCTGGCCGAGTTCCGCGAGTTCGAGCGCTTCGCGACCACTGCGGTCAACGCGAGCCTGATGCCGATCATGGATCGCTACCTGGAACGCTTCGAGCAGGGCGTGCGCGAGCTCGGCGTGAACGCCTTGCCGCGAGTCATGCAATCGAATGGCGGCGCGGTCTCGACCGCGGCGGTGCGGCGCATGCCGGTCAACACGTTCTTCTCCGGCCCGGCCGGGGGCGTGATCGCCACGCGCGGCCTAGGCAGCCAGATCGGCGTGGCCGATCTCATCGCTTTTGACATGGGCGGCACATCGACCGATGTCTGCCTGATTCGCGCGCTCGCCCCTGCGCAGAAAAGCCAGCGCGATATGGGCGGCTTCCCGGTGCGCACGCGCAGCATCGACATCCATACCATCGGAGCTGGGGGCGGCAGCATCGCGTGGGTCGATCCGGGCGGCCTGCTGAAAGTCGGGCCGATGAGCGCGGGCGCCGTACCGGGTCCGGCAGCGTACGGGCGCGGCGGCACGCGTCCGACCGTGACCGATGCGAACGTGGTGCTAGGCCGGCTCAATCCCAAGACGCTGCTGGGCGGGCGCATGGTGGTGTATCCCACGCGCGCACGCCAGGCGATCGAGAAAGGGCTGTGCGAGCCGCTCGGCATGGACCTGTTCCAGGCGGCGGCCGGCATCCTGGATATCGTCAACGCCAACATGATGGGCGCGGTGCGGGTGATTTCGGTCGAGCAGGGCGAGGATCCACGCGAGTTCGCCCTGGTCGCCTTCGGCGGCGCGGGGCCGCTGCATGCCGCCGACATCGCGCGCGCCATGGGGATCGGCCGGGTCATCGTTCCGCCCCGGCCGGGGCTCATGTCGGCGCTCGGCCTGCTGCATGCCGATGTGCGCGGCGATTTCAGCCTGACGCGCTTCGTGCGCGCGACACCCGCCAACCTCGGCGCCGTCAACGCCGGCTTGGCGCAATTGCGCGCGCAAGGCGAATCCTGGATCGAAGGCGAGGTGGGCGCCGACGCTACGGTCAGCTATGCCTGGTCGGCCGACCTGCGCTACAGCGGCCAGAATTTCGAGCTCATCCTGCCGCTCGCCTCGGCCAGCGTCTTTCCGGATGCCCTGGAGCGGCTGCTCGAGGCCTTCCATGCCCGCCATCGCGAGTTCTACGGCTACGATATGCCGGCGCAGCCGGTCGAGATCGTGAACCTGCGCCTGGTGGTGAGCGCCGCGCGGCCCGCGCCGGCAAGCGAGCGGCCCGCCGCCGGCGGCAACGTGTTGCAGGCGCTCGCCGAGACACGCAGCGTGTGGTTCGCCGAGACGGGCTTTACCAATGCGCCGGTGTACAAGCGCGAGCTGTTGCCGCCCGGCACGCAGTTCGACGGTCCGGTCATCGTCGAGCAGATGGATGCCACCACGGTGGTCCCGCCGCGCGCGGGCTTTCGCCTCGACGCGAGCGGCAGCATGCACATCCAGCTGGTCGCCGCAGCCCAGAAAGAGATGCCGCAATGGACAGCCGCGTAGATCCGATTCGCGCTGAGGTGGTCGCGCGCCATTTGCTGGCGAGCGCCGAGGAGATGGCGGCGACCTTGATGCGCACGGCGTTCTCGCCCAACATCAAGGAGCGCGCCGACTGCTCGACCGCGATCTTCGATGCCGCCGGCCAGGTCGTGGCGCTCGCGCAGCGGGTGCCGATCCATCTCGGCTCGATGGTGGGCGCGGTGGACGAAATCCGCGCCCGTTTCAAGCCCGAGGAGATTCGCCCGGGCGACATGTTCGCGGCCAACGACCCGTACAACGGCGGCGGCTCGCATCTGCCGGATATCAACGTGATCGCGCCGGTGTTCGCCGCCGGGCGTATCGTCGCCTTCGTCGCCAACATCGCGCATCACGCCGATGTCGGCGGCATGGTGCCGGGGAGCGAAGCGGCGGTATGCAAGACCATCTTCCAGGAGGGCTTGCGTATTCCGCCGGTGAAGATCATGCACGCGGGCGAGGTGAATCGCGACCTGGTCGAAATGATCCTGCTCAACTCGCGCACCCCGCTGGAGCGCAACGGCGATCTCAGGGCACAGTTCGCCGCCAATGTCGTGGGCATACGCGCGCTCACGGGGCTCATGCAACGCTATGGCGTCGAACAGACCGAGGCGACGATAGGCGCGTATCTCGATTTCACCGAGCGGCGCTTTCGCGCCGCGATCGAGCGCCTGCCGCGCGGCAGCTACGCCGCCGAGGACTTCCTCGACGGCGACCGGGAGGGCGAGCGCGCTCGCATCCGCCTCGCCTTGACGGTACGCGAAGGTCAGCTCGAGCTCGATTTCGAGGGCTCGGGACGCCAGCTCGACAGCGCCCGCAACATTCCCTATCGCGCCTTGCTCGCCACCGTCTACACCGTCGCGAAGAGCCTGCTCGACCCGGACGTGCCGGCGAACGCCGGCTACTACCGCACCATCGCCATCCGCGCCCCCGCGGGCAGCGTCGTGGGGCCGCGGCCGCCCGCGGCGGTGGGCGCGCGCTCGATCTCCTGCGGCGTGTTGGGCGACGTGGTCGCGGCGGCGTTGTCGCAGGCGATGCCGGACAAGGCGCTTGCCCGCAGCGGTCCGCATCATCTGCTGGTCCTGTCGGGCACCGATCCGCGCAGCGGCGAGTATTTCGTCAATTACGAGACAGTCGCGGGCGGCATGGGTGCGCGGCCCTACCGCGACGGTGTGGATGCCGTGCGCGTGCACGCCTCGGGGGCGTCCAACCTGCCGGTCGAAGCCCTCGAGCACGCGTATCCGTTTCGCATCGAACGCTATGCGCTGTGCGACGATTCGGGCGGCGACGGCCGCTACCGCGGCGGCATGGGCGTCGTTCGCGACTACCGCATCCTGGCCGACGACGTGACGGTGAGCCTGTCCTCGGAGCGCCAGCACGTCGCGGCCGATGGTCTTGCCGGTGCGCGCGCGGGCGCGCCCGGACGCTTCATTTTCAACCCCGGCGCGGCCGGCGAACGCGTGCTGCCCGCGGCAGCGGCCGACGTAGCGCTGCCGCGCGATAGCGTGTTGCGCATCGCCACGCCCGGCGGCGGCGGCTTCGGCCCTCCCGCCGAGCGCGATCCGGCGGCGCGGGAGCGCGACCGGCGCGAAGGCCGCGTGAGCCATGACACTTCCCAGGAGATGCCCGTATGACCGACCAACCTGCGCTCGCCCATCGTGATTTCCCTGCAACCGAGCGCTGGACCTACATGGATGTCGCCGCGCGCGGCCTGCTGCCGCGCTTTGCGCGCGACGCGCTGGTCGCGCACCTCGACGAGCGCATGTACGCCGAGCTCGACAAGCACGCCTACTTCGACATGATCGAACGCGTGCGCGGTCGCTTCGCACGCCATATCAACGCGTCGGCCGACGAGGTCGCGTTCACCAAGAACGTCACCGAAGGCATCGCCGCGGTCGCCGCGGCGATCGACTGGCAGCCGGGCGACAACGTGGTGCTGTGTCCCGAGATCGAGCACCCCGCCAACGTCTATGCCTGGCTCAACCTGCAGCGCCGCGGGGTGGAGATGCGGATGGTTGCACCGCGCGCCGGACAGATGCCGGTCGAGGACATGGTGGCGCGCATCGACCGGCGCACCAAGGCCGTCACCTGCGCCACGGTGTCGTTCGCACCGGGCTTTCGCACCGACCTCGCGAGCCTCGGCGCGGCCTGCCGCAGCCGCGGCGTCATGCTCGTGGTCGATGCTGCGCAGTCGGTCGGCGTGCTCGACAACGACGTCGAGCGGCTGAAGATCGACGCGCTCGCGGCGTCGACGCAAAAGGGCTTGCTCGGCCTCTACGGCATGGGCTTCCTCTATTGCCGCCGCGAGTGTGCCGAGCAATTGCAGCCGGCCTACCTGTCGCGCTTCGGCGTCGACCTGGGCGATGCCTCCGAGGCCGATCTCGGCAGCTTCGAATATCGGCTCGCCGCGGGCGCGCGCCGCTTCGATCTGGGCAATTACAACTTCACGGCCGCGGTCAACGCGGATGCGACCTTGGGCTACCTGGAAGGCTTCGGCAAGACTGCGATCGAGTCGTACGTGCTCTCACTCGCGCACCGGCTCGCGCTCGGCATGTGCGAGCTCGGCCTGCCAGTGAGCGGTGGCGCGCCCGGGCCTCACCTCGCCCATATCGTCACAGTGGGCGACATGATGCACGGCGGACACGATTCGACGGCCGATGCGCGCATGCAGTCCCTGCACGACCACCTGGCCGCGGAGCGCGTCAAGCTCTCCATCCGCCGCGGCGTCCTGAGGCTTTCGCTGCACCTGTACAACACGATGCAGGACGTCGAACGCGTGTTGGAGCTTGCGCGCGCGTGGCAACGCCGGTCGTGAGCGGTCGCGGGGCCGCAAGCCGACGTGCCGCCATCGCTGCGTCGTGCACTAGCGGATCTCGGGTGACGCCACAGCCTGCCGCGATCCGCCCGCGCCGGCGAACAAGGCAGTCGGCGGGCGCGATGTATTTCAGTGTGCCTGCACCGGCGCAGCGCCCGTGACCCAAGTCGCTTACATCGATCCGAGCGACGGCAGCCGCTATCCGGTGGATCGGCCGCGGTGGCGCGCGCCTTCAGGACACTATCTCAATCTCACGCCCGGCGCGGGGCTGCGCCGCGGCGATATCGATGGGGCATGCCGCTCGGTGTGGCGGTACGCGCGCGCGATCCGCGTGCCGGCCGCGGCCGCCGTCAGCATGGGCGAGGGCTGGACGCCGCTGGTCGAAATCGAATGGTCCGGCGCGCGGGTCTTAGCAAAGCTCGAATTCATGATGCCGACCGGGTCATTCAAGGACCGCGGCATGACGGTCATGGTGTCCTATTTGAAGCAATGCGGCCTCGACCGCGTGCTGGAGGATTCGTCGGGCAACGCCGGCGCCTCCCTTGCGGCATACGCCGCGGCCGCGGGCATGCGCGCGCGCGTCCTGGTGCCGGAAACGGCCTCCTATCCCAAGATCGTGCAGATCGCGGCCACCGGCGCGGAGACCATGGCGATTCCCGGCTCGCGCCAGGACGTGGCCGAGGCCGCGGTTGCGATGTCGGCGGAGATCTTCTACGCGAGTCACAACTGGCAGCCGTTCTTCGCCGAGGGCACCAAGACGCTCGCTTACGAACTGTGGGAACAAAGCGGTTTCGACGTTCCCGACAACATCGTCGTCCCGCTCGGTTACGGCTCGAACGTGCTCGGCTGCGGCCATGGTTTCGACGAGCTCGCCGCCAGTGGCGAGATAACGCGCACCCCGCGCATCTTCGCCGTGCAAGCCGCCAACTGCGCGCCTTACTACACCGCCTACGCTGCCGGCGTGGATCACCTGCTGCCGACGCAGATCGAGCCCACGATTGCGGAAGGCATTGCGTCGTCGCAGCCGACGCGGGTGCGCGAGGTGCTCGGCGCGGTGCGCGCATCGCGCGGCGCGGTGATCGCGGTGAGCGAGCCGGAGATTACCGAGGCGCTGGGCGCGCTCGCCCGCAAGGGGCTCTACGTCGAGCCGACCTCGGCGGCCGCGGGCGCCGGCTTGACGCAGCTCCTGGCGCGCGGGGTCGTCGCCGCAGGCGAAAGGACCGTGCTCGTGCTCACCGGCTCGGGGCTCAAGGCGGGCGAGCGCATCGGCGCGCTGCTGCGTCTCTGAGCGCTACGCCGGAATGCTCTGCGTGAGCACGGCATTTGCGGCCGTCGGTGAGTTCTCGGCAGGCGGGCTGCTCTGGTCGATGAACTACGGACACAAGGACTAAGCGAGTCGCGCGGATGCGCATCCTGTCGATCTTTCTGTGCGTTCTGGGCTTTCCCGTGCTCGAAGCCTGGCTGCTGTTGCGCCTGGGTGATCGCTTCGGCGCTTGGGTGCTCGTCTGGCTGCTGGTCGCGGCCATCGCCGGCGCCCTGCTGATCCGCTTCGAGAAGCTCGTCTGGGCCATACGGCTCGCCGGGACGCTGCGCCAGTCCCGCTCGCCGCTGACCGCCTTGCTCACCAGCGCCCGCACGCTGGTCGCGGGCTTGCTGCTCATCTTTCCGGGCGTCATTACGGATGTGCTCGCGTTGCTGTTGCTGGTCTGGCCCTTGCCGCAGGCACGGCCGTTTCCGCCGGCAGCATCCGGGCCGGAGGTGATCGAGGGCGAGTTCCGGCGTGAGCAGGGCGAGCGGCTGCCCGGTAGGCGGTGAGCTGGACCGAGCAGCTTCTTGGAAAGTGGGCATGGCGCGGGAGAAGGGTCCTGATCGGCGAGTGCGAGCCCTCGCGGTGGCGCGCACACTCCTGCCCGCGCACGCAGCGGCGAGCAACGCCCGAGGACTTCGCCGCGATTGACTCGGCCTGCCACAGCCGGGGATACTGGATTCATGCGGCTGGCTGCGCTGCCATAGGGGAGAAGAGTTCATGAGCGCCGATAAGCTCGTTCGAGCCTTCTGTACTGCTTTGACGCTGTCGAGCCCGATGCTCGCAACAGCGCAGGTGGCGCAGGACACCGCAGCCGCTGCCTATCCGGCGCGCAACGCGCGCATCCTCGTGGGATTCGCGGCGGGCGGAGGCACCGATGTCATGGCGCGTCTGTTCGCGCAGCGATTCGCCGAGTCCTTCGGCCAGACCTTCGTCGTGGACAACCGGCCCGGCGCCGGCGGCAATATCGCGACGGAGCTGGCGGCCAAGGCCTCACCCGACGGTCATACACTCATCATGGCGGTCTCGTCGCACGCGATCAACGTCACCCTGTACGCAAGACCGCCCTACGACGCCGTGCGGGATTTTGCGCCGGTCAGCCTGGTCGCGCTCGCCCCGAACATGCTGGTCGCCCATCCGAGCCTGCCGATCGGCTCCATCAAGGACCTTATCGCGCTGGCGAAGGAGAAGCCGGGAGAGCTCGTGTACAGCTCTCCGGGCAGCGGTACTGCCCAGCACCTCGCCATGGAGTATTTCCGATCCATGGCCGGCATCAAGCTGCTGCACGTTCCCTACAACGGCGGGGCCCCCGCCATCGCCGCGGCGCTTGCCGGACAGGTCCAGCTCCACACCAATAGCTTGCCGACGAACCTGCCGCACATCAAAGCCGGCAGACTGCGCGCGCTCGGCGTTACCAGTGCGCAACGCTCGCAGATCGCCCCGGACATCCCGACGGTCGCGGAGGCGGCAGCTCTGCCCCGCTACGAAGCGAGCGTTTGGTACGGACTGCTCGCCCCCGCCGGGACGCCGATAGGCATCATTCGCAAGCTCAATGCCGAGGTCCAGAAGCAGATTCAACACCCGGATGTGCACCGCCGGATGTTGAGCCTCGGGTTCGAACCGTTCCGTAACACGCCGGAAGCCTACCTGGAACTCATCAAGTCGGATGTCGTGAAATGGGGCAAGGTCGTGCGCGATTCGGGCGCCAAGGTGGATTGATATGGCCCTTTCTGTCAAGCGGGATCCGATTCGTCCATGATGATCCGCGCAGCAACTCCCAGCCGCGTGTCGGATCGATCACCGCATTGGAGGAGCCAATGAACAAACCCCACGAGCCCGCGCTCGTGCGCGCCGATGTCGGCGTCAACATCACGCGCGTCGAGACGATCCCCCTGCGCATCCCGTTACGCACGCCTTTCAAGATCGCCAACGGGCCCGAACGCCCCGCCGTCGAGGTCATGCTCGTGCGCCTGCACACCGACCAGGGGCTGGTCGGCATCGGCGAGACGCAGGCATGGCGCCGCCAGGGAAGCTCCGAGACGCTGATAACGCTCGATGCCACTATCCAGCGGCACTTTGCGCCGCACATCGTCGGTCACTCTCCGTTCGCATTGCCGCTCATCATGGAGAATCTCGCTGCGAGCATCTATCACAGCCTGTATGCGCAGGCTGCGGTGGCCGACGCGCTCTATGACTTGCAGGGCAAGATACTCGGTGTGCCCGTCCATCTGCTGCTCGGTGGAAGCTACCGCGACAAGCTCGCCGGCTGCGCCGCGTTATCGATCAAGCCCGAGCGCGAGCAGACGTTGACCGGCGCGCAGGAGTATTACGACCAGGGGTTTCGCAGCTTCACCGTGAAGATCGGCGTGAACCCGCGTGACGACGAGCACAACGTGCGCGCGCTGCGCGAGCGGCTGGGCGACGACGTCGTCATTCGCGTGGACGCCAATGCCGGCATGGATTACGACGGCGCGCTCGCGCTGCTGAAGAAGCTCGAGCCCTACGACCTCGATGCCGCGGAGCAGCTCCTGCCGCTGTGGGACGTAGACGGCATGGCGGAGCTCGCGCGGCACGTGAGCATTCCACTCATGGCCGACGAGTGCGTCGCGACCGACCACGACCTCATCCACGTCATCAAGAAGCGTGCGGCGACGGTGATGCAGACCAAGGTCGCGAAAAACGGCGGCCTGTGGCGAATGCACAAGTTGTGGTGTATAGCCGCCGCCGCCGGGATGCGCATCTTTCCCGGAAACCATCCCGCGACGAGCATCGCCACGGCGTCGGTCCTGCATCTCGCAGCGGCGTGGGCCGGGCCGCTGCTCGAGGGGCCGTTCGCGGTCGGCCTGAGCCTCCTCGACGCCGACGTGGTCACCGAGCCGCTGCGCAGGGACGGCCCGTTCGTTCATCTGCCGGCAGGGGCAGGCTGGGGATTGACGCTCGACGAGGACCGTATCCGCCACCTGCGTTGCGACAGTTAGCACGGCCGAGCCGCGAACGGCTTGCGGCAGCATTGAGAAGCGGGATCATATGCAGCCCGGCGGCGGCTCGGGCCCGTCGCGCCGGCGTCAACGCTAGGCGCAGTGGCGCGATCGGCGATGCGGCCTTCTTGCACCCGTTGCGCGCGGGCCGCTTGGGCGGCGGCAGAGATCTCGCGGCACACCGCACTGGTTCGCCCTTGGCGAAGCCGGCCGGGTACGTTAAAAGGGCACACGGACCGTCCTTGGGGGGAGTGCGATGAAAGTCACCAAAGTCACCGGCTACGGCGTGCATCCGGGCTGGCGCAAGAACCTGGTGTTCGTGAAAGTGGAAACCGATGCCGGCATCCATGGCTGGGGGGAGGCGTATTCCCAGTACGATCGCGATCAGCCGGTGCTCGCCCAGGTCAACGCGCTCGGCAATTACCTCATCGGGCGCCCGGCGTTCGATATCAAGCATTTCACCCAGTTCGCCTTCGACGACTACGCGGCGCGGCGCGGCTCGCTGGAGCTCTTCTGCGCGGTCTCGGGAATCGAGCAGGCGCTGTGGGACATCGTTGGCAAGGCACTCGGGCAGCCGGTCTACAACCTGCTGGGCGGGCGCTGCCGCGAGCGCATTCGCGTCTATGCCAACGGCTGGAGCTACGGCATGAAGGAGCCGGCCGACTATGCTCGGGCCGCGGAGAAAGTAGTGTCGCTCGGCTTTACCGCCATGAAGTTCGATCCGCTGCCATCGCCGTGGCGCAGCTACATTCCGAAAGAGCACGAGGACCGCGCGGTTGCCGTGGTGAGAGCCGTGCGCGAAGCCGTCGGCCCCAAGATCGACCTATTGATCGAGCAGCATCGCAGGCTTGCGCCGATGCATGCCATCCGGCTGGACAAGCGGCTCGCGGAGTTCAACCTCTATTGGCTGGAAGAGCCGTGTGCGGCCGAAAACGCCGAAGCGCTGGCCGAAATCCGCCAGGCAACCGGCTTGCCGATCGTGATCGGCGAGGCGACCTACTTGAAGACGGGCTTCCGCCCGCTGTTCGAGCGCCGCGCCGCCGACATCATCAATCCGGACGTCGCCTGCGTCGGCGGCATCCTGGAGCTGAAGGAGATCGCCGCCATGGCGGAGCCGTACTTCATCGCCGTGTCGCCGCACAACTACAACTCGACCGTGCTCGGGCTCGCCGCCACCGTGCACGCCTCGGCGACCATGCCGAATTTCATTATCACCGAGTACTTCCTCCCGTTCGTCGAATTCGGCGACAAGGTATCGCCCAACCAGTTGAAGCCCAACAACGGCTACGTCGACCTGCCGACGCGGCCGGGACTCGGCGTCGACATCGACGAGGTAGCCGTGGCGGCGCATCCGGCCAAGGTGTATCCGCCACGCAAGCTGCGTACGCCGGCGGACGAAGGACCGTGAGCCATGCTGCCAAGCCGGTGCACGCAGGGTCGTGAGTCGAGCACGCATCCGGTCTCGCGCCTGCACGTACGTTTTCGAGCGCGGACGACGGCAAGGTGCACGCGAATATGCGAGAGCCGAGCGCGCATTACCGGAAAACGCGTTGACTTTGGCTATGGGCCTATGGAAGATTGCCTTGCCGCGCATATGCGGACCGCTTCCCTGATCGAGAGATAGAAGCGTAGAGGAGGGCGTCATGTTCAAGCACATCCTGGTGCCAACCGACGGGTCGGAGCGTTCCGAGCATGCCGCGCGTTTTGCTGTCGACCTGGCGAAGCTGCATCAAGCGCGCATCACCTGCATCCATGTCGTCCCCGATTTCCATCTCATGATCGCCTATGAGGGCGCTTTCGATCCCGCCACTGAAGAGAAGATCGAACGCGAAGCCTTGGCCAAGGCCGAGGACTACCTGGGCTACATTCGCAAGCTAGCGCAGGACGCGGGGGTCGCGTGCGATACCGTGCGCGCGACCAGCGATCACCCCTA
The DNA here is from genome assembly GCA_020848435.1 of Burkholderiales bacterium. Lineage (GTDB taxonomy): Bacteria > Pseudomonadota > Gammaproteobacteria > Burkholderiales > WYBJ01 > WYBJ01. Next base: position 58,591 of record JADLAC010000027.1, on the reverse strand, counting down.
CGATGAGATCGTGAAGGCCGCCGAGCAGCGCGGCTGCGACCTCATCGTCATGACCTCGCACGGCCGGCGCAGCATCATGTCGATGCTGCTGGGTAGCGAGACGCGCAAGGTGCTGAGCCACGCCAAGGTCCCGGTGCTGGTCGTGCGCTGAGGCCGCGGGCGGCCGTTGCGCGGGGGAGGCGGCACACGGTCTGCCCCGCGATGAGCGGTTCGCCGCCGCAGCTCCAGGCGCGTAGGCCGGATGACCGATGACGGCGCGGGGTCCCGTGTCGTAGCGGGTAGGCGCCCTCCGCGCTGTGCTTGTAGCGGTGGGTGAGCGGGCGAGGACGCGCAACTCATGTTGCGCGTCTCATGTCTCGCGCCGGCGTTGCCGTCGCCCATGCCTCGACCGTACGGCGAACGGTGCGCCCCGCCGATTTCATATCGCGAAAGCGCTTTTTTTGCAGAGCAACAAAAACGCCTTGTCCCCGACCCGAGCCTGCGCCATAATGGCGCAACGTTGGATGCCAGTCCGACGTTTCCTCCAAAACCTCCTCCTTTGGTGGATTTAAGCGCAGCCCTTGAGGCTGCGCTTTTTTTTGCCCGCGCGCGGCGCCGAAAGGAGGGTCCACCGGGCCGCTTGGAGAACGCCACGGCGATCCATGATGCACTGCATGACGCTGGTCTGACACTGCCGGCCTCCCCGCGACAAGCACGTACGTATCGACGCCGCTCGATCGACTCCCGGGCGTTGCATTTCAGAACTGCACGCGGAAACATCCGGGCTTTCGCGGAATTCACGCAGCATTCATGACGCTCTACCTGGTCGTCGCCCTGGCGCTCTTGAACCACACGAGCTTCAAGGGCAGCAAGGTGCTCATCTCGCTCTATGCGCTCGACCTGGGTGCGTCCCAGCTCCTGATCGGCGTGCTCTACGCCATGTATTCGGTGTTTCCGATCGTTCTCGCCGTCTACGCCGGCAAGCTCGCCGATCGCGTCGGCATGCGCGGCCCGATGCTGCTCGGCAGCGCGGGCCTGGCGGCGGGGCTGCTCATCCCGTTCGCTTTTTCCGGAGTGGCCGCACTGTTCATCTCCGCCACCCTGATCGGCATGCTCTACATCTTTTTCATCGTGGCGATGCAGAGCCTGATCGGTTTCCTGCCGGGGGAGCGTGCCAAGAACTATTCGGTATTCAGCCTGGGGATCGCCGCATCGAATCTGGTTGGGCCGCTGGCCGTGGGCTTCGCCATCGACCATCACGGCCATGCGCTGACCTACCTGTTCATTGCCGCAGTTCCGGCGGTCGCGATCGCATGGCTCGCCGCCGGTGCGCGTTTTCTGCCCGGCCCGCGCGATCGCGGCAGCGACCATCACGGCCGGGCAACCTTGGCGATGCTGCGCCGGAACCGCAGCCTGCGCGAGCTGCTGATCGCGGGTGGCGCCATCGAGACCGGGCTCGAGCTGTACACGTTCTACATGCCCATCCATGGCAACGCGATCGGCCTCTCGGCTTCCCGGATCGGAATGGTGATGGCCGCCTACGCCGCGGCGCTCATGGCGATCCGCTTCCTGATGCCGGCGCTCGTTCGCCGCCTCGGCGAGATCGAGCTCTTGCGTCTGTCGATGCTGCTGTCGGCGGCCGTGTATTGCGCTTTCCCGTTCGCGGGTCATATCGCGTGGCTATTGGTGCTCTCGTTCGTGCTCGGTCTGGGACTGGGTTGTTGCAGCCCGCTGTCGCTGATGATCATCCATGCGCGCGCTCCGGCCGGGCGCGCGGGCGAGGCGCTCGGCGTGCGCCAGACCGTCAACAAGATCACCGAGGCCGGTGCGCCGGTTGCCTTCGGCGCGCTCGGTGCGGTGCTCGGCATGATGCCGCTTTTCTGGGCGACTTCGGCGCTGCTGTTCGGCGCGAGCGTGCTCGTGCGAACGCGCACCCGGCGCGAGGCGTGAATCGAGGATGCTATACTGCGCCGGCTGCCCGGATGCTCTCGGGTATTGCGGCCGGTCACGCACTGGCCGGCAGGCCAAGCCGGCGCCGCATCCGCGGAATTGACCGCGGTCAAGGTGCGGCCGCGCGCCGATCGATTAGATTGGATTGCCGCGCTCGAGGCCGCATCGCACGGGTCCGATCGAGTTGAGATGAAAATCCACGAATACCAGGCCAAAGAGGTATTGAGGAAGTTCGGCGTGCCCACGCCGCGCGGCATCGCGTGCTTCTCCGTCGACGAAGCGGTCGAGGCAGGGCGCAAGCTCGGCGGCAACGTATGGGTGGTGAAAGCGCAAATTCACGCCGGCGGCCGCGGCAAGGGCGGCGGCGTGAAGCTCGCACGCTCCGAGGAGGAGCTGCGGGCGCACGCCGGCACCATCCTCGGCATGCAGCTCGTGACCCACCAGACCGGTCCGGCGGGGCAGACCGTGCGCCGGCTGCTGGTCGAAGAGGGCGCCGATATCCGCCAGGAGTACTACGTCGGCATGGTGGTCGATCGCGTCTCCCAGCGCGTGGTGTTGATGGCGAGCGCCGAGGGCGGCATGGACATCGAAGAGGTGGCCGCCAACTCCCCGGAAAAGATTCACAAGGTGGCGATCGATCCGTTCGCCGGCTTGAGCGACGCGCACGCCGACGAGGTCGCGCGCAAGATCGGCATTGCGCACAGCGCGCTGCCGCAAGCGCGCACGTTGTTGCAGGACCTCTACCGGGCATTCGACGGCACCGACGCGAGTCTCGCCGAGATCAATCCCATGATCCTCACCGGGCAGGGCAGCGTGCTGGCGCTCGATGCCAAGATGAACTTCGATGACAACGCGCTCTATCGTCATCCGGAGATCGCCGCATTGCGCGATCTCGACGAAGAGGACCCGGCCGAGATCGAAGCCTCCAAGCACGACCTGTCGTACATCCAGCTCCAGGGCGACATCGGCTGCCTGGTGAACGGCGCGGGGCTCGCCATGGCGACCATGGACATCATCAAGTTCTACGGCGGCGCCCCGGCGAATTTTCTCGACGTAGGCGGCGGGGCGACCGCAGAGCGCGTGACCGAAGCGTTCAAGATCATGCTGCGCAACCCGGAGCTGAAGGCGATCCTGGTGAACATCTTCGGCGGCATCATGAAATGCGACGTGATCGCCACCGCGCTGGTCGAGGCCGCGCGCCAGGTGTCGCTCAAGGTGCCGCTGGTGGTGCGCCTCGAAGGCACGAACGTCGAGCTTGGCAAGACCATCCTGGCGCAATCGGGGCTCGCCACGATAGCGGCGGCCAACATGGCCGACGCCGCCCAGAAGGTGATCGCGGCGGCCAAGGGGCAATGAGATGGCCATCCTGATCGACAAGGCGACGCGGGTCCTCACCCAAGGCATTACCGGCAAGACCGGTCAGTTCCACACCAGCGCGGGGATCAAGTACGCGAACGGGCGTGCCTGCTACGTCGCCGGCGTCACGCCGGGCAAGGGCGGCCAGGCGTTCGAAGGGGTGCCCATATTCAATACCGTGCGCGAAGCCAAAGCGCAAACCGGCGCCAACGTCTCGGTCATCTACGTGCCGCCGCCCTATGCGGCGGCGGCGATCGAGGAAGCGGTCGACGCCGATCTCGACCTGGTGATCTGCATCACCGAGGGAATTCCGGTACGCGACATGATCCGGACGCGCTATCGCATGCGCGGTAAGAGAACACTATTGATCGGGCCCAATTGTCCCGGCGTCATCACCCCCGACCAATTGAAGATCGGCATCATGCCGGGGCACATTCACAAGCAAGGGCCGGTCGGGGTGGTGTCGCGCTCGGGCACGCTGACTTACGAGGCCGTGAGCCAGTTGACCGCGCTCGGTCTCGGCCAATCGAGCTGCGTCGGCATCGGCGGCGACCCGATCAACGGTCTCAAGCACGTCGATGTCATGCGCATGTTCAACGACGATCCGTCGACCGAAGCCGTGGTGATGGTGGGCGAGATCGGCGGCTCGGACGAGGAGGAGGCGGCGCGCTGGGTCAAGGCGAACATGCGCAAGCCCGTGGTCGGGTTCATCGCCGGGGTGACCGCGCCGCCCGGGAAGCGCATGGGTCACGCCGGCGCGATCATCTCCGGGGGCAAGGGGACGGCCGCGGAAAAGCTCGCGATCATGGAAGAATGCGGCATCAAGACCACGCGCAATCCGGCGGAAATGGGGCGCTTGCTCCAGTCGGTGCTGTAGCTAGCTGCCTGGCTCCTAGAATCGCTCCACGAAAGGCGTTTCGAGATGGGTGAACACAAGCCCGCGCTACGCGGATCGCGGCGCGCACGTGCGCTTCCCAAGGGCCGGGCGCTCGATCCGCGGGCATTGGCGGAGGTGCTCGAGTTGCTGGGCGATGCGCCGCGCCGGCGCGACCTGTTGCTCGAGCACTTGCACAAGCTGCAGGACCACTTCGGCCATTTGTCGGCGCCGCACCTGGTCGCACTGGCGCGCGAAATGGATCTGGCTCCGGCCGAAGTGTTCGAGGTCGCGACCTTCTATCATCACTTCGACGTGCTGAAGGATGGCGACGCGCCGCCCGCGCCGATCACGGTGCGCGTGTGCGATTCGCTCGCGTGCGAGCTCGCCGGTGCGAAATCGCTGCTGGCGAGCCTGCGGGAGTGTTTCGGCGCCGACGTGCGCGTCGTTTCCGCGCCGTGCGTCGGCCGCTGCGAGCAGGCGCCGGTCGCCGTGGTGGGGCAGAATCCGGTGCCACAGGCGAGCGCCGAGAAGGTGAAGCCGCTGGTGGAGACGAAACGGCTGCGCTGTCCGGTCGCAACCTATGTCGATTACGACGCGTACCGTGCGAGCGGTGGCTATTCGCTTTATGCGCAATGCATGGCCGGACAACGCGATGCCGAAACGCTCATGCAGGCCATGGAGGGCTCGGGGTTGCGCGGGCTTGGCGGCGCGGGTTTTCCGGCCGGGCGCAAGTGGCGCCTGGTGCGCTCCGAACCGCCGCCGAGGCTCATGGCGGTGAACATCGATGAAGGCGAGCCCGGCACCTTCAAGGATCGGTTCTATCTCGAGCGCGATCCGCACCGATTCCTGGAAGGCATGCTGATCGCGGCCTGGTGCGTCGGCATCGAGGCGTGCTACGTCTACCTGCGCGACGAATACGCCGGTTGCCGCGAAATCCTCGGCCGCGAGCTGCAACGCCTGCAAGCCGATCCGCCCGCGCCGCTGCCGCGGATCGAGTTGCGGCGCGGTGCCGGGGCATACATTTGCGGCGAAGAGTCGGCCATGATCGAGTCGATCGAAGGCAAGCGCGGCATGCCGCGGCTGCGTCCGCCGTACGTCGCGCAGCTCGGGTTGTTCGATCGTCCCACCCTCGAGCACAACATGGAAACCCTGTACTGGGTGCGCGAGATCCTGGAAAAGGGGCCGGACTGGTTCGCCGGGCACGGGCGGCGCGGGCGCAAGGGACTGCGCTCGTTTTCGGTTTCGGGGCGGGTGAAGAAACCCGGCGTTCACCTCGCGCCCGCGGGCATCAGCGTGCGCGAGCTGATCGACGAATACTGCGGCGGCATGCAGGATGGGCACCGGCTGTACGCGTATCTCCCGGGCGGCGCTTCAGGCGGCATCCTGCCGGCGAGCCTGGCCGATGTCGCGCTCGATTTCGACACACTTCAGCCCTACGGCTGCTTCATCGGTTCGGCCGCGATCATGGTGCTGTCGCAGGCCGACAGGGCGCGCGACGCGGCCATGAACGTCATGCGCTTTTTCGCCGACGAGTCGTGCGGCAAGTGCACGCCTTGCCGCGTCGGTACCGCCAAGGCTCTCAGCCTGATCGAGGACCCGCTGTGGGACCAGGATCTCATCGAGCAGTTGTCCGCCGTGATGGCCGATGCGTCGATCTGCGGGCTGGGCCAGGCGGCGCCGAATCCGCTGCGCTGCGTGATGAAGTATTTCGCCGACGAAATCGAGTGAAACCCCGATGACCACCCTGACCGCGGCCGCACCCAAGCCCGAGCCCATTGCGTTCAAGCTCAACGGCAAGGACATCCTTGCCTTCGGCGATGAAACCATCCTGCGGGCGGCCGAGCGCGCCGGGGTGGAGATTCCGCGCCTGTGCTATAAGCCGGGCCTGCGCCCGGACGGCAACTGCCGGGCGTGCATGGTCGAGGTCAAGGGCGAGCGCGTGCTGGCGGCCTCGTGCTGCCGCAAGCCCGTGCCCGCGATGGAGGTCACGAGCGACAGCGAGCGCGCGCGCAACTCGCAGGCGATGGTGCTGGAGCTGTTGGCCGCGGACATGCCCGAGCGTTCGTATCGGCTCGACAGCGAGCTCGATCGCTGGGCGAAGAAGCTCAAGGTGACGAGCCCGCGCTTCGTCCCGCGCGCTCAGCCCGCGCCCGACGCTTCGCACCACGGCATCGCGGTGCATCTCGACGCCTGCATCCAGTGTACGCGCTGCGTGCGCGCTTGCCGGGAAGCGCAGGTCAACGATGTCATCGGCTACGCGTTCCGCGGCGCGCATTCCAAGATAGTGTTCGATTTTGACGATCCGATGGGCGCGTCCACCTGCGTGGGCTGCGGCGAGTGCGTGCAGGCGTGCCCGACGGGCGCGCTGATGCCCGCCGGCGATGTCGGCATGGAAGTGGCGGACGCCCAGGTGCATTCGGTCTGCCCGTACTGCGGCGTGGGCTGCCAGCTCACCTATCACGTCAAGGACGATCGCATCCTCTACGTCGAGGGGCGCGACGGTCCGTCGAATCGTGGCCGGCTGTGCGTCAAGGGCCGCTACGGCTTCGACTATGTGAGCCATCCGCAGCGGCTCACGCGCCCGCTCATTCGCAAGCCCGGCGTGCCGAAAAGCGGCGATTTCGTCATGGATCCCGCCAAACCAATGGAGGTGTTCCGCGAGGCGAGCTGGGACGAGGCACTCGCGCTGAGCGCAGCGAAGCTGCGCCACATCCGCGACAGCCACGGCAAACGTGCCTTGGCGGGTTTCGGCTCGGCCAAGGGCAGCAACGAGGAGGCATACCTGTTCCAGAAGCTGGTGCGTACCGGCTTCGGCAGCAACAACGTCGATCATTGCACGCGGCTGTGTCATGCCTCGTCGGTGGCCGCGTTGCTCGAAGGCATCGGCTCGGCGGCGGTCTCGAACCAGGTGAACGACGTCGCCCATGCCGAGGTGATCTTCCTCATCGGCGCCAACCCGACCTCGAATCATCCGGTCGCCGCGACCTGGATCAAGAACGCGGTCAAACGCGGCACGAAATTGATCTACGCCGATCCGCGCCGCTCCGATCTGTCGCGTCACGCCACCTACCACCTGCAGTTCAAGCCCGATACCGATGTCGCGCTGTTGAATGCGATGATGCACACCATCGTGCACGAGGGCCTGGTGAACGAGGCGTTCATCGCCAGCCGCACCATCGGCTACGAGGAGCTGCGCAAGAACGTCGAGGGCTACAGCCCCGAGGCGATGGCGCCGGTGTGCGGCATAGCGGCCGAAACCATCAAGGCGGTGGCGCGCCTGTACGCGCGCTCGCGTGCTTCGATGATCTTGTGGGGCATGGGCATCTCGCAGCATGTCCACGGCACCGACAACGCCCGCTGCCTGATCGCGCTGTGCCTGATGACGGGCCAGGTCGGGCGGCCGGGCTGCGGATTGCATCCCCTGCGCGGCCAGAACAACGTCCAGGGGGCGTCTGATTCGGGTCTCATCCCGATGGTATTCCCCGATTACCAGTTCGTGGACGATCCCAAGGCGCACGCCAGGTTCGAATCGCTGTGGGGCGCCTCGCTCGATGCCAAGCGCGGTCTGACCGTGGTCGAGATCGTCAATGCCGCCCGCGCGAAGGAGATCCGCGGCATGTACATCATGGGGGAGAACCCCGCGATGTCCGATCCCGACGCACACCACGCGCGTGACGCGCTCGCGGCGCTCGATTTCCTGGTGGTACAGGAGATCTTCCTGACCGAGACTTGCTACCACGCCGATGTCATCCTGCCCGCGAGCGCATGGCCGGAGAAGACCGGTACGGTGACCAATACCGATCGCATGGTGCAGCTCGGACGCCAGGCGCTCGATCCGCCCGGCGATGCCATGCCCGACCTGTGGATCATCCAGCAGATCGCGCAGCGCCTGGGCCTGGACTGGAACTACACCGGGCCCGAAGACGTGTTCGAAGAGATGCGCAAGGCCATGCCCTCGATCGCTGGCATCACCTGGAGCCGGCTCGAGGCCGAGGGCTGCGTCACCTATCCCTGCCTCCAAGAGGGCGACCCGGGCGAGCCGGTGGTGTTCATCGACGGCTTCCCCACGCCGACGGGGAAGGCGCGCTTCGTCCCCGCCGACATCATTCCGGCCGCCGAGCGTCCGGATGCGGATTATCCGCTGGTGCTCATCACGGGGCGCCAGCTCGAGCATTGGCATACCGGGGCCATGACGCGGCGCTCGGGCGTGCTCGATGCCATCGAGCCTGAGGCGACGGCATCGCTGCATCCGCTCGAGCTCGAACGCCTAGGCGTGCACGCGGGCGACGTGATCACGGTACGGTCGCGGCGCGGCCAGGTCACACTGTACGCGCGCGCCGACGACGGCACGCCGCTCGGCGCGGTGTTCATCCCCTTCTGTTTCTACGAGGCGGCCGCGAACCTGTTGACCAATCCGGCGCTCGATCCATTCGGCAAGATTCCCGAGTTCAAGTACTGCGCGGTGCAAGTCAGCAAGGGCGGCGAGCTGACACCGCTTTCGTCCTACGGCGGCGGGCAGGTGCTGGCGCTCGCGCACACGGGCTAGATCGGCACGCGTTGTCTGTCAGCGGCCGCCGCGGACGCAGCATTCGACGAACCGCGCTGGCGCACCCGGTGTGACCCGCGAGCGGCGCGCGCGGGGGAAAATTGACCTCGGTCAAGAGCGCTGCGTTGTGCGGCCCAGTATAGTTGCGGCCCTATCGAAGCCGCGGCCGGTGCCGGGCGCACTCGGCGATTGTGCGAACCTGCGAGGAGCGAGGACATGGCCTTATCCGACATCGAGATCGCCCAGCGGGCGAAGATGCAGCGCATCGTCGAGGTCGCCGCGAAGCTCGGCATCGGCGAATCGCATCTCGAGCCCTACGGGCATTACAAGGCCAAGGTCTCGCTCGATTTCATCGCCGGGCTGAAGGAGCGCCCGGACGGCAAGCTCGTCTTGGTCACCGCGATGAGCCCCACACCCGCCGGCGAAGGCAAGACGACCACCACCGTCGGGCTCGGCGATGCGCTCAATCACATCGGCAAGAAGGCGATGATCTGCTTGCGCGAGCCCTCGCTCGGCCCGGTCTTCGGCGTGAAAGGCGGGGCCGCTGGCGGCGGTTACGCCCAGGTCGTGCCGATGGAAGACATCAACCTGCACTTCACCGGCGACTTCAACGCCATCGCGCTCGCGAACAACCTGCTCGCCGCGATGATCGACAACCACATCAGCCACGGCAACGAGCTGGGCATCGACGCGCGCCGCATCACCTGGCGGCGGGTGATGGATATGAACGACCGGGCGCTGCGCGACATCGTCTGCTCGCTCGGCGGCACGGCCAACGGTTACCCGCGCGAAGACGGCTTCGATATCGTGGTGGCGTCCGAGGTGATGGCGATCTTCTGCCTGGCCACTTCGCTCAAAGATCTGAAGCAGCGCCTGGGCAACATCGTGTTCGGCTATACGCGCGACGGCAAGGCGCTGCGCGCGCGCGATCTGAAGGCGCACGGCGCCATGACGGTGCTGCTGAAGGATCAGATCGCGCCGAACCTGGTGCAGACGCTGGAGAACAATCCCGCGTTCATCCACGGCGGACCGTTCGCCAACATCGCGCACGGCTGCAACTCGGTGACCGCGACCCAGGCCGCGCTCAAGCTGGCCGACTACGTGGTGACCGAGGCAGGCTTCGGCGCCGATCTCGGCGCCGAGAAGTTTCTCGACATCAAGTGCCGCAAGGCGGGGCTCACGCCCAATGCCGGCGTCATCGTTGCGACCGTGCGCGCGCTCAAGCACCACGGCGGCGTCGAGCGGGCGCAGCTCAACGTGGAGAACCTGCCGGCGCTGGAGAAGGGCCTGGCCAACCTCGAGCGCCACGTGCGCAACGTGAAAGAGACCTACGGCATTGCCTGCGTGGTGTCGATCAACCGCTTCACCGCGGATACCCAGGCCGAGATGGATCTGCTCACCGATCGCATCGGCAAGCTCGGGGTGAAAGTCGTCGTGGCCACGCATTGGGCCGACGGCGGCAAGGGCGCCGCGGACCTGGCGCGCACGGTGGTGGAGCTGTGCGAGCAGAAGTCCCGGCCCACGTTCGTGTACGAGGATTCGGATACGCTGTGGGAGAAGATGAAGAAGATCGCCACCCGCGTCTACGGGGCGAGCGACATCACCGCCGACACCAAGGTGCGCAACCGCATCAAGGAGCTGCAGGAGTCGGGCTACGGCCACTACCCGGTGTGCGTGGCCAAGACGCAGTCGTCGTTTTCGACCGACCCGAACGTGCGCGGCGCGCCGAGCGGCCATGTGGTCAACGTGCGCGAAGTGCGGCTCGCCGCCGGCGCCGAGTTCGTCGTCATGATCTGCGGCGACATGATGACCATGCCCGGATTGCCGAAAGTCCCTTCGGCCGAGAAGATCGACGTCGACGACGAGGGCAAGGTGGTCGGGCTGTTTTGAAAGCGCGCGCCGCAGATCGATTCGATTGCGCCGTTCGGTTGACGCCTTCGAAGAGCGCGTGATAAAAACCGCACTGCGTCCGGGCCAGCCCCTGGAAGCAACTCCAAAGGGGAGTAGCTACGGCAGCGATCCCATGCTGCCGCGGCGCGGCCGTCATCACGGAAAGCCGGGTCACGGCGTTCCCGGTCGCGCCGGCATGCGCTGCAAGCGAGACCTTTGCCCGTAAGACACGTGACGTGAGAATGCCGCCGGAATAAGTCCGGGTGGCGCTTCGACCGGATGCGCCGACAAGGACACCGGCCGTCAGACTTAGGGAGCAGCGCATGGCGTTAAGGAAGGCCTCGAGCCAGGATCGCGCGCGCGCCGCGCACGCGGCGAAGCCGCTGAGGGGACCCTTGGCGCTGGGCGGGTTACTCTATGCGTACCCGCTGATCGCCACCGCGGCGGACGGACCGACCGTTTTCGGCATACCGGTCGATTTCATCTTGTTCGCGCTGACCCTGATCGGCGTCGGACTGTTTCACCATCACACGCTCGCCGTCGCGTTGACCGGGCTTGGCGCCATCATCGGCTACAAGCTCGGCTTCACCGGGTTCAAGACGGGTGACGGCCTGGCCGGGCTGGGAACACATTTCGCCCACGAGTGGGTCATCCTCACCAACCTGCTGGGATTGCTGCTCGGCTTCGCCTTGCTGTCGAAACACTTCGAGGAAAGCCGCGTGCCTGCGCTGCTGCCGCGATTTCTACCCGACGACTGGAAGGGCGCCTTCGTCCTGCTCCTGCTCATCTTCGTTCTGTCTTCGTTCCTGGACAATATCGCGGCGGCTTTGATCGGCGGCACCATCGCGGGCGTGGTATTCCGCGGCAAGGTGCACATCGGCTATCTGGCGGCGATCGTCGCTGCTTCCAACGCCGGGGGCGCGGGCAGCGTCGTCGGCGATACCACGACCACGATGATGTGGATCGACGGCGTCGCGGCGACCGCCGTGTTGCCGGCATTCATCGCGGCCGGCGCGGCGGTTGTCGTCACCGGCATTCCCGCGGCCATTCTGCAGCAGAAGTTCGCGCCCATTACGAAAGACGAGGTGACCGGGGCTCGCGTCGACTGGCCACGCATCTTCATCGTCGCGATCATTCTGATCGCGGCGATTGCCGCCAATGTGCTGCTCAACACGCAGGCACCCGAGCTGAGCGATCGCCTGCCCGCGATCGGGCTTGCCGTCTGGGCCGCGATCATCCTCACCGCCGGCTGGCGCCGGCCGCAGTGGTCGCTGCTGCCCGATGCATTCAAGGGCAGCATCTTTCTGCTCGCGCTGGTGAGCTGCGCCTCGATGATGCCGGTGGAGAAGCTGCCGGCCGCGTCGTGGCAGACCGCGTTCGGGTTGGGATTCATCTCGTCGGTGTTCGACAACATTCCGCTGACGGCGCTGGCTTTGAAACAGGGCGGTTACGACTGGGGCATGCTCGCGTATACCGTCGGCTTCGGCGGCTCCATGATCTGGTTCGGTTCGTCCGCGGGCGTCGCGCTCTCGAACATGTACCCACAGGCCAAGTCGGTCGGCGCGTGGGTGAAGCACGGTTGGTTTGTCACGGTGGCCTACATCGTCGGCTTTTTCGTCATGCTCGCGTTATTGGGCTGGCATCCGAGCGAGAAACGAGAGAAGCCCACCGCCGCGGCGGTCGAAGCCGTACGGATCGGCGTGACCGACACCCCTCGTTTGCCCCGGATCGATGCCGCGGAAGGAATCACAGGGAGATAGCTCGATGGAAATGATGCAGTGGGTAACCTTGATCGTGTTCGGTCTCACGATCCTGGTCGTGATCACCAACGTCATCGACAGCACCTTGGCCGCGCTGATCGGCGTGGCGCTCATGTGCTGGATCGGGATCATGACCGAGACCGATGCGTTCAACTATGTCGACTGGAACGTCATGGCGATCCTGGTCGGCATCTGGATCATCGCGGGTTATTTCGGCAAGTCGGGGGTGCCGAGCTGGCTGTCGATCCAAGCGCTCAAGCTCTCGGGCGGGCGGCCGGGGCTGCTGGTCATCATTCTGACCTTCCTCGCCGGTTTCATCTCGATGTTCGTCGACAACGTGGTGACGATCCTGATGATGGCCCCGGTTGCGCTGCCGCTTGCGCGCGCGATCGGATTGCCGGTCGTGCCGGTCATTCTCATGATCGGCTTCGGCGCCAATTTCATGGGCACGGCGCTCATCATCGGCGACCTGCCGCCGCAGATGCTGCATAGCGTGGCGGGTGCGGAGTTCTTCGATTTCATCTGGCAGTTCAACCGTCCATCCTCGTTTCCGATCCTGATGGCCACGTTCCTGATCACGCTCGTCGCCATGTGGCTGTACGGCTTCCGCGGGCATCGGCGCGTGACCGATCTGAGCTCGCTCGGCGTCGAGGCGAGGATTCCCAATCCGCTGTTCGCCACCGTGGTCGTCGTCTGGTTTCTGGGCACCGTGGTCGCCATGTCGATGCGCGAGCACATCGGCGTGCAGCTCGGCTTCATCGCGCTCACGGGCGCGCTATCGCTGGTGCTCGTGCTTACCCTGCTCGGCGAGCGGGTGAAGACCTCGAGCTTCGAAGAGGTGCTGCAGGAGCTCGACTGGCGCGCCATCTTTTTCTATATCGCCCTGTTTGCGCTGGTGGGCGGGCTGGAGAAAAGCCACATCCTCGACAAGCTCGCCGCAGCGCTCCGTCCCGTGTTTCAGGAGAACTATGCGCTCGGGGCGACGCTGCTCTACTGGATTACGGTGCCGATCGTCGGCATCGTCGAGCACGACGCCTATATCCTCACCTTCCTGCATACCATCAAGGACATGGCCCAGGGGGGCATCGAACCCTGGCCGCTGTGGTGGATGCTGCTGTGGTCCGGAACGCTCGGCAGCAACCTGACGGTGGCCGGCGCACCGGCGCTCTACGTCGCTTTGAGCCTGGGCGAGAAAGAGGAGGGTCGCAAGGTTTCTTTGCGGGAGTTCTTGTCCTGGAGCATTCCCTTTACGATCATATGCTCGATCATTTGTTACGCGCTCGGCATGCTGATCTGGGTGCTGCCCTACGTGAAGTAGACGAGCCGCGGCATCGCCGCCAGAAGGAGAGCCATGTACAAGCACATTCTCATCCCGACCGACGGTTCGGATCTGTCGCGCGCCGCGGCGCTGAATGGCGTCAAGCTGGCGCGCGCCTTGGGCGCGCGCGTGACCGCATTCTTCGCTGCCCCTGCCGCGACCCCGCTGGTTTATCAAGGCATTCTGCCGGTGGGCTATACCACGCCCGAGCGCCACGCCGAAATGATCGAAAAGACCGCCGCGAAGTATCTCGGCGTCATCGAGAAGGCATGCGAGAAGGCAGGCGTGCCATTCCGGGGCGTCCACGCCACCAACGAGTTTCCCGCAGATGCCATCATGGCGGCGGCCGCCAAGTACAAGTGCGACCTGATATTCATGGCCTCGCACGGCCGCCGTGGTATTGCCGGCGTGCTGCTGGGTAGCGAAACCCAGAAGGTCCTGACCCATTCCAAGATTCCGGTGCTGGTCTACCGCTAGGCGGCAGCGCCGTAGCGGCGAGCCGCGAGCTTGGCGGCCCGATGGGCAGCCCGCGCCGAAGCACGCAGGGTCGAACGCGTACGCGCCGGCGGCCCGGAGGTGAACTTGATCTCGGTCATTTCTTCGGACCGTGCTTTGGGCGATATTCCAGGACTGCTCGCGGGTGCACGATAGAAGGGGCTCGCGGCAGCAGTGCCATCTACAGTCGAGGAGGACATCATGACAATGCTCAAGCGTGCGGCGCGCACGCTCGCGATCGCGCTCGCCGGTGGGCTGGGGTTGTCGAGCCCCGGGTTCGCGTGGGAGCCCACCAAGCCGGTGGAGTTCATCGTGCCGGCCGGCACCGGCGGCGGCGCCGATCAGATGGCGCGCCTGCTGCAGGGTATCGTGCAGAAGAACAACCTCATGAAGCAACCGCTCATCGTCGTCAACAAGTCGGGCGGCGCCGGCGCGGAAGGCTTTCTCGCCATCAAGGAAGCCAAGGGCGATCCACACAAGATCGTCATCACCTTGTCGAACCTGTTCACTACCCCGCTTGCGACTGGCGTACCCTTCAATTGGAAGGATCTCACCCCGGTGGCCATGCTCGCGCTCGACCAGTTCGTGCTGTGGGTCAATGCCGAGACGCCGCACCAGAGCGCCAAGGACTACATCGCGGCGGTGAAGGCGGCAGGTCCCAACAAGTTCAAGATGGGCGGAACCGGCTCGAAACAGGAAGACCAGATCATCACGGTCGCGCTGGAAAAGGCGACCGGCGCCAAGTTCACCTATATCCCCTTCAAGGGCGGCGGCGAGGTGGCCGTGCAGCTCGTCGGCAAGCATATCGATTCGTCGGTGAACAACCCAATCGAAGCGGTGGCGCAATGGCGCGCCGGCAAGCTGCGGCCGCTGTGCGTGTTCGACCACGATCGCATGCCGTACAAGGACAAGATCACCAAGGACCAGTCCTGGAACGACATCCCCTCGTGCAAGGAAGCCGGCGTGCCGGTGGATTACGTGATGCTGCGGGGGATATTCGCCGCCCCGGCGGCGCCCAAGGATGCCGTTGCTTACTATGTCGATGTCTTTCGCAAGGTCCGCGAGACACCGGAGTGGAAGAAATTCATGTCCGACGGCGCATTCAACACCACGTTCATGAGCGGCCCGGAATATGTGAAGTGGGTGGAAGGGGCCGAAGGCACGCATCGCACTCTGATGAAGGAAGCGGGGTTCCTGGCTAAGTGATGCCGCTCCAGCGCCCGGCGGCGCACCGCTCGCGCGGTGCAACGCTGCGCCGGCGTGACTGACGTGGCAAGGGAGGTTCGAGCGTGAATCGTGGCGCGGACACCGCCCGCGGCGTATCGACGCGGGCGGTCGAGATCATTGTCGCAGGGGCCATATTCGCACTCGGCGCCATGGTGGTGTTCGATAGCATTCGCCTGGGCTCCAAGTGGGCGAGCGACGGGCCGCAAGCCGGATACTTCCCGTTCTATATCGGCGCCATCATTTGCGTCTGCGCCACGGTGGTGCTGCTCTATGCCCTCGTGGGCAAGCATGCCGGCCCCAGGGTGTTCGTTTCGTGGCCGGCGTTGCGTCGCGTGCTGCAAGTGCTCGGGCCCGCAGCGGTCTACGTGCTGGGGATACAGCTCATCGGCATCTATATCGCGTCCGCTGCCTACATCGCCGTATTCATGATCTGGCTCGGACGCTACTCTGCCCTGCTCTCAGGCGCGATCGGCTGCGGCGTGATGGCGGCGTTCTTCCTCATGTTCGAAGTGTGGTTCAAGGTGCCCCTGTACAAAGGCATGCTCGATCCGCTCGCATTCCTGGGGTACTGATGCCAGTCGAAGCCGGTGGGCGCCGCGACGGCGGCACATCGATAGCCGCGATTTCGCGCGTCGCGAAGAGGACCGCCTCGTGGAAGAGCTGAACGCGCTGTTCCATGGGTTCGCGGTGGCCTTGTCGCCGCTCAACGTGCTGCTCATGTTCGTGGGCATCCTGCTCGGGGTCGTGATCGGCGTGCTGCCGGGGCTCGGCGGCGCCAACGGTATTGCGATCCTGTTGCCGCTGACCTTCACCATGCCGCCCACCTCCGCCATCATCATGCTCTCGTGCATCTACTGGGGCGCGTTGTTCGGCGGCGCGATCACCTCGGTCCTGTTCAACATCCCTGGCGAGCCCTGGTCGGTCGCGACCACCTTCGACGGCTATCCCATGGCCCAGCAGGGGCGCGCCGGCGAGGCTTTGACGGCTGCGTTCACCTCCTCCTTCGTCGGTGCGCTGTTCGCGGTCATCGTCTTCACCTTCCTCGCGCCCCTGGTCGCGAGCTTCGCGCTGAAATTCGGACCGCCCGAGTTCTTCTCGGTCTACCTGCTCACGTTCTGCAGCTTCGTCGGTCTGGGCAAGGGTGCGCCGTTCAAGATCATCGCCGCCATGATGATCGGCTTCGCCCTGGCGGCGGTGGGCATCGACACGGTGACCGGGCAGTTGCGCCTCACCTTCGGCTGGACCGAGATGATGCGCGGATTCGACTTCCTGGTCGCGGTAATCGGACTGTTCGGGATCGGCGAGATCTTGCAGTCTATGGAAGAAGGCTTGGCCTTCCAAGGCAAGCAAGCGAAGATCAATTCGCGCATCGTGCTCGAAACCTGGGCGAAGCTGCCGCGCTACTGGACCTCGTCGCTGCGCGCCTGCCTGATCGGCTGCGCCATGGGGATCGTGCCCGGGGGCGCGACCCCGGCGTCGTTCATGAGCTACGGCGTGGCCAAGCGCGTTTCCCGCAACGGTCCGAAGTTCGGCACCGGCCAGGTCGAGGGCGTGGTGGCGCCCGAAACCGCGGCGCACGCCGCCGGCACCAGCGCGTTGCTGCCGATGCTCACGCTCGGCGTGCCTGGAAGCCCGACCGCCGCCGTGCTGCTGGGCGGTTTGCTCATCTGGGGATTGCAGCCCGGCCCGTTGCTGTTCGTCGAGAAAAAGGACTTCGTCTGGGGCCTCATCGCCAGCATGTACCTGGGAAACCTGGCCGGCCTCATCGTCGTGCTGACCTGCGTGCCCTTGTTCGCGGCGATTCTGCGGGTGCCGTTTTCGATCATCGCGCCCGTCATCATCGTGATCTGCGCGATCGGCGCGTACACCGTGCACAACGCGATGCTCGATATCTGGTTGATGCTGCTGTTCGGCGTGATCGGCTATGTCTTCAAGAAGCTCGATTACCCGTTGGCGCCGCTGGTGCTCGCCCTGGTGCTGGGCGATCGCGCCGAGGACTCGTTCCGCCAGTCGATGTTGATGTCCCAGGGCGACGTGAGCATCTTTTTCTCCAACGCCCTGGTGGGCGGCATTACCGCGCTGGCGCTGGTGCTGCTGTTCTGGCCGCTCGGCGCCAGCTTGATCGCTCGCCTGCGTTACGGCTGAGCGGACGCCGCCTGCCGATTCCAAGCGATCAGGGTCCGCTGATCTTGCCGCGCTTCTTCAGCCGGCTCAGCGTCTCGGGCGTCAGATTGAGATAGGAGGCTAATTCCTTCTTCGGCAGCCGTTCGCCCAGCCGGGCCTGCTTGCGCAAGAAACGCTGCACCCGGCCCGGCGCATCCAGCAGGTGCAAGGTGATGACATGGGCCATCACCTCGCTCATGAGCTTCATCACCTGGAACTCGAATTCCGACTTGACCGGCGGGTGCCGATCCATGAAGCCGACCCATTCCTCCATCGACAGCTTGGCCGCGCGCACACGCGTCACGGCCCGGATGGAATAGGGAATCGGCGTCTTCAGCCGCCAGGCGGCGTAGCTCGTATCGATATCGGATTCGGCCGCGAAGCGCAGGATCATCTCGTGGCCCTCCGCGTTCGAGACGACGCGCTTCAGGATGCCATCGAGGATGAAATACTGCTCCATCGAGCGGTCGCCTTGGTGCTCGAGCAACTCGCCCTTGGCGTAGTCGATGATGTCGAGCAGGGGCTCCAGCTCCAGCCATTGCGCGGGCGTGAGCTGCCGCAACGCAAAATTCTGCCGCAATTGCGTGCGGATGATCGGGGCTTCTGGATGAGGTGCGAGCAGAGACATCGTGGCACAGCGGGCTATTCGCCGCGAACGGCCAGTATAGCGCGCTCCGCCACCCGATCAGCGCCGGTGGGCGTTCGCTGCGCTTGCCTCGGGAGGCGGATCTTGATCGCGGTCAAGAGCCCCCGCGCGCCGCGCGCCCTATGATATGTGCCTGCACGGCATAGCCACAGCGCGGCCTTCGGGTGGCCCGGGTCCGGCGTGGGCGGTGAAGCCTGGATCGCTTCGGCTGCCACGACGGATGTCTCTTGCAACACCCTTCGATCGACGGCCAGAAACGCGAGGTATCCCACCATGACCGATCTCAGCATCAAGACCGACGCACAGTCGCAGGACCACGAAGCGACCGACGGCTTTCAGCTCGTCATCGATGCGCTGAAGCTGAACGGCATCGACACGATCTTCGGCCTGCCGGGCATTCCCATCACGGATCTCACGCGCAGGGCGCAGGCCAATGGCATGCGCGTGATCTCCTTTCGCCACGAACAGAACGCCGGCAACGCCGCCGCCATCGCGGGCTTCATGACGCGCAAGCCGGGCATTTGCCTGACCGTGTCGGCGCCGGGTTTCCTGAACGGATTGACGGCACTTGCCAACGCCACCACCAACTGCTTCCCGATGATTCTCATCAGCGGCTCCAGCGAGCGCGAGGTGGTCGACCTGCAGCAAGGCGATTACGAGGAGATGGACCAACTGGCGATCGCCAGACCGCTCGCCAAGGCGGCATTCCGGGTATTGCACGCCGAGGACATCGGCGTGGGCATCGCGCGCGCCATTCGCGCCGCCTTATCCGGGCGTCCCGGCGGGGTGTACCTGGATCTGCCGGCCAAGCTTTTCGCTCAAAGCGTGGATGCCGAGGCGGGCAGGAGCTCGCTCATCGAGGTGGTCGATCCGGCGCCGCGCCAAATCCCCGCGCACGACGCGGTCCAGCGCGCGCTCGACCTGCTGCGGGGCGCCAAGCGCCCGCTCATCATCCTCGGCAAGGGCGCGGCGTATGCCCAGGCCGACGCCGATATCCGCGCCCTGGTCGAGCGCAGCCGCATCCCCTACCTGCCGATGTCGATGGCGAAAGGGCTGCTCCCCGATACCCACGAGCAGTCCGCCGCCGCCGCCCGCTCCTACGTGCTGCCGCAAGCCGATGTGGTGATGTTGATCGGCGCCCGGCTCAACTGGCTGCTTTCCCACGGCAAGGGCAAGACCTGGGGCGGCAAGCAGGCCAAGGCCTGGGGCGGCCAGAGATTCATCCAGGTCGACATTTCGCCGCAAGAGGCCGATAGCAACGTGCGCATCGACGCCCCGCTGGTCGGTGATATCGGTTCGTGCGTCGCGGCATTGCTGGCCGGCATGGACGCGTCCTGGCCGCGGCCGCCGGCGCAGTGGCTCGCGGCGATTGCCGAGCGCAAGGACAAGAACATCGCGAAGATGACCGAGACCCTCGCGCAGAACCCGACGCCGATGAATTTCCACAGCGCCCTCAACGTCGTGCGCGACATCGTCCGAGCGAACCCGCACGCCTACCTCGTCAACGAAGGCGCCAACGCGCTCGATTTCACCCGCAGCATCGTGGACATGTACCAGCCGCGCAAACGCCTCGACGTGGGGACGTGGGGGGTGATGGGCATAGGCATGGGCTTCGCCGTCGCGGCGGCCGTGGTCAGCGGCGAGCCGGTGATCGCGATCGAAGGCGACAGCGCGTTCGGTTTCTCCGGCATGGAGGTCGAGACGATCTGTCGCTACGGCCTGCCGGTGTGCGTGGTGATCTTCAACAACAATGGCGTCTATCGCGGCACCGACCTCAATCCGACCGGCGGTTCGGATCCCGCGCCCACCGCGTTCGTCAAGGGCGCGCGCTATGACAAACTGATGGAAGCTTTCGGTGGTGTAGGCGTGCACGCGACGACCCCGGCGCAGTTGCGCGCAGCGATGGAGGATGCGATCCGCACGCGCAAGCCGACGCTCGTCAATGCCATGATCGACGAAACCGCCGGTACCGAGAGCGGGCGCATCACCAGTCTCAATCCGGCCAGCGCAAAGAAGAAATAACCCGAACGCCGGGCGCGGCGGGTGTTTTCGGCGCCTGCCGCGAGATTTTCTGGAGGACAGCATGGAAGCTTTGAAGGGCGTACGCATCCTCGACATGACCCACGTGCAGGCCGGGCCGACGTGCTCGCAGCTGCTCGCGTGGATGGGCGCGGACGTGATCAAGTTCGAGCCGCCGCAGGGCGATGCCACCCGCGGCCAGTTGCGCGACGTGCCCAACGCGGACAGCCTTTATTTCACGATGCTCAACTGCAACAAGCGCTCGATCACGGTCAACATGAAGACGGCCGAGGGCAAGCAGGTGTTCGTCGACTTGCTCAAGAGCTGCGACATCGTGATGGAGAACTTCGGCCCGGGCGTGCTCGACCGCTTCGGCTTCCCGTGGGAGAAGATCCACGCGATCAACCCGCGCATCGTGATGGGATCGATCAAGGGCTTCGGCTCTTCCGGGCCGTACGCCGATTTCAAGGCGTACGAGAACGTCGCCCAGGCGATGGGCGGCGCGATGAGCACCACCGGCGTTCCCGAGGGCCCGCCGTATGTCACGGGCGCGCAAATCGGCGATTCGGGCACGGGCTTGCACCTGGCGATCGGCTTGCTCGCCGCCCTGCGCCAGGCGGAGCGCACGGGGCTGGGCCAGTACGTCGAGGTGGCGATGATGGACGGGGTGATGAACCTGTGCCGCGTCAAGTGGCGCGATCACCAGCGCCTGTGGCACGGCGGCTTGTCCGAGTACTCCGTGCCCACGCACAAGGGCATGGGTGCGGCGCCGCGCGCGGGCAACGACTCCGGCGGCGGTCAGCTCGGCAATGCGATCCACTGCAAGCCCGGCGGCCCCAACGACTATATCTACGTGGTGGTGCAGGAGGCCGTCTGGGATGCGCTGGCGAAGCGCATCGGCGCCGAGCTCGATATGCCCGATCTTGCCACCGACCCGAAGTTCGCCACCATCGGCGAGCGGCGTAACAACCAGGCGCAGATGTGGCAGCTCATCGGCGAGCTCGCGCTCAAGTACAGCAAGCGCGAGCTCATGCAGATCCTGAACGAGCTCGACGTGCCGTGCGGGCCGATCATGTCGACCGAGGACTTGTTCAACGACGCGCACGTCAAGCTGCGCGACATGATGGTCGAGCTGGATCATCCGCAGCGCGGCAGGTGGCACAATGTCGGCATGCCCATCAAGCTGTCGGCCTCGGCCGCGAAGATCGAGCGCTCGCCGCTGCTCGGCGAGCACACCGAGGAGGTATTGCGCCAAGTGCTGGGCTACGACGATGCGCGCATCGCGAGCCTCAAGTCGGCGGGCGCCTTCAGCGTGCCGCCGCGTAAGGCTTGAAGCAAGAAAGCGGACCGGGGTCGGACCAGCGTCGAGGGTCGGAGCGCGGTCGGATCAGGCGACAATCGCGAACGATAGCCGGCGGCCGTTTCCCTTTCCGCTGTCGTTTTTCCACGGTCAGGCCGCAGCATTCGGATCGCGCTACGTGAAGGAGCACGCATGAAGATTGCCATCATCGGACAGCAGGATTTCGGCAAGGCCGTCTTGGAGGCGTTTCTCGCCCGTGGCGACGAGATCGCCGGCGTGTTCGTCGCCCCCGACAAGGAAGGCGCGAGACCGGATCCGCTGAAGCTCGCGGCGCAGGAAAAGGGCCTCGCGCTTTTTCAGTTTCCCTCCTATCGCAAGCCGGAAGCACAGAACGCCTTGCGCGAGCTCGACGTCGATCTGGGCATCATGGCGTACGTGCTGCTGTTTGCGCCGCAGGAATTCGTCACCATTCCGCGGCTGGGAACGATCCAGTACCACCCCTCGCTGCTCCCCAAGCATCGCGGGCCGAGCTCGATCAACTGGCCGATCATCCAGGGCTCGCCCCGGACCGGCCTGACGATCTTTCGCCCGACCGACGGCCTGGACGAAGGGCCCGTGGTGCTGCAGAAGAGCTGCGATATCGGCGCCGACGAAACGCTGGGCGATGTCTATTTCAACAAGCTCTTTCCCATGGGCGTCGCCGCCATGACGGAAGCCGCCGACCTCGTCTTCGCCGGCAAGCACAAGCAAGCCGTGCAAGACGAATCGCAAGCGACCTACGAGGGCTGGTGCCGCGCCGCCGAGGCCAGAATCGACTGGACCCGGCCGGTGGGCCAGGTGTACGACCTCATCCGCGGCTGCAATCCCGCGCCGGGCGCTTGGACGACGCTCAACGGCAAGAAGCTCTATATCTACGACGCCCGCAAGCTGGTGTTCCGCCGTTTCGCCGATGTCGCCGGCAAGAGCGGCGAGGTGAGCGCGATCGGGGAGCACAGCATCAGGGTGACCGCCTCAGGCGGGCAGATCGAAGTGCTGCGCCTGCGTCACGAGGATGGAAAGAAGATGGACGCAGTCGAATTTGTCCGCTCCGCCGGGCTTGCGGCTGGTACTATGCTGGGGACATGACCGCGCCGAGTTGCCGGTGCTCGAGGCCAAGCCGCGGAGGATACCGCGGCTTTTTCGTATGCGCCTGCCGGCGGTGTTGTACGGCTGCCATACAAGCCGATGGCGAAGGCATTAGTGTCCAGAAAATCATATGCTTTTCGGTTGAATATCGTAGAATAGTCAACCCGATGGCGTAACCACTAGAAAAAAAAGATAAAACGCGGGGATGGCATGAAAAAACTAGACTTCTGGCGGTCAGATTGGTTTATCGGCGTCGTCGCGACGCTGGTGGTCCTGGTTTTTTCGGGCCAGGATCTGCTGCAAAGCCTGGAGCGCAAGGCCTACGATCTAGGCGTTCGCGCCACCTCGCAGGTCCCCAACGACCGCATTGCGGTCATCGCCATCGACGACCAATCGATCGCCAACATCGGCCGCTGGCCCTGGTCGCGAGAGGTCCATGCCAAGATGACCGAGATCCTCACCGGCGCCAAGGCGAAGGTGATCGGCTACAACGTGTTCTTCTTCGAGCCGCAGATCGATCCCGGCCTCGAATACATCAACAAGCTCTCCGAGGCCTTTGCCGCATCCTCCTTCCGCAATAGCGCGGATCCGGCGGCGGGCCGGTTCAATCGCATCCTGACCGAGGCGGCCGAAGCGCTCAATACTGATGCCGCGTTGCAAGGCAGCTTCAGGCGCGCCAACAACGTGCTGCTGCCGTTCGTGTTCCAGGCGCTGGTCGAGCCCCAAGGCAATCCCGACAAGCCGCTGCCGGAATACATGGCGAAAAGCGCCATTAACGCCTCCGACCGGGGCATCGACCTCGACCGCCTGCCCATTCCGGCCATCAATCCGCTCTATCCGCTGGAAGGTTTCGCCACCAGCGCGGTCGCCATGGGCCATCTCAATGCCGATCGCGACGTCGACGGCGCCGTGCGCACCGAGCCGCTGGTGGTGCGCTATTACGACAAGTACTTCCCCGCGTTGTCGGTGATGCTGGCGGCGCAGAGCCTCAATCTGAAGCCGTCCGACATCCGCATCACTTTCGGCGAGGAGCTCTCGCTCGGCAAGTTGCGCATCCGCACCGATTCGAACCTGCGGATGTACACCTATTTCTATTCCGGCCACGAAGGCGGGCGCTCGCCGTTTCCGATCGACTCGTTCTTCGACGTATTCACGGGCAAGATTCCCGCCGACAAGTACCGCGACAAGGTGGTGCTGATCGGGCCGACGGCAACCGGCCTGGGTCAGGCCCAGGTGACGCCGGTCTCCGCCGCGACCTCGCCGGTCGAGACCATGGCGCATACGGTCTCCAGTATCCTCAAGGAGCATTTTTTCGTTGCTCCCGGTTGGGGCATCTGGGTGCGCTTGCTGCTCATCCTGTTGGTCGCCGCGTACCTGATCGCGGTGCTGCCGAAGCTCAAAGCAGGCATGGGGGCCGCCGTCTCGGCCGCGATCCTGATCACGCTCATCGTCGCGCACTTCGCGCTGATGGTAAGCAAGCAGATGTGGCTTCAATTCATGACCGCCGCCGCGTTGCTGGTGATCGGTCATGCCTTGCTCACCACCAAACGCTTCCTCGTGACCGAGCGAGGCAAGGAGAAGTCCGAGGCCGAATCCGCCCATTCCAACCGGATGCTCGGGCTCGCGCTGCAAGGCCAGGGCCAGCTCGACATGGCCTTCGACATGTTCCGCAAGCTGCCGATCGACGATTCGGTCATGGATCTGCTCTATAACCTGGCGCTCGATTTCGAGCGCAAGCGGCAGTTCAACAAGGCCGAGTCGGTGTTCCGCTACATGGCGGACTACAACCCGAAGTTCCGCGATCTGGAGCAGCGCCTGGGCCGGGCCAAGGCCATGAGCGAAACGGTGCTGCTCGGCGGCGGCACCTCGCACCCCGGCGGGACCATGGTACTTGGCGCCGGCGCGGAAAAGCCCATGCTGGGCCGCTACCAGGTCGAGCGCGAGCTGGGCAAGGGGGCCATGGGCGTGGTCTACGGCGGGCGCGATCCGAAGATCAATCGCGTGGTCGCGATCAAGACCATGGCGCTCGCACAGGAATTCGACGCCGATGAGCTCGAGGACGTGAAGGCGCGCTTCTTCCGCGAGGCCGAGACGGCCGGTCGGCTGACGCACCCGAACATCGTCACCATCTACGACGCCGGCGAAGAGCACGATCTCGCCTACATCGCGATGGAATTCCTCAAGGGCAAGGACCTGGTGCCTTACACCAAGCCCGATAACCTGCTGCCCATGACCAAGACCATGAGCATCGTCGCGCGCGTCGCGGAGGCGCTGGGGTATGCGCACACGCAGAACGTCGTGCACCGCGACGTGAAGCCCGCCAACGTCATGTGGGAGCCCGAGAGCGACACGGTGAAGGTGACCGACTTTGGCATCGCGCGCATCACCGACTCTTCCCGCACCAAGACCGGGATGGTGTTGGGGACGCCCTCGTACATGTCGCCCGAGCAGCTCGCCGGCAGGAAGATCGGCGGCCAATCGGATCTGTTTTCGCTCGGCGCGACGCTGTTTCAGATGATCTGCGGCCAGCTCCCCTTCCAGGGCGATTCCATGGCCCAGCTCATGTTCAAGATCGCCAACGAGCCGCACCCCGACATTCTCACCATACGCCCCGACGTGCCCGATTGCCTGGCGGCGGTCATCAACCGCGCGCTGGCAAAGAACCCCGATGAGCGCTTCCAGACCGGGGAAGAGATGGCCAAGGCGATCCGCGCATGCGCGGCGAGCCTCACCGCCGACACGGTCGACATCGGGTTGTAGCCGGCCATGGCGAGTCTGAGCGCGGCTCTCGAGTTTGCATCGGCGACCGACCCTGGCCGGGTCCGTTCACACAACGAGGATTCGATCGGCACCGATCCCGAGATCGGTTTGGCGGTGCTCGCCGACGGCATGGGCGGCTACAACGCCGGCGAAGTGGCCAGCGGCATCGCGGTCGCGGTGGTTTCATCCGAGATCAAGCGGGTCTTCTCCGGGCGCCAACTCAGCAGGCTCGATCCCGATAGCGGGCTGACCGAGGCCGAGCGCATCGCCAAGGAGCATGCGGCCAAGGCGAATACGTCGATCTTCGAGGCGGCTCGCAGCCAGCCGCAGTACTCCGGCATGGGAACCACGCTGGTAGTCACGCTGTTTTTCGACAACCGGATCTGCGTCGCGCACGTCGGCGATTCCAGGCTGTATCGGATGCGCGGGGACTCCTTCGAGCAGATCACGCGCGATCATTCCTTGTTGCAGGAACAGATCGACAGCGGCATGATTACCAAGGAGGCAGCCAAGCTTTCGCAAAACAAGAACCTGGTGACGCGAGCCTTGGGGATCGATGCCGATGTCGACACCGAGGTGCATGTTTATGATACGAAGGCGGGGGATGTGTACCTGCTGTGCTCCGACGGCCTCAGCGACATGGTCGAGGACGAGGACATGCAATTGACGCTGAGCAGCCTGCAAGCCAATCTCCAGTTGGCGGCCGACCAACTCGTGCAGCAGGCGAACGACAACGGCGGGCGCGACAATATCTCGGTCATACTGGTCAGGGTCAAGGACGACTATGCCGCGCCGAAAGGCTGGATCGCGCGGCTGTTTTCGTGGTTCAAATAAGCACGGGGTACTGCCATGGCGAAGCTGATTCTTAGTCTGGACGGGACAGTGATGAAGGAAGTCCCCCTCGACAAGGAACGTCTGACCATCGGACGCCGTCCCTCCAACGACTTGCAGATCGACAACCTGGCCGTGAGCGGCGAGCATGCGCTCATCGTCACGATCCTGAACGACTCCTTCCTCGAGGACCTCGGCAGCACCAACGGTACCCTGGTGAACGGCGTGCCGATCAAGAAGCACATCTTGCAGCACAACGACGTGGTCGAGATCGGCAAGTACAAGCTGAAGTACCTGGCCGAGAACCTGGCGACCGGGGCGCATACGGCGGCGGCCGCGGATTACGAAAAGACCATGGTGATCCGGCCCGCCGCCGCCTCCCGCGCAGCCGAGTCCGGCGCGGGGAAGGGATTCGGTGCCAGCCAGGTCGGTGTGACCTCCACCCAGACCGGGCCCCTCGGCCATGCCGTCGCCGGCGCCACGACCGGGCCGGGACCGTATTCGGCCCACGCCGCAGCCGCGCAACGGCCCGCCGTGCCACCTGCCGCCGCGCCGTCCGCCGCCGTCGCGCCGCGCCCGCCGACCGGCCCGCAGACCGGCCCGCAGCCGATCGTTGCCCGCGCGGCCGCCACCCAGACCAGCGTTCCACCGATGGCCCCGGCCGCCGCCGGCCCCTTGATGGGCGCCATTCAAATCCTCACCGGGCCGAGCGCCGGCAAGGAGCTCGACCTGGTCAAGAATCTCACCACCCTGGGCAAGCCGGGGGTGCAAGTGGCGGTGATCACGCGCCGCCCGCAAGGCTATTACATCACCCACGTCGAGGGCGCCAACTTTCCGATCATCAACGGCAAGACGCTCGATGCGCAGGCGCACCCGTTGCGCGATCACGACGTGGTGGAGCTCGCGGGCGTGAAGATGGAGTTCTTCCACAGGGGCGGATGAGCGCTTGCGCGCTGTCGCGCACGCCTGGGGCGCTGCCGCGGTTCGTCCGCCGCCGTAATGCTCGTCAGCCGCCCTGCAATTGCACCGCGCATGCCGCACCGGATTGCGCATCGGCGGCGCTCCGGCGCGGCCGCGGCTGCGCGTCCTCATGCGACCACCGTGAGGCCGATTTCCGCGCTTATTTGGGCACTTCCCGGTCGCGGCCTCGGCTATGCTGGCGCCGGCATCTGGTTCGCGCGGGCGTACCGGAGCGGCACGGCCATGGATTGACGCCCGCAGCCGCACGGGGCGCAGCGAGCGCCCGAGTGGAGGGAGATTGAAGAAGAACGCTGCCCGCATCGTCTTCGGGCTCGTCGTCGTGTTCGTTTTCATCGGGCACGCGGCCGACAAGTGGTACCGGATACCGTTGATCGATCGGCTGGAAGCGCTCGCCTACGACGCCCGCCTCAATCTGACCATGCCCGCGACGGTGGACGAACGCATCGTCATCGTCGATATCGACGAAAACAGCCTGCGCCCGCGCGAGGAAGGCGGCGAAGGCCGTTGGCCCTGGCCGCGCAATCGCATGGCGCTGATGGTCGACCACCTGTTCGAGCGCTACGGTGCAGCCATCGTCGGCTTCGACGTCGTCTTCGCCGAACCGGACGAGAGCTCGGGACTGAACGTACTGCGCGAGCTGGCCCGCGATCGGCTCAAGGACGACGAACGCTTCCAGAGCGCGCTGTCGCAGCTCGAACCGCAGCTGAGCTACGACCGCTTGTTCGCGGATCGCATCCGGCAACGCCCGGTCGTGCTCGGCTACTATTTTTCGCCCGAGCTGCGGGCGGCGATCAGTGGCGTTCTGCCCGCGCCGGTGCTGCCGCCGGGCACGTTCGCGGGCAAGAACATCCCCTTTTATACCGCGCACGGCTACGGCGCCAACCTGCCTGAGCTGGTCAAAGCGGCCGCCGGCGCCGGTCATTTCAATCCGTCGACCGATTCCGACGGCGTATCGCGCCGCGTTCCGATGCTGGCCGAGTACAAGGGCGCGTATTACGAGCCGCTATCGCTCGCGATGGTGCGCGTGCTGCTGGGGCTGTCGCAGGCGGCCAAAGCGAAAAGCACCACGGTCGCGCTGCCGCAAGTCGTCCCCGGCTACCCGAGCGACGCGATCTGGTCGCGCGGCTATCAGGGCCTGGAGTGGCTGCAGGTGGGCCCGGTGCGCATTCCCGTCGACGACAAGGTCACCGCGCTCGTGCCGTATCGCGGCAAGCAGGGCAGTTTCAAGTACTTGCCAGCGGCGGACGTTATCCAGGGGAAGGCAAATCCGGACGACCTGAAGGGGAAGATCGTGCTCGTCGGAACTACCGCGCCGGGGTTGTTCGACTTGCGATCGACGCCGGTCGCTTCCGTGTACCCAGGCGTGGAGATTCACGCCAATCTCATCGCCGGGATGCTCGACCAGACGATCAAGCAGAAGCCGCCGTACGTGCTGGGCGCGGAGATCGTCCTGCTGATGCTCACCGGGGTCGCGATGACTTTCTTGCTGCCGCTGCTCACCCCGGTGAAGCAGGCACTGGCGACGGCCGTGGTGCTGCTCGCCACGGTGGGCTCCAACGTCTGGGTCTTTCACGAGGGCAACCTGGTCCTGCCGCTCGCCTCGGGCGTGCTCATGATCCTGGTGCTGTTCACGTTCAGCATGGCGTACGGTTTCTTCGTCGAAGCGCGCGGCAAGCGCCAGATCACGGGCCTGTTCGGGCAGTACGTGCCCCCGGAGCTGGTCGACGAAATGGCGAAGAACCCCGAGCATTTCTCGATGGCGCCGGAGAGCCGGGAGATGACGGTCCTGTTCTCCGACGTCCGCGGCTTCACCACGATATCGGAAGGGTTGGAGCCGAAAGAATTATCCAACCTGATGAACGAATTCCTCACGCCCCTTACCGAGGTGATCTACAGTCATCGCGGCACCATCGACAAGTACATGGGGGATGCGATCATGGCCTTCTGGGGCGCGCCCTTGGCCGCGCCCGATCACGCCCGCCAGGCGATCCACGCCGCCTTGCAGATGCATCGCAAGCTCGCCGAGCTGCAGCCCCATTTTCATAGCCGCAACTGGCCCGAAATTCGCATCGGCGTCGGCCTCAATACCGGCCGCATGAGCGTCGGCAACATGGGCTCGAGAATCCGCCTCGCGTATACCGTGATGGGCGACGCGGTCAACCTGGCCTCGCGCCTGGAAGGCATCACAAAGGAATACGGCGCTGCTATCATTGTCGGCGAAACCACCCGCGAGCTGACGGCGCATGACTTCGTATTCCGAGAGCTGGATCGGGTACGCGTCAAAGGCAAGCTCGAGCCGGTGGCCATATACGAGCCGATCGGCGTGGTGGGCGAGGTGGACAAGCGCAAGCTCGACGAGCTGAAGCTGTTCAACCAGGCGGTAAAGCTCTACCGGGCCCAGGAATGGGACATGGCGGAGCTGCAATTGCTCAACCTGCTCAAGTTCTCGCCCGAATCCAAGCTCTACCAACTGTACGTGGACCGCGTCGGGATCTACCGTGCCCATTCTCCGGGGAGGGATTGGGACGGGGCGTTCACGTTCGAGCACAAGTAGAACGATGAAACTCAGGATTCTCGGCTGCAGCGGCGGCATCGGCGGGTGTCTGCGCACCACGTCCATGCTGGTCGACGACGACATCCTGATCGACGCCGGGACGGGCGTGGGCGACCTGTCGATCGCGGAGCTGGCGGCAATCGACCATGTGTTCGTGACGCACTCGCACATGGATCACATCACCTCCATTCCGTTCCTGGCCGATACCGTGGGCTGGATGCGCTCAACGCCGCTCGCCGTACATGCCACCCCGGCGACCCTGGAAATCCTGCGCAGCCACATCTTCAACTGGAAAATCTGGCCGGACTTCACCGAGATTCCGAGCAAGGACAAGCCATTCCTGCGCTTCGAGCCGGTGCGCCTGGGAGTCGCGGTGAAACTCGGCGCCCGCTCCTTTACCGCCATGCCGGCGAACCACGTCGTTCCCGCGGTGGGCTATCATGTCGATAGCGGCCGCACCAGCCTCGTCTTCACCGGCGACACGACTACCAACGACGAGTTGTGGACGCTCGTCAACCAGATCGATAACCTGCGGTATCTCATCATCGAGACGGCGTTCTGCAATCGTGAACGGGATCTGGCGGTTGCCTCCAAGCACCTGTGCCCGAGCATGCTGGCCGAGGAGCTCGCCAAGCTCACGCGTACGCCGGAGATTTTCATCACCCATCTCAAGCCGGGCGAACCCGACCTCATCATGCAGGAGATCGACGACTGCGCGCGCGCCTACCGCCCGCGCATGCTGCGTAACAATCAAGTCTTCGAGCTTTGATGGCCGTTAGCGAGCAGCCCTTCACCGAGGGGATGAGCCGATGAGCAGCGTACTCGAAACCAAGCCGGTCGCGCAGGACAACGTCCTCGCCGAGAAGCTGAGCTTCTCGCGCAACCTGCAAGCGGTCACCAACAAGATCCACGCGACCAACAACATCGACGAGATCATGTTGGAGCTGAGCCAGGACATCTGTTCGCTGTTCAACGCGGACCGGCTCACCCTGTACGCTGTTTCGGAAGACAAGCAGTCGATCATCTCCAAGGTGAAGATGGGGCTCAACCAGTTCAAGGATCTGAAGCTCCCCATCAGCGAGCAGAGCATCGCGGGCTACTGCGCCACGCACAAGAAGGTCATCAACATCCGCGACGTGTACGACGACCAGGAGCTGAAGTCGTACAGCCCGCAGTTGAATTTCCTCAAGGAGGTCGACAAGCGCACGGGCTATCGCACCAAGCAGATGCTGGTGGCGCCGGTGATCGACAACGTCACCCGCGACCTGATGGGCGTCATCCAGATCATCAACTCCAAGGGCGGGCAGCCGTTCTCTACGATGATCGAGGAGGGCGTGACGCACCTCGCCGAGACCCTTGCGATCGCCTTCCGCCAGCGCAGCAAGTCCCAGCCGCTGGTGCGCGGCAAGTACGATGCGCTGGTCGCCAACGCGGTCATCTCGGCCGAGGAGCTCGAGCTGGCGGCGCGCTCGGCGCGGCGCAAGAATCTCGAGGTCGAAACGGTTCTGCTGGACGAATTCCAGGTGAAACCGCAGGCGCTCGGCGAAGCGCTGGGCGCGTTTTTCGGCGTACCGTACGAGCCGAACAAGCCCGATCGCGTCAAGCCGCTCGACCTCCTGCGCAACTTGAAGCGCGACTTTTGCGAGTCGAGCGGCTGGGTGCCGATCGACGATACGAAGGAGGGGCTGATCATACTGACGACGGACCCGGAGAAGATCAAGAGCTCGCGCGTCGTCAACAACGTCTATCCGAAGGCGAAGATCGTCTACAAGGTCTGTTCGCTGCGCGAATTCGGCCTGACGCTCGACCAGATGTTCGGCGTCGAGACCGACCTGGGCCGCTCGATCGACGACATGCTGGGCGGTCTCACCGACGAGCTCGAGCCGGAGGAGGGCGGCAGCGGCGACGACGCGGTCAACGCGGCCAACGACAACGAGCTGGTGAAGCTGGTCAACAAAGTCATCATGGACGCGTACAGCCAGGGCGCTTCCGACATCCACATCGAGCCCTATCCCGGCAAGCAGAAGACCGAGATCCGCTTTCGCAAGGACGGCTCGCTGCAGCCTTACATCTCGGTGCCCGCGAGCTACCGCAGCGCCATCGCCGCGCGCTTGAAGATCATGTGCGACCTGGACATCGCCGAGCGGCGCAAGCCCCAGGACGGCAAGATCAAGTTCAAGAAGTTCGGCCCGCTCGACATCGAGCTGCGCGTGGCGACCATCCCGACCCAGGGCGGGGTCGAGGACATCGTCATGCGGATCCTGGCCGCGGGCGAGCCGATTCCGCTCGACAAGCTGGGGCTTTCGGCGAGAAACCTGGAGCGGTTGAAGTCGGCCATCGAAAAGCCCTACGGCCTGTTCTTCGTCTGCGGGCCGACTGGATCGGGCAAGACCACCTCGCTGCACTCCGTGCTGGGCTATCTCAACACGCCCGACACCAAGATCTGGACCGCCGAGGATCCGGTCGAAATCACCCAGCGCGGACTGCGCCAAGTGCAGATGAATCCCAAGGCGGGGCTGAACTTCGCCGTGGCGATGAAAGCGTTCCTACGCGCCGATCCCGATATCATCATGGTCGGCGAGATGCGCGACAAGGAAACCACCTCGACCGGCATCGAAGCCTCGCTCACCGGTCACCTGGTGTTCGCGACGCTGCATACCAACAGCGCGCCGGAGTCGATCATCCGCCTGCTCGACATGGGCATGGATCCGTTCAACTTCGCCGATGCCCTGTTGGGCGTCCTGGCGCAGCGGCTCGCCAAGCGGCTGTGCGGCAAGTGCAAGCGCTCGCACGTCGCCGCGCCTGACGAGATCGATGCGCTGATGGAAGAGTTCGCCCAGGAGCTCACCCATACCAGCTCTTGGAAAGACGATCCGCAGGCGCAGCGCGAGGCGCTGCTCACGGAATGGACCGCGAGCTTCGGCAACGACAAGGGCGAGATCGTCCTGTACGAGGCGGTGGGCTGCGAGGTGTGCGGGGGGACGGGCTACAAGGGTCGAGTCGGTCTGCACGAGCTCCTGCTCGGCACCGACGCGGTCAAGAAGAACATCCAGGAGCACGCGCGCGTGGCCGAGATGATCGCTACCGCGCTCGAAGACGGAATGCGCACCCTCAAGCAGGACGGCATCGAAAAGGTGTTGCAGGGCATCACCGACATCAAGCAAGTCCGCGCCGTCTGCATCAAGTAGGACCGTTGAGCGCCATGCAAGCGGCCGATCACGACGACCTGTTCGCGCGGCTCGAGGAGCTGAACAGCATCGGCGTGTCCCTCTCCAAGGAGAAGGACATCACGCGGCTGCTGGAAAAGATCCTGGTCGCGGCCAAGACCATCACCAACGCCGACGGCGGCACGCTCTATCGCATCAACGACGAAGGCAACTGCCAGTTCGAGATCATGCGTACCGACTCGCTCAACATCGCGATGGGCGGTACCACCGGCGTTGCCATTCCGTTCTACCCGATCCACCTGATCGGGCGCGAAGGCTTGCCGAACAACTCCATGGTCGTCGCCTACGCGGTGTTGCACGATCGCACCGTCAACATCCCCGATGCCTACGTGGCCGAGGGCTTCGATTTTTCCGGCACCAAGAACTTCGACAAGAAGACCGGCTACCGGTCGAAGTCGTTCCTGACCGTGCCGATGAAGAACCACGAGAACGAGATCATCGGCGTGCTGCAGCTCATCAACGCGCAGGATCGGCGCACGGGCGAGATCATCCCGTTTTCGGCGGCCGACCAGAGCCTCGCCGAGTCGCTCGCCTCGCAGGCCGCGATCGCCTTGACCACGCGGCTCTTGATCAACCAGCTCGAGGAGCTGTTCGAGGCCTTCATCAATCTCATCAATACCGCGATCGACGACAAGTCGCCCTACACCGGCGGCCACTGCCAGCGGGTGCCGATCCTCACCATGATGCTAGCGCAGGCCGCGATCCGCGCGCGCACCGGTCCGTTGCGCGAATTCACCCTCGACGAGCATGCGCTCTACGAGCTCAAGCTCGCCGGCCTGCTGCACGATTGCGGCAAGGTCACGACCCCGGTGCACATCGTCGACAAGGCGACCAAGCTACAGATCATTTTCGATCGCATCGACTTGATCGATACGCGCTTCGAGGTGGCCAAGCGCGAAGCGGTCATCGACTCGCTGCAAACGAAGCTCAAGCTCATCGCGAAGGATCCCGCGGCGGATGTTTCCGGGCTGGACGCCGAGCTGCGCCAGCGCCTCGCGGGACTCGACGACGACCGGGACTTCCTGCGCCGCGTCAACGTCGGCGGGGAGTTCATGACCGGCGAGCAGCTCGAGCGCATCCAGCGGATCGCGCGTCTAACCTGGGTGAACGAGCAAGGCGAGCGTGCCGCCCTGTTGACCGAGGACGAGGTCTACAACCTGTCGATCGTGCGCGGGACGCTGACGCGCGAAGACCGCCAGGTCATCAACAATCACGTCGCGATGACCTACAAGATGCTCTCCGCGCTGCCGTGGCCCAAGCATCTGCGCGGCGTGCCGGAGATCGCGGCCAGCCATCACGAGCGCCTCGACGGCAAGGGCTATCACCGCGGCCTGACCGCCGAGGCGATGCCGCTACAGGCGCGGATCGTCGCGATCGCCGATATCTTCGAGGCGTTGACGGCCAAGGACCGGCCGTACAAGCCCGGCAAGACGCTGTCCGAATCGTTGGAGATCCTGGGCCGCATGGCCGAGGAGAATCACGTCGACGCGCACCTGTTCGACGTGTTCATTCGCGAGAAGGTGTACCTGCGCTACGCCGAGGAGTTCCTCGATCCGGTGCAGATCAACCGCGTCGACGAGACCGCGATCCCGGGCTACAACCCGTAGCGCGGCGTGGTGGCGCCTTGCGCTGATCCGGGACGCGCTGATCAGGGTCGCGCTGAACGGAGACGCGCCGAGATCAGGGTCGCGCTGATCGGGGCGCCCTGATCGGGGCGCCCTGATCGGGGTGTGCTGACCGGGGATGTGCCGAGCGCGGATCGGCTGTGCCGCGCATTCAGCGCTTATCGCTGCCGGCTTTCGTTTCCTGGGCGGAAGGCGACTTGCGCGTAATGTACACCACCAGCCCTTCGGTCGCCATCTCGACGAAGGGCTTGCTGTAGCCGAGCTCGGTCAGCTCCCAGCGGAAGGTGTTGCCCAAGCGGGCCTTGCGGTACACCCCGAGGTTCTTGGCGCTCTTGAATTCGATCGCCTTGCCATAGGCGTCCTCGAGCACGCGCGCGATCCGGTTCTGCGAGATCTTCTTTTCCTTCGCCTGGTCGAGCGAAGGCGGATAGCGCTTGGAGATTTCGACGGCCAGGGACTTGGCGAACTGGTCGACGTCCTTGC
The DNA here is from genome assembly GCA_020848435.1 of Burkholderiales bacterium. Lineage (GTDB taxonomy): Bacteria > Pseudomonadota > Gammaproteobacteria > Burkholderiales > WYBJ01 > WYBJ01. Next base: position 23,479 of record JADLAC010000027.1, on the reverse strand, counting down.
CCGATAAGCGTTGCAATATGCCCATCCTACGTCTCCCTCTCGGCCGTGGCGCGCGGCGCAGCGGCTCGCTTGGCCACATTGCTTCCGTGAATATTGTATAGCATCAAGTCGCGCTGAATGCGCGGTCGATCGATTCGCTCCATTCCGTGAAACGCTTGGTCGGTCTTGAAGAACCCGAATAGGGAATTGGGCGAGTACGGCGGGGTCATCACTTGCCTGAACAACTCGAAGCCGTGGTGCTTGGCTCCGTCGCAGCGGAAACCTGGATCGATGGGCACAGTGATCGAAGCATCGGCGACCAGTGTATCCAAAGTCGAGCCGTAGCTGCTTTGGAGAAAAGCGGCAGCTCTCCGCCCTGCTTTCAGGCTATCGGCGAACTGATGCACCGAACTGACGGCCATGAATGCGATCAAAGCGAGGCGACCGAAACCCACTGTATCGGCCAGAGAGACGCAGTAAGCCGACGGCAGCTCGACGAGACCGTTGCGCAGGATGTTGCGATTGAGGATGGAACAACTCTGCGATTCGGGCTCGAACGCGAACACTTTCGTGCCGCGGGTCTTGGCTGCCCAGATCGTGTACATTCCGACGTTGGCGCCGAGTCGACCAGGGCGGAACGAGGCCAGAAGCCGGCAATCCACGCCATGGTGTCCGGCCCCTTGGTGAAAAGCGTTTCAACGCGCCATGCGGTCGCTCGATTCGGCGTCGAGAAATGAACCGGACCGGCAGGGCTATCCACGCTTATGTGGGGATCGGGGTTTCCGTACTCTTCAAGGTCCATCGTCAACGCCGAAGGTTAGCGCTGATCCATGATATTGAAGTTTAGACTCGCCTGCCAGCGCCGCCGGGGACAGTTCACACCGCCTTACCGGGCGGCAGTCGCGCAGTGCGGCCGAGGCGATTGCGCTCAATGATGCTCGCGCGCATGCTCACGCGGCTCGCGACACGCGCGAAGCGCACGCCCGCGCCGGCCGCCGACCGAGCAAAGCAGCAGCGCGTCCTCGAGCAGGCAAGCGGTCTCGCCGGGACAGGAAGATACGCCGAGGCGGAACGCGTGCTGCGCGAGGCGACGCTCGCATGGCCCGATTGGATCTCCGCGCAGCGTTTGCTCGGTAGCGTCCTGGGTGCGACGGGACAATTGCGCGAGGCGCGCAGCGTGCTCGAGCGAGTCGTCGCTTTGGACCCGGACGACGCCTCCTGCCTGGCAGATCTAGGCAACGTGCTGCGCCTGGAGGAACGTCCGGCCGATGCCGAGTCATGCTATCGCCGTGCGCTCGCGCTCGATCCGGACAACCGCGCGGTGCGCTTCAATCTCGCGCTGCTGCTGCAGGGGACTGGCCAGGACACCGAGGCGATCGCTCGCTTGACCGAGCTCACCGCGCCACCCGCGCATCCGCAAGCGCTCAAGGCGCTGGTTGCCATGCTCGACCGACAGGCGCGCCCCACCGAAGCGATCGCGATTTGCACGCGAGTGCTGAGCGAAGAGTCCGAACATGCTGCCGCGCACGCGAGCCTGGGTTTTGTCCTCCTCAAGCGTTTACTCGAGCCCGCGGCCGCGCTCGATCACCTCGACCGCGCGCTTCGAGTCGACGCTTCGGACGCGGAAGTGCACGCGAATCGCGCCATCGCGCTGCAGGACCTCGGTCGCATGGACGAGGCCTTGGCGAGCTACGAGGCAGCCTTTGCTCTCGATCCGACGATGCATGCGATTCGTTTCCATCGCGCCTTGGGCTTGCTGCTGCTCGGTCGCTATGACGAAGCGTGGGGCGACTACGAGCTGCGACACCTAGGCGAAGAACGAGGCAGGTCGCCCGTCGAGCGCCGCGTCTGGAACGGGGAGGATCTGGCGCAGCGATCGCTGCTCATTTACGGGGAACAAGGTCTCGGCGACGAGATCATGTTCGCTTCGTGCATTCCCGACGTTCTGCGGCGCTGCCCGAATGTGGTCATTGCGTGCGCGCCCAAGCTCGTCACGCTGTTCCGGCGTTCCTTTGCCGGAACGACTTGCGTCGCAGGGGGCGCGGCGGCGAGCGCGGCACAGAACGCAGCGATCCCCGCGACCGACCTCATGGTGGCTAGCGGCAGTCTTCCGCGCGAGTTCCGGCGCACGCGCGCGGATTTTCCTACTCATCGCAGCTACCTCGAGGCGGATGCCGAGCAAGTCGCCGTCATCCGGCGGCGCTTGCAGGCCTTTGGCCCCGGGCTCAAGGTCGGCATTTCCTGGCGCGGCGGTACGGCGAAGTCGCGCCAGATGCTGCGCACTTTGCCGGCCGAACTGCTGAATAGCCTGCTCGACACGCCGGGCGTGAAGTTCGTGAACCTCCAGTACGACAGTCCGGGGAGCGAGCCGGAAATCGCCGACGCCGTACGAGTCGGTCGCATGCTTCACCTGGCCGATGCGCTCGCTGATTACGATAAGACGGCTGCGCTAGTATGCGCGCTCGATCTGGTCGTCAGCGTCTGCACGGCGCTAATTCACCTGACCGGCGCGCTGGGACGCCCGGTCTGGATCCTGGCGCCCCAGGTGCCGGAGTGGCGCTACGGGCTGCACGGTGAGCACATGCCCTGGTATCCGTCAGCGAGCGTGATACGCCAGGGCGAGCGCGGCGACTGGGGCCCGGTCATCGCCGCGGTAAAGGCGCGCTTGCAGGCATCATGTCGCTAACCGAAAATCCCGCTACGCTCTCGGAGATCGTCATGGAATTCAGTCGCGACAATCCCAGTTCCCGCTACCGCGAGCTCCAGCGCTTGTACATCGAACTGCACGAGAGCGGAGAAAAGCGCCTCGGGCTGCCCCCAGAGCAGACATTCAACGGCATGAGCTTGATGCCGCAGCTTGCGCGGATCAAGAATTTGATTCTCCGCACGGGCGCGCGAAGCATTCTCGACTACGGCAGCGGCAAAGGACAGCAGTATGCACCGATGCAGCTCAAGGTGGCCGACGGCACGATCTACGACGGCGTAATCGACTACTGGGGTGTCGACGACGTGCACTGCTACGATCCCTGTTATTTCCCCTACAGCGCGTTGCCTACCGCGCGCTTCGACGGCGTGGTCTCGACCGATGTGCTGGAGCACTGTCCGGAACAAGACGTGGACTGGATCATCGGCGAGATCTTCGGCTTCGCCGAGCGCTTCGTATACGCGAATATCGCGTGTTTCCCCGCCAAGAAGACGCTGCCCAACGGCGAGAACGCGCACTGCACGATCAGACCGCTCGCCTGGTGGCAGGAGCGGCTGGAGGCGGCAACGGCCAGCCGGCCTGGACTCGTTTGGGAAGTCTGGGTGCAGACGCTGATCCAGACGGATCTCGGCCCCAAGCTGCAGGAACAACGCATCGGCCGTGGCTGATCCCTGCTGTGGCCGCGATGGTTGACTGCCGTGCCTTGACCAGATCGCCGGGGTCCGGTTCGGGCGACCTCGGATAGAACCCGACGCCCGCCCCGTGAGCGTGATCCCAGTACCCTCCGCATCGAGCCTGGGCGAGTTGCTCGACCGCGCGCGTGCGGCGATCGAGGCGCGTCGCTATGCGGATGCCGACGCTCTGGCAAGTGCACTGCTCGACCAACAGAGCGATTGCGCCGAAGCCTGGTTGTTGCGCGGGCTCGCCGCAGAAGGGATCGGCGACTATGACAGCGCCGAGACGTACTTGGCGCGGGCAGCCGAGCGTATTTTCAATACCGGCATCGCGGTCCGGTTGGCGAGCTGCCGCTGGCGGCTGGGCCGGCTTGATGCCGCATTGAACTGCATCGAGCACGCGCGAGCGTCAGGCGCTCTCGATGCCGAGCTATCCTTGGTGCATGCCACCGTGCTGCACGGCATGGGTCGGTTCGCCGAGGCGCGCCAAGCCGCCGAAGAAGGCTTGCGCCTCGCCCCCGATTCGGCGCTTCTGGCCGCACGGTTGGGCGCGACCTTGATGCGCCTGGGCTTGACCGACGAGGCGCGCGTGCAATTCGTTCGCGCCGCGAAGCTTTCTCCTGCGCTTGCGCACTGCGGCTCAATTCGGGTCGATCGTGAGGCGTGGGCCGCCCTGATTAAGGCCGCTGCAGAGATCGAGACGCAGGCGCACATCGTGCACGAAGCGGCTGCGCAATCGCAGGCCAAGTACGTCGTCATGGTGGCATGCGATTCGGTCTATCTCAATCGCTATGGCGCGGCTTTTCTGCGCTCGTTCGCGCGCAACGCCGGGCCGCGGGCTCGGTTGCACCTGCACGTCGTCGATCCAGATGACGCCTTTTCGAGGGTCGTCGATGGAGTCATACGCGAATTGCGCTTGCCCGGATTGCGCGTGACCATCGAATACACTCCTGACGACGTAGCCGAGCACCTGAACGCGCGCCGGACGTACTATAGCTGCGCGCGCTTTCTCCAATTGCCGCGCTGGTTGCGCGTCGATGCGTTGCCGGTGGTGTTGCTCGATATGGACGCTGTCGTTGAACAGCCGCTGGACGCCCTTGCGGCGCTCGCCGATGGTTGCGACGTCGCCGTCCTGAAACGCGAACCGCCGGATTCTCCCTGGCTCGATATCGTCGCCAACCACTTCGTAATCACGCCCAGCGCAGCCGCCGTGCGCTTCGCCGAGCGCGTTGCCGGCTACATCGCCTTGCGCAGCACGCGCTCGCAACTCCGGTGGCACTTGGACCAGATCGCCTTGGATTCCGTGCTGCGGATGAACGAGCTCTATGGCGAGCCGCTGCGCGTCGTCGCCATACCGCCGGAGCTCCAGCAGCGCGTTTGGCACATCGGCAATTTCTATCGATATCGCTTGGAAGACGAGCGTTTCCGCCGTTATGCCAGGCCGCTCGCCGGGTGAGTGTCAAGAATCTCGAGGGGCTTGCGGCTCGCTCCCCAGATCGTGCAAGCCCTGAATGAGAGCCAGGAAATGGGTCGTGCTCGCGGCTTGCGCACCCGGTCGCGGAGCGAGCGCGGCAGTATAATGGGGCGGCAACCGAGCCATCGGGAGAGGGGGATGATCCGCGTATTTCTCGGCTTCGATCCACGCGAGGCCGTTGCTTACAACGTGCTCGCGCACAGCATCCAGGCGCGTGCCTCTTGCCCGGTCGCGATCGTCCCGCTTGCATTGTCGCAGCTTCGAGGCGTGCTGAGCCGGGAGCGCCATCCGTTGCAATCGACCGATTTCTCGTTCTCGCGCTTTCTCACGCCGTATCTGTCGGATTTCGCCGGCTGGTCCATTTTCATGGACTGCGACATGCTCGTTCTGGACGATGTCGCGACGCTGTACGCGCTGCGGGACGAACGCTATGCAGTGATGGTGGTCAAGCACGAGCACACGCCGCGCGAGCGCGTCAAGTTTCTCGATCAGCCGCAGTCGGCATACGAAAAGAAGAACTGGTCGAGCGTCATGTTGTTCAACAACGCGCGCTGCCGCTCGCTCACGCCTGAATATGTCAACACGGCGAGCGGTCTCGAGCTGCATCAGTTTAAGTGGCTGCCAGACGATGCGCTGATCGGCGAGCTGCCACACGCCTGGAATCATCTGGTCGGATATGACCCGCCGCGGCCGGGCAGGTCGCTCGTCCACTACACGCTCGGCGGTCCGTACTTCGACGAGTATCGAGATTGCGAATACGCTGGCGAGTGGTTTGCCGAGCGCGATCGCATGCTTCACGCAACGCAGCGTAGCGATGACGAAGCGGCCTGATGCGCGTATTCGAACGCATTCGCCGTGGAACCGCAGCACGCAGCGGCACGCCGCGGTCGCCTGCCGTCCCACAGGCCGATGTGGCGGCGCCGTCATCGACGGCTGCCGGCTCCAGCCACTGTCTGGCGGGGGACCGATTGCTCGCCCAGGGGCTGGCGGAGCGGGCGTGCGGCGAATACCAGGCCGCGATCGAGGCGGGCGACGATTGCGCTCGGGCGCACCTGGGACAGTCGCGCGCCTATATCGCGTTGGGTCGCATCGACGAGGCATTCGATAGCCTGGAAGTCGCCTCGGCGCTCAATCCTGAATGCGTCGCTACGTTGCAGTGCCTGGCAGCGCTGCGGCGGGACAGCGGCGCGGTCGCGGAGGCGATCGCGCTGCTTGAACGCGCCGTCGCGCTCCAGCCGATGCGCTCGGATCTCCATTGCGAGCTGGCCCTGGCGTTGAATCGCGCTGGCCGCGTGGCCGCCGCCGTGCAGGCGTATCGGACGGCGATCGCATTGAATCCGAGGGCAGCGGCCGCGCACATCAATCTCGGCCTGGTTCATTTGCAGCAGCTCGGCGAGGCGCGCGAGGCGGAAGCGCACTTTCGCGCCGCGCTGGCGGTTGACGCTACTCGGGTCGAAGCGCTGGCGAATCTCGGCCTCGCGCTGCATGACCAGGGGCGCCATGTCGAAGTATTCGAGCTTTACCGGCATGCCTTGCGCCAACATGCGGACCATACCGAGCTGCGCTGGAATCAGGCGCTCGCTCGTCTCTCGCTCGGCGACTATGCCCAGGGTTGGCCCGATTACGAGTTGAGGTTCTCGCGACCGGGTGGGCGCAAGCTCGGTCGTTTCCCATACCCCGACTGGGACGGCGATACACTGCGCGAGGGCGGGCTGCTCGTGCTGGCGGAGCAGGGACTGGGCGACGAAATCATGTTCGCTTCCTGCCTCGAGGATCTGCGCGCTGTCGCACATCGGGTGGTGGTCGAATGCTCGCCCCGGCTCGCGCCGCTGTTCGCGCGCTCGTTTGGCGGCATGCATGTGCATGGCGTGGAGCGCCAAGCCGCGCTCGATTGGCTCGATGCGTATCCGGACCTCGTGGCCAAGACCGCGATCGGCAGCTTGCCGGCACGGTCGCGAAACGACCTGACAAGCTTCCCCAGGCATCAGGGGTATCTGCGCGCCGACCCGAAAGCAGTCGCGGCGTATCGCGCCCGGCTCGACGCCCTGGGCGGCAGCGTGCGTGTGGGTCTGTCATGGCGCGGCGGTACGGACAAGACCCGCTCGATGCTGCGCTCGCTCGATCTCGCCTCGCTACGCCCGTTTTTCGACATCGCCCAGGCACGCTTCGTCTGCTTGCAGCACGGCCTGCACGAGGCCGAGCGCAGGGCGCTCAGCGGTTACGGTGTCGCTGTTTGGGATGAGATCCCGTCAGACCTCGACGCGACCGCGGCGTTAATCTCGGCGCTCGATGTCGTCGTTACGGTCGCGAACACCAACGCCCATCTGGCGGGCGCGCTCGGACGTCCGGCCTGGGTGCTGCTGAACGCATGCCCAGAATGGCGCTGGTGGCAGAGTGGCGAGAGAAGCCCCTGGTATCCGTCGCTCACGCTGCTTCGCGCCGAACGCTGCCACCCGCTCGATGCGACCATCGGCCCGGTCGCGGAATGGTTGAGCGCGCTCAGAGCCTAGCCGCGGCACGCCGGGCGCAGAGAATTGACGCGATGAGGTTCGGAACTCTGATCGCCCGCCTCGCAGGCCATCGCACCGGCGAGGGCGAGTCATCCCAGGCGGGGCATCCTACTGTACCCGGATCGGATCTTCGGAGTGCCCAGGAGAGCTTCGAGCGTGGTATGGCCCGAATCGAGCGCGGCGAGTTGGAGCCGGCTCGTGCCGAATTCGAGCGAGCCCTCGATCTGTGCCACGACTTCGCGCCGGCACATCACGCACTGGGCAGCGTGCAACTACAGCTGGGCTTGCTGGAAGATGCAGCGGATAGTCTAGAGCTCGCCGTGCTGTACGACCCGCAATGCGCCGGTGCTCATGCCGACCTCGCGTGGGCTCGGGCCCGGCTCGGGTCGCGCGAAGCTGCGCTCGATGCCATCGAACAGGCCAGCGGCTCGCGGGGCGCGTCGGCACGCGTGTGGACGAGCTGCGCTTACGCGTACAAGGCGCTCGGCCAGTTGGTCGATTCCGCGGGCTGTTTCGATCGTGCGGTCGCCGCGGAGCCGCAATCGGCCGAGTTGAATGCGCAGCTCGGCTACGCGTGTTTCCTGATCGGCGACTATGCGCAAGCCCGCGCGGCATTCACGCGCGCACTCGAGCTCGATGCCGGCAATCTATCCGCCCTGCACAACGGCGGGTTGCTCGACCTGGAGACCGGCTTTCCGGAGCAGGCGCTGGATAAGTTCAACCGCGCCTACGAGGCCAAAGCCGGCGCCGAATCCCTGGCGTGCGTGGGACATGCGCTGCGCGATCTCGCCCGTTTGGACGAGGCATGCGCGGTTTACGAGCGCGTGCTCGAGGCGTATCCGCACTTCGGCGACGCACGCATCAACGCGAGCTATGCACATCTGATGCGCGGCGATCTGGCGGCCGGGTGGGAGAGGTACGAATCCCGCTTCGAAGCCACCGCCACCCCGAGGCGCGACGTCGGTATTGCGTTCTGGCGAGGCGAGCCGCTGCGCGGCCGGCGCGTGCTCGTACATGCTGAACAAGGTTTGGGTGACGAAATAATGTTCGCATCCTGCCTGCGTGATCTCATTGCGCAGGCGCAGGGCTGCGTCCTTGCCTGTAGCCCGCGGCTTGCGAAGCTCTTCGCACGCTCTTTTCCCGGCGCTTGCGTCGAGGGCGTTGCAAAAGATGCGGACAGCGGCTCGCTGCGACGCTTGCCCGCCTGCGATTTTCAAGTGGCGATCGGCAGCCTGCCGCGTTACTTCCGCGCCAGCGCGGCGGCGTTCGACGGCGCCCCTTACCTGCATGCAGATCCCGTGCAGGTGAGCCAATGGCAGTCGAAACTTGCAGGTACGCAGCATCTGACGATCGGCATCTCATGGCGCGGAGGGGCGTTGCGGACGCGGCAATGGCTACGCTCGGTGCCTCTGGAGGCATGGCGATCGCTGCTATCGGTGCCTCACTGCCGATTCGTGGCTCTTCAGAATGGTGACCATCGGGCGGAGCTCGACGCGGTTTGCGGGCCGCTTTCCACAGACATCGTCGATTTGAGCGCGCATTGCGTTGATCTCGATGTACTGGCCGCTATCGTGGCGGCGCTCGATCTCGTCATCAGCGTGGACAACACGCTGGTGCATCTGGCCGGCGCGCTCGGGACGGAAACCTGGGTACTGCTGCCTTCGGCGCCGGAATGGCGCTATCCGAGGCGCGGGGCTCGCATGCCCTGGTACGCGTCCGTTCGTTTGTTCCACGCGCCGGCCGAGGGCGGCGCCGGGCCCGCGCTACTCAGCGTGCTCGCTACGCTCCAAGCGCGGCTAGCCTGCGCGGGCCCGCGGCAAGCGTGAGGCGTATGCCATGATCGCATCGCGGCTGTGCCATCGACAGGGCGAAGGCGGAGGGCCGCGATGAACGCGCGATGGCTGGCTCGCCTGTGGCCGCGCAGCTCCGAGCGGGCGCAAGAACCCGAACCGCGGTTAGTACGCCCTCCGATCGAACCGCCGGCCCCGGATAATTCATCGCTGTTCGACGCCGCCTTGAGTCACTTCAATGCGCACCGTTATGTCGATGCGATCACATGCCTGGAAGGCTGCCTCGTGCAGCGCCACGACTGGCCGCAAGCGCATTATTACCTCGGGCTTGCGACGTTGCGTCTCGGCCGGCACGAGGAAGCCGCCGATGCCCTCGTTATGGCGCTGTGCTTCGCCCCAGAAATGGGGTCCGCACACTATGCACTCGCCGTGGTGGAGCACAAGCAAGGGCATAGAGCCGAGGCGCTCGAGAGTGTCCGACGTGCGATCGAGCGCGGTGAGCGCAACGCCGATAGCTTCAATCTTCAGGGAGCATTGCTGCTCGAGCAAGGTGATCTGCGGGGCGCGGTAGAGAGTTTCGAACAGGCGTGCGGGATCGATCCCAACCATGCGCTCGCGCACAGCAACCTCGGTTACTTGCTGATGCGTGAGTGCGCCGAATACGATCGGGGCGCGCGTCATATCGAGCACGCTGTCGAGCTCGCACCGCAAAATGCACTCGTGCAATGCAACTACAGCCTGGTGCTTGCCCATCGCGGCGAGCTCGAGGAAGCGATACGCCTATGCGATCGCCTGCTGGCGGCGCAGCCACAGTTGCACGAGGCCCGGCTCAACCGCGCCCTCGCGCTGCTCAAGCTCGGCCGCTTCGAGACCGCTTGGGATGACTACGAAGCGCGCAAGCAGGTGCGCTGCAATTTCGTTCCGCGCGCGTTTCCATATCCCGAGTGGCGCGGCGAGGAGATCGCCGCCAGGACGCTACTGATTCACGGCGAGCAAGGGCTCGGAGACGAGATCATGTTCGCGTCGTGCTTCGGCGATGTGTTCGGGCGCGCGCGTCACTGCATCATCGAATGCGCGCCGTCGCTCGAGCGATTGTTCCGGCGCTCGTTTCCGCAGGCGAGCGTCGTCGCCGGCAGTCAGAGCGAACCGACTCCAGGCTGGTTAGTGCACGCACCCGCGATCGATCTGCAAGTGCCGGCGGGCTCGCTGCCGCGGTACTTGAGGCGCGAGCACGCGGCATTCCCGGCGCATGCTGGCTACCTCGTCGCCGATGCCGAACGCGTGGCTAATTGGCGCTGTCGGCTGAAACAGCTCGGTCCCGGTATCAAGATCGGCATATCGTGGCGCGGCGGCATGGTATCGACGCGGCGCAATCTGCGCTCGATCGATTTGCCTGTGTGGGAGCCGTTACTGCGCCAGGAGGGCGCGCATTTCGTCAATCTTCAGTACGGCCACAGCGTCGCCGAGCTCGACGCGCTGCGGCGAGAGCGAGGTATCGATGTGGCGTATTGGCCCGAGGCGATCGACGACTTCGACGAAACAGCGGCGCTAGTCGCCGCCCTGGATGGCATTGTAAGCGTTTGCACGGCCGTCATTCACCTCTCCGGCGCGCTCGGCCGCAAAGCCTGGGTGCTCGTGCCCGAGTCCCCGGAGTGGCGTTATATGGCACAGGGCGATACGATGCCCTGGTATCCCTCCATACGACTGTTGCGCCAGCACTCGGCGGGGGACTGGACTGGCGTCATGGTCCAGGCCGCGAATTGCTTGCGCGAGCTCGCGGACGCGAGTTAGCCGCATGGCGAGAGCGTGCGTCATTGCCGGCGCGCGGGGGGCGGGTCCTGTCAGGGCGAGAAGGCGTCATGTTGAAAAGTCTAATCCGCGAGCTACGGCGCACGCTTTCGTCGCGCTCGGCCGTAGAGTCGCCGGTGCGCGCTGTGCCGTCCAAGGCTGGAGCGCCGCGCGCGGCTGTGCTCGCTTTCCTGCGCGAGCCATTGCCTCATCCGAAACACATCAACTACGAAACCCTCGCATGGCTTGCGGCCGGCTACGAGTCCGCGGAGTACATGGTCGGTCACATGATGGGCGCCATGAACTTCGAGCGGCGAGATGTCTTGCTCGAGTACGCGCTCGACCAAGCGACCGTCGCAGGGTTGGTCATGGAGTTCGGCGTTTATCGCGGCGAGAGCTTGCAGCTCATCGCGCGCCGCTGCGAGCACGCTGTCCACGGATTCGATTCGTTCGAAGGACTGCCCGAAGATTGGACGTACTACCAGAAGAAGGGACGCTTCAGCCTGGTATCCGAGCCGCCCGTGTTCGACGATACGAGAATACATCTGCATAAGGGCTGGTTCGATCAAACCCTGCCGCAATTCCTGGCTCGGCACGCCGAGCCCGCGCGCTTTATCCATGTCGATTGCGATCTGTATTCATCGGCCCGTTCGATCCTCGAACATCTTGCGGCGCGCATCGTTCCGGGCACAGTGATCGTGTTCGACGAATACCTGAACTACCCCGGATGGAGGCAGCACGAGTTCCGTGCCTTCCAGGAGTACGTCGGTCGCTCGGGCCGGAGCTACCAGTACATCGGTTTCGTCTCGTCGAATAGCTCAGTGGCGGTGAAAATGGCTTGAAGCCGCGGGTCCGAAGCCCAAGCGCCGACTATCGACTGCGGGGTGACCAAATTGGTCAGTTTGTGCCGGGTTTGGGCGACGGCTGTGCTGAGTCGTGCGCGGGCATATGTCGTTCTCATGCAGTCCGTGCGGCCCGGCCGCAGTTCGTATCCGCAGCGGAACCGGTAGAAACGCGACAAAACGCTAAAGTGACCAGGGTGGCGGTCGTTATTTTTCGGCGGACGGCTGGACTTGGAAGGGCGTAGCCTGCGGCGGCTGCGCAACGGGCAGCAACGGCCTGACGGTCGCCGTACGGGGCGCCGATGGCATGAAACCTGCCTTACATCGCCAGTGATCGACAAGTTGCAGTCGCACTAATCGATTTATCGACCCAGAGGAGCTGACTGATGTTAAGACGAGTACAACGCGGTTTTACACTGATCGAACTCATGATCGTAGTTGCCATCATCGGCATCTTGGCGGCGGTAGCGCTGCCCGCATACCAGGACTACACCATCCGGGCCAAGGTTTCGGAACTGGTGCTGGCAGCGAGCGGCTTCAAGACCACGGTCGCCGAGAAGGCGAACAACGATAATACGCTCGCGAGCGCGGGCATCGGTCTTACCGTCACGGTGAGTGGCAAGGTGGCGAGCGGGTCGGTGACCCCTGGCGGTATCATCCAGATAAACGGCAGCGCGGCCACCGTGGGCACGGATGTCTCGATCATCCTCACGCCGTCGCTGAACGCCGGAAAGGTCCTTTGGGTGTGCAGCACCGGTGGTACGACGGCCACGTTCAAGTACGTCCCCGCCGAGTGCCGTCATTGATTGACGGTCACTGCGATAGCTAACGCCACAAGACCCCTCGTACGAGGGGTTTTGTGTCTCTCAGCCGGCGAAGACGACTCGCCGCGGTAGTCCGCGAGAATCTAACCTTGTCTTTGCAAAGCCGAACAAATGAACCCCGTCGCCAGAACAATCGCGCGCGGCTTTACGCTCATCGAATTGATGATCGTCGTTGCGATCATCGGATTACTGGCGGCCATAGCGCTGCCAGCGTACCAGGATTACACCATCCGAGCGCGCGTCTCCGAGCTTCTAATGGAAGCGACCGGTTGGAAGACACAGGTGTCGGATAAGGCGTTCACGGATGCGACGCTGGCGAGCGCCGGCATGGGGCTCACGGTGACGGCGACGGGCAAGGTCGCCGGCGGATCGGTGACCAACGTCGGTCTCATCCAAATCACGGGAAGCGCGGCGACGGTGGGTACCGATGTGACCATCGTGCTGACGCCGTCGATCGTGAGCGGGCGCATCAACTGGGCGTGCTCCACCGGCGGCAACTCATCTATCTTCAAGTACGTGCCGGCCGAGTGCAGGCACTAGCCCTGGCACCGAGGGTTAGGCTAGCTCGGATACATCAACCGAGCGATCCTTTGTGGGGTGCGCGACCGAGACGCTGCGACAGAGCACGCTGCGGCAACGACCCGAGGCACGTTACTTCACCAAGACGGCTTGGCCGTGGGCGGTGACGTCGAACGTGATCCCTCGCTCCGCACAAAAATCGTCGATCGCCGTTCGGGCGCCGGGCCAAGTATAGTCGTCGCTCGCTATGATGCCCTTGGCCGATAGCCGGGGGTAGAAGTAGTTGAAGGCATCCAGCGTCGGGTCGTACAGGTCGACATCGACATGCACGAATCGATAGCGCGCTTCAGGCAGATGGGCGAAACAAAGCGGTATCCAGCCCTTGTGGAAGCTGATGCGCGGGAACGCTGCTAGGTTCTTGCGCACCTGCTCCAGGGACGCCGCAAAGTTGCCGGCATAGCTCATCAAGCGTAGGTTGGCCGCGTTGTCCCAGGTCTCGGGGATGTCGTCGTCCAGGGTCGGCTCGCTAAGACCCTCGAACGAGTCGAAAACATGATAGCCGCTGCCGTCGAAACCCGGGGCCCATTGCTTGAGGTAGCTGCACATCACGAACGATGACAGGCCCTGGAAGCAGCCGCATTCCACCACGGCGCCAGGGACATCGCGGGTGCGACGTAGCAGCTCGACGAGATGAATAAAGCGGGCACGCCTGCGAGTCGGTGTCGGGGACGTGCCCGTGGCGAGCAACCCGGCAACATAGATGCGATCGAAATCAGGATCCGGGGCCGGTGCCTCGTGTCGCAAGAAGCTGCGGTAAGTTTCCACGCTTTCCGGTTGGCGGCCCAGCTGCCAGTAGACTTCGCATAGCGAGGCCAGAATTGCGGGATCGTCCGACCCGCGCGACCTCAGCTCGTCCGCGTATTGCTCGAGGCGCGCCCTAGCCGGCATCATGGACAAAGGCAGACTGGTTCGGCTCAGCCGCGGACATCTGACGGTTCGCCATCCGCCTCCACCCGCCACTCGCCCGACTTGCCGCCGCGCTTCTCCAGCAGGCCGATTCGCTCGATGCGCATTCCGCGATCGATGGCCTTGCACATGTCGTAGATCGTCAGCAGGCCGATGCTCGCCGCCGTCAGCGCCTCCATTTCCACGCCGGTGCGGCCGATGGTTTCCACGGTCGCGATGCATGTCACCGCGGCGGCGCCCGAATCGAGCTCGAAGCTCACGTCGACCTTCGTCAACGCGAGCGGGTGGCACAATGGAATCAGGTCGGCGGTGCGTTTTGCCGCCTGGATCGCGGCAACCCGCGCGATTCCGAGCACGTCGCCCTTGCTTGCCTTGCCCTGGGCGATCACCTCCAGGGTGCCCGGCTGCATGCGGATGCAGCCGCGGGCCCGGGCGATCCGGTGGGTGGGCGCCTTGGCGCCCACGTCGACCATGCGTGCCGCCCCGTGTTCGTCGAAATGGCTGAGGCCCTGGGCTGACATCGAAGGATGTAACGAATCGTTTCGATCTAGGAACTTGGCCGCGCTCCGATCTATCATAGCATCGTGCGCCGGCCGCTCCTATTCATCGTTGCCATCCTCTATTGCCTGCGTTGTGGCGCGCAAAACCTGCCCGATCTGGGCGACGTGTCCCAGGCCGTGTTCTCTCCGGGCATCGAGCGGCGCCTGGGCGAGAGCATCATGGAGCGGGTGCGCGCCGACCGCAGCTATCTCGACGACCCGGTCGCCACCGATTACCTGAACGCCCTCGGCAACCGCCTGGTCGCGGCCAGCCCCGATCCGCGCCAGGGCTTCGAGTTCTTCCTGATGCAGGACGTGACGGTCAATGCCTTCGCGTTGCCCGGTGGATTCATCGGCGTGCATACAGGCTTGATTCTTACCTCGCAGACCGAATCCGAGCTTGCCGGCGTGCTCGCGCACGAGGTCGCGCATGTCACCCAACGCCATATCGCCCGCATGATCGCGGGCCAGGAGAAGAGCCAGCTTGCCGCCCTGGCCGCGCTGGCGATCGGCATCCTGGCGGCGCGCTCCAGCTCCCAGTTGGGTCAGGCGGTGATCACCGGCACGCAAGCCGCCGCGATCCAGAGCCAGCTCGATTTCTCGCGCGAGCACGAGCGCGAGGCGGACCGCATCGGCGTTCAAATCCTCGAAAAAGGCGGCTTCGACGTGGGGGCGATGCCGGTATTCATGGACCGGCTCCAGCGGGCCACGCGCGTCTATGAGAACAATGCTCCTGCCTACTTGCGCACCCACCCGATCACGTCGGAGCGGATCGCCGACCTGCAGAATCGTACCGAATCGATCGCATACCGGCAGATTTCCGATAGCTTGGAATTCCAGATCGTGCGTGCGCGCCTGCGCGCGAACGGCGACGAGCCGCGTCAAGCCGTGACCTTCTTCGAGCAGGCGCTGAAAGAGCGCCGCTTCATCAACGAAGCGGCGACGCGCTACGGCCTCGCCCTCGCCTCGATGCGCGCCCGCGATCTGAAACGCGCGCGCCAGGAGCTAGCGGCGGTCGAGCGCATGACCTCGAACGAGCCGGCGGTGGCCGCGCTGCGCGGCCAGCTCTTGAGCGCCGCAGGCGATGCGAAGGCCGTGCTCGCGCACTACGCCGTAGCGCTCAAGTCCTTTCCGCGCTATCGCGCGCTCGTCTACGACTACGCGGACGCGCTGATTGCCAATCAGCGTCCTGACGAGGCCTTGACCCTGATCGAGGCTCAGCTCCGGCATACCCCTGCCGACAGCCGCTTGTATGCCATGCAAGCGCGCAGTTATGCCGCGCTCGGCAAGCGCCTGTTGCAGCACAAGGCGCAAGCCGAGGCGTACGCGCGCCAGGGGCAATTGGGCGCGGCGGTCGAGCAACTGCAAATCGCCGCTCGCGCGGGCGACGGCGATTTCTACCAGCTATCGAGCGTGGAAGCGCGGCTGCGCGAGTTGCGCGTGCAATTGAAGGAAGCCGAGAAGGAAAAGCGCCAGCATTAGCCATCGACCCTCGTGGTGCAGGCAAGAGTGCTCCTCGTGGATAGGGTTCGAATGCTGCGCGCCGCGACCGCGGCCATCTGCATGGGGCGGAGGATCAGGGCGAGCCTCATGCTGGTGACGCCCGGGTGCACGCATCGGCCGGTCGACCCGGCTCGCGCGACGGCGGGCAATTGGCCACGATCAGCGGCCCAATTCCGGGCTTGGCACCCGGGGGCGTGTGCTATCGTGAGCGCGTCTGCATTTCCCTATGTCATAGCGGTGATCCCGAGCAAGATCGGAAAGTACGAGATCGTACGCGAGCTCGGCCGCGGCGCGACCAGCGCCGTGTTCGAAGCCGTCGATCCCTTCACGGGCCGGCGCGTCGCGATCAAGTGGGTGCTGCCGGAAGCGTTGCGCGACCGCGACCACGGCAAGCGCTATCGCAAGCTCTTCATCACCGAAGCATCCCTCGCGGGCAAGCTCTCGCATCCTCACATCGCGACCATCTACGATGCCGTCGCGGAGGACGACGGCAGCTACATCGTGATGGAATACGTCGACGGCGGCACGCTCGAGCGCTATGCCCGCGTCGACAACCTGCTGCCGATCCCGCAGGTGCTGGAAATCGTCTTCAAGTGCTGCAAGGCGCTCGACTATGCCGCCAAGCACGGCGTCATACATCGCGACATCAAACCGGCCAACATCCTGCTCACCAAGGATAACCAGATCAAGATCACCGATTTCGGCGCAGCGCTTACCGACAGCGCCCAAACCACGCAAGTGAGCGGTATCGGCTCGCCCGCTTACATGTCGCCGCAGCAGGTGAAGGAAGTGACGCTGAACCACCAGACCGACATCTATTCGCTCGGCGTGGTGCTGTTCCAACTGCTCACCGGCCGGCTGCCGTTCCAGGCGAACAACAATTACAGCCTCATCTACCACGTGATCAACACCGAGCCGCCGGCGCCGTCACGCTACCGCCCCGACGTGCCGGCGGAGCTGGACGCCATCGTCGCGCGCGCCATGCACAAGACCACAGCCGCGCGCTATCCGACCTGGGAGGAGTTCGCCTTCGACCTGGCGAACGTGTTCGGCAACCTCGCCAGCCGGGCCGAAGTCATTCCCGACAGCGAGAAGTTCAACACCCTGCGGCAGCTCGAGTTCTTCGGACCGTTCAGCGACGTGGAGCTGTGGGAGGTGCTGCGCATCACCCACTGGCATCGGTTCCAGAAGGATACGGTCTTGATTCGCGAAGGCGAGGTCGGCACCTCGTTCTTCGTGCTCGCCCACGGCGAGGTCAAGGTCACCAAGCAGGGGCGCTTGCTAAACGTGCTTCGCGCCGGTGCTTGCTTCGGCGAAATGGCGCACCTCACCAAGCGCCAGTTCGTGCGCAACGCGAGCGTGGCCGCGCTGTCGCAGATCACGGTCATCGAAATCAAGTCCGAACGCCTGCAGCAAGCCTCCGAGAACTGTCGCCACCAGTTCAACGGCGCGTTCCTCGCCATGCTGGTGGACCGGCTCGCGCTCGCCAACACCCGCTTGAGCCAATTGCTCGCCGAGCGCAACCTGGTCACGTCCTGACGCGCTCCTGCTACCTCGCATGGCAGCCGGGGCGTACGCCCGCCCGGGCCGTCGCCGCGCTTTTGCTAATATAGCCTTCGCTGCGCCCTGCGATTCAGGGAGCGCCGGTCGCGCTTGGGGCTTGCGGCCGGATTGCGTAAGGCGTGAGGAGCAAGTCATGGAACAGCACGACAAGGAGTTGGATGCGCGCGGGCTCAATTGCCCATTGCCGATTCTGCGCACCAAGAAGTCGCTCGCCGACATGTCATCCGGTCAGATCTTGAAAGTGTTGGCGACGGATCCGGGATCGGTAAAGGATTTCCAGGCGTTCTGCAAGCAGACCGGCAACGAGCTGTTGGAACACGCGCAGGCGGACGGCGAGTACACGTTTCTCATGCGCAAGAAGTAAGCCCTCGGCAGGCCCTTCGGCGCATGGCCGGCGATCGGGCCGAATCGCTACTCCCGCATGATTCCCAACCGAACGTAATGAGCGCGCATGTGGGCGCGCAGCAGCGGCAACTGGGTCCAGTACGCAATCCCGGCCGCCACGCAGCAGCCGCCCGATAGCGCGAGGGTGAGCGGCGCGCCGATATGGTCGGCGACGACGCCGGCGGCGAGGCTGCCCATGGGGACCATGCCCAGAAACGACATGGTGTAGAGGCTCATCACGCGGCCGCGCTGTTCGTCCTCCACGATGATCTGCAACACCGTGCTGGTGCCGGTGATGACGGCGAGCATTCCCGCCCCGACCAGCGGCATCAGCAGCAGTGCGAGCCAGAGCCAACGCGTGAGCGCGAATGCGACCAGCGCGAGACCGGCCGTAATCGCCGCTACCAGGATGATGCGGGCGAGCCCGCGCACGTCCTTGCGCGAGGCCAAGACGAGCACGACGGTGGCGCCGCCCAGGCCGGCCGCGCCCATGAGATAGCCGAGCGTATCCGCACCGCCGTGATAGATCTCGGCGGCGAAGATCGGCATCAGGCTTTGATACGGGGCGACCAAGAAGCTCACCAGCGCCAATGTCGGCAGCAATATGCGCACCGGCACCGTGTCCCAGGCATAGCGAAGGCCATCCGCGAGCTCCGAGCGCAGGCGCGGGCGTCGGCGCGTGCGCGGCTTTTCGTCGACCGCCATCGCCGCGATGGCGGCGATCACGGCGAGCTTGCTGGCGCCGTTGACGAGGAAGCAAAGCGCCTCGCTCCATGCGGCCAGCAGCAGGCCGGCGATGGTCGGTCCGATCAGGCGTCCCGCCTGCTGCATGAACGCGTTGAACGCCACGGCGCTCGGCAGGTCTTCGCGCACTGGCACCATCTCGGGAAGAAAGCTTTGGCGTATCGGCGTCTCGCACGCGGCAATGATTCCGATCAGCGTCGCCAGCGCGATCACGTGCCAGGGGCCGAGCAAGTCCGCGTAGGCGAGCGCAGCCATGGCGACCGCGTGGACGGCGGCGAGCACCTGGGTGAATGTCAGCAGCTTCTGCCGGTTTACGCGATCGGCGAGCAGGCCGCCCAAGGGCGCGAAGAAGAATATCGGCGCCATGCTGGCGAAGGCGGTCAGGCCGAGCATCAAAGCCGACCCGGACAGGCGATAGACCAGCCAGCTCATCGCCACGGCGTGCACCCAGGTGCCGATCACCGAAATGCTTTGGCCGGCGAAGAACAGGCGAAAGTTGGAATGCCGGAACGCGCGCAGCGAATGTTTCATGCCGCCATGACGGGTTGCACGCGCTCGAAAACGCTCACGCCAAGCGCGAAAGCTGGGCTTGCAGCTTGTCGAGTGTCGAGCGGTGCGCGCTGAGCCGATCGCGTTCCTGGGTTACCACCCGCTCGGGCGCGCGCTCGACGAAATTGCGGTTCGCGAGCTTGGCTTCAGCCTTGCTGATTTCGGCCTGGATGCGTTCGGCCTCCCGCGACAGGCGCTCGCGCTCGGCGGCGGCATCGATTTCGATTCTGAGCATGAGGCGGAAGTCGCCCACGATCGCGACCGGGGCATCGGCTTGCGGCAGCTCGGCGACCACGCTCACGTCCGACAGGCGCGCCAGTGCCTTGAGATATGGGACGTAGGCCGCGATGCGCGCGGCATCGCCCGATGCCAGCAGGGGCACCCGCTTGCCCGGGCTCACGCCCATTTCGGCGCTGAGCTGCCGGCAGGCGTTGATCATGTCCTTCAGCAGCGCGATCCGATTTTCGGCGCCCGCGTCCATGAGCGCGGGCTGCGGCCGCGGATAGGGCTGGATCATCACGCTCGGCCCCGTCGCGCCCGCCAGGGGCGCGATGCGCTGCCACAACGCTTCGGTGATGAACGGAATGACCGGGTGCGCGAGCCGCAGTACGGCTTCGAGGACTTCGACCAACGTCCGGCGCGTGCCGCGTTGCGCGGCCGCATCGCCGCTCGCGAGCTGCACCTTCGCCAGCTCGAGGTACCAATCGCAATACTCGTCCCAGACGAACTCGTAGATCGCGCGCGACACCATGTCGAAACGATAGTCGCGAAAGCCCGCGATCACCGCTGTCTCGGCGATCTGCAGGCGGCTCACGATCCAGCGCTCGGCGTCGGAAAGAGTGGCCTCGCCCGACCCATCGCGGCCGCAATCCTTGTCCTGCGTGTTCATCAACACGAAGCGTGCGGCGTTCCAGAGCTTGTTGCAGAAATTCCGGTAGCCGTCGCAGCGGCTCAAGTCGAACTTGATGTCGCGGCCGTGGCTCGCCAGGCTGGCGAAGGTGAAGCGCACGGCATCGGTGCCGAACGCCGGGATGCCTTCGGGGAACTGGCGGCGCGTCGCGGCTTCGATCCTGGGCGCGTCCTTCGGATTCATGAGCCCGGCGGTGCGCTTGGCCACCAGCGCATCCGGCGCGATGCCGTCGATCAGGTCGAGCGGGTCCAGGATGTTGCCCTTGGACTTGCTCATCTTCTGGCCTTCGGCGTCGCGCACCAGCCCGGTGACATAGACCTCACGGAACGGCACCTTGCCGGTGAAGTGCAAGGTCATCATCACCATCCGCGCCACCCAGAAGAAGATGATGTCGAATCCGGTCACCAGCACGCTGGAGGGCAGGTACAGGGCGAGCGCCGTGTTGTCCCGTGGCCAATCGAGGGTGGAGAAGGGCCACAGCGCCGACGAGAACCACGTGTCGAGCACGTCCTCCTCTTGCCGCAGCAGCAGGTGCGGATGGGTGCGTTCGAGGTCGGCGCGCAGATCGGCGGGAAGGGCGCCCGTGACATCGAGCACATCGAGCGTCGCTACCAGCGCATTGAGCCGCTCGCGATCGGCAGCAGGCTGCGCCGAGGCCCCCATCGCCTGGGCATAGCGCCGATACGCCGCCACCTCGTCGATCGCCACGAAAACCACGCCGCGCGCGTCGTACCATGCCGGGATGCGATGGCCCCACCAAAGCTGGCGCGAAATGCACCAATCCTGGATATGGGTGAGCCATTGGTTGTAGACCCCGGTCCAGTTGTCGGGCACGAAGCGCACTTCGCCGCTCGCGACCACGTCGAGCGCGGCCTGCGCGATCGACTTACCGCTCGGCCCGGGTGCCGACATGGCGACGAACCATTGGTCAGTCAGCAACGGTTCGATGACGGCATTACTGCGATCGCCGCGCGGTACCGTAAGGCGGTGCGGCCTGATTTCTGCGAGCAGGCCCTCGCGATCGAGATCGGCCACAATGCGCGCACGCGCCTCGAAGCGCTCCAGCCCGCGATACGCCGCCGGCGCGTTGTCGTTCATGCGCGCATCGAGCGTCATCACGTTGAGGGGCTCCAGCGCGTGCCGCTGTCCGACCTGGTAGTCGTTGAAATCGTGCGCGGGCGTGATCTTCACGCAGCCGGTACCGAATTGCGGATCGACGTACTCGTCGGCGATCACCGGGATGCTGCGTCCCGTAAGCGGCAGCAGCACGCGGCGGCCGAGCAAGTGCGCATAGCGCGCATCCTCAGGGTGAACCGCGACGGCCACATCGCCGAGCATCGTTTCCGGCCGGGTCGTGGCCACGACGATATCGCTGCTGCCGTCCTCGAGCGGATAGCGAATGTGCCAGAGCTGTCCGTCTTCCTCGTCCGACACCACTTCGAGATCGGAAACCGCCGTCTGCAATACCGGATCCCAATTGACCAGCCGCTTGCCGCGGTAGATGAGCCCCTGCTCGTGGAGGCGCACGAACACTTCGCTCACCGTGCGCGAGAGCCCCGGGTCCATGGTGAAGCGCTCGCGCTGCCAGTCGCACGAGGCGCCCAGGCGGCGCATCTGGCGCGTGATTGTGGAGCCCGATTCGGCTTTCCATTGCCAGACCCGCTCGACGAACTGATCGCGGCCGAGTTGCCTGCGATCCACCCCTTGCTGGTCGAGCTGGCGTTCGACCACGATCTGGGTCGCGATACCGGCGTGATCGGTTCCGGGCTGCCACAGCGTGTTCATTCCGAGCATGCGGTGGTAGCGGATCAGGGCGTCCATCAGCGTGTGCTGGAACGCGTGACCCATGTGCAGCGTGCCCGTCACGTTCGGCGGCGGCAGCAGGATGCAATAGCTCGCCTTGTTGCCGGCCTCGCCCGCGCGGAAATAGCCCGCCGTCTCCCAGCGCTCGTACCAGGCGCGTTCGATGTCCTGCGGTTCGAAGCTCTTGGCGAGTTCCATGGCGGGCGGCGGCGCGGCAAAGGGCGCGATTATACTGGACGCCTGCTCGACCGCTGCCGGCGGCAGCGCCTGCGGCGCGTGCGTCGCAGCCTGGGTCAACGCAGCGCGCACGCTCGCTTGAACGCTGCCGGCCACGCGGGTTTCGAGCTCTCGCGCCATGCGTTCGATCGCGTCGTTCAAGGCGCTGCCGATCGCCGGTAGGAAGCGCTCTTCGAGGACTTGCGCGATTCTCTGGTCGAGGCTCGCCGTGAGCTTCAGATAGACCTGGTGCTCCAGGTTCTGCGTCTGGACGCGGGTCATCACCGACGGCTCGGCATTTTCGGCGACGGCCTCGGCGGGCGTAACCTCGACCTCGGCGGGCGCGATCACTTGCGCAGCCGCATCGGCTTGCGCCTGCGCCTCGTCACGGCTCTGGAACAGCGGCGATGGCGGGAGCACGATATCGATCAAGGTCGGAATGTCAGGGTCGTCATCGGCCGCGGCGAGGACTTCCCCTGAGCCTGATTCGGCTCCAGCCGCTGGCGGCGCTTGGCCGGCTTCCGCGGCTGTCGCGGTAGCAGGTTGCGGTGCCGCGCCGAGGGCATCGGCGGCCATGGTTTGCGCGACGGCGAACTGCGCACTCGGCATGGCATCATCGGCCTGCACAGGCGGCGCAGCCGGAGCCTCGGTTGCGGGCGGCTCAAGCGATGGCTGTTCGGAGGATCGCCGATCGGACCAAGGCGGGTCGTTCGAGGCCGGTTCGCAGGATGCCGGATCAGACGATGGCGGTTCAGACGTTGGCGGTTCGGTCGGCGGCCGATCGGTCGATACCGGCTCGGTCGATGGCGGCTCGGGCTGTGCCACCTCAGTCATGCCGCGATGCTTGCTCAGCAAGGAATCGACCTTGCGAATCAATTCGCGATCGTGCAGATCGTCGGTGCTCATGGCGCCGATCCCGGGCTAGCCGTGATATTCGACGAATTGATCAAACGTATCGCTCTTTCGGGAGCTGCCCCGGTGAAATATCCGAGCCAGGAGCCTGTCGGACTTGATTTCGCGCGATGCGTTGTGCCCACAACGCCCGCAGGCAAGGCGCTCGGTGCAGACCAGTATTGGCAAGCCGAGCAACGCCGCATGCGTGCGTTGTGGGCGCAACCCGAAGGGACGGGGCGCTTTTCGCGCATGGCGGTGTCGAACGACTTGCCGATAGTCTCGCTATCGGCTGCGTCGTCCTCCT
>JADLAC010000026.1 GCA_020848435.1 Burkholderiales bacterium | reverse complement strand
GCCAAGAGGCAAGGTCGGCACTACACGCCCCTTTGCGCTTCACGCACGATCCAACTCGATGATTCCATTCAACCCCGGTCCGAAAAAAATGCCGAAACGGGGGTCGAACTGCTCAAGTTGGGCTAGGTCCGGTGGCGCAAAGGCTCGACGCTCAGCGCTTACCACTTGGCCCCGCACCACGCTCTAGCTAGCTAGTGAGCGGCCGTTGCCGCGCTCCAGATTGAGCTCGACGCTGTAGCGGAAGCGATTCGCCGGATAGAGGCTCATCGTCACTTCGAATACGCGCTCGTCCGTCGACACATAATGACGCAGGATCGCGAGGCCCGAGGAGCCGCGCTTCACCGCTAGCGCACGCGCCGCGTCCGGCGGGATCGCGATCGCGCTGATTTCCTGCCGCACCTTTTGCGTCTTCACGCCGTAGCGCTGCTCGATCAGCGAGTAAATCGGAACGGTACGCTTGCCGATCGCGCCCGAGACCACGTCGTAGCGGGCGTCGATGTACACCTGCTTCCAGGCGATTGGCTCGCCCGACTTCATGTACCTCACGGCTTCCAGCAGGCGCCAGGATGCGATCTGATCGCCCGGCAATGGCGTGAGTGCGTCGCGCGCCTTGACGAGCTTGCTGCGCACAACCTTGAGCTCGGTGTTCTTCACGTATTCCCACAGATCGGGGATCGCGTCCATCGCGAGCACGTAACGCGCAGGGGCGGTCGCCGCCGTGATGCGCGTGCCGAGACCCTGGTGGCGCGCGACCAGCCCCATCTCCTGCAGGACACGCAGCGATTCGCGCACCGTGTGCCGGCTGACACGATGGCGATCGCACAGCTCGGCCTCGCTCGGCAAGAGCGTGCCGACGGCATACGCGCCCTCCGCGACCGCGCGGCTGATCTCTTCGGCGAGCGCGAGATAGCGCGGGCGGCGCTGGCTGTTGTCTTGATCGGCGCTCATGCCAGGCTCTTGCAGTTCATTCCATCGAGAAGATGTCGCTCGGCCGGCTCTGCCGCTGCACCGCCGCGCGGCTCGGTCGCGAATTCTATACGCGCAAGCATGCATTGACAGCGGCTCGAACACGGCGTACCGTAACTTGTCCGTACAAGTTGGTTTTCCCTTCTACGCAGGAGAGCGCCATGTCATCCCTCGAGCTCAGCATGTTGTCGCCGCTGGCGGTGTACCTGGACGAGACGACGCCGAATAGCACCATCGCGCCGCGGCCGGCGAGCCTCAACGGCAAGACGATCGGGCTGCTGCCGAACTGGCGGCCGTCGGCCGTCCATATCCTCAGGGCCATAGGCGCGCTGCTGCAGGAGCGCTATGACGTGAAGCTCGTGGAGGAGCAGCCGGTGCGCGAGATTCCGCTGCGCGACGGGAAGCTGCTCGATACCTTGCACGGGCGCCTGGACGACCTCGCCGGGCGCGTGGACGCCGTGCTCACCGCGAGCGGCGATTGAGGCGCCTGCACGACGTGGTGTAGCCACGTCACCCCTGCCCTGGAACAACGCGGCATACCCGCTGTCATGGTGGCGACCGACACGTTCGCGCAGTTCGCGCGGCGCATGTCCTCGACCCAAGGCTATCCCTACATCATCATCGCCGTCACTCCCAACCCGATACGACAGCTCGAACCGGACGCGCTGCGGCCGCGCGCCGAAGCGATGTTGCAGACGGTGATCGACGGGCTGACGCTGCCGCCGGCGGAAATCGAGCGCCGCCTGAAAGACGTCGCGAGGCAACAGATACGGCCGCAGGGCGTCGTGCGCTCTTCGGTGCCGGTGTGAGCGGGGAGCTGGCCATGGCACAAGCCGAGACGCATGTTAGAGGTGAATCAGCGGCCCAGCTCCTGCGCCGCGCCTACGAGCAGGCCTACGAGGCCGGATGGACCGACGGGCTGCCCATCATTCCCGCGGATCGCGACACCGTGCTGGAGTTCATCGCCGCATCCGGCCGAGATGCCGAGGAGCTGATCGGCGTTCTGCCGCCGCGCAAAGGACGCGCGACGGTCGAAGTCCTCGCCATCAATGCCGTCATGGCGGGCTGCCGCCCCGAGTACATGCCCGTCATCATCGCCGCAGTCGAAGGCTTGCTCGATCCTTCGTATCCGCTGGAGCTGATGCAGGTCACGACCAATCCCATGACCCCGTTTCTGCTGGTGAACGGACCCGTGCGGCAGAAGCTCGACATCAACTACGG
Source organism: Burkholderiales bacterium (assembly GCA_020848435.1). GTDB lineage: Bacteria > Pseudomonadota > Gammaproteobacteria > Burkholderiales > WYBJ01 > WYBJ01. The sequence goes on along the minus strand of JADLAC010000026.1, from coordinate 122,605 downwards.
CACGGGCTGCCTGGGACCAGGTTGGCGCGCCAATGCCACGATCGGGCGCGCCATACGGCTGATCCTCTACAACGTCGGCGGCGCCCTGCCCGGGGTGTATTCGAAAGTGGCATTCGGCTCTCCGCTGCGCTATTCGTACATCTGCGGCGAAAACGAAGAAGAGAACCCCTGGACGCCGTTCCACGTCGAGCGCGGCTTCCAGCGCGAGCAGAGCACCGTGACCGTGTTCAAGGCGTCGAATTTCTGCAACATCTCGGGCGGCGAAGGCGTGGGTCCGGAGGAAATCCTGCGCCAGATAGCGACCAACATGCCGCCCATGTACGGTGGCGGCGATGGTGCGCTGCTGCTGCTCGGCGTGAATCATGCGCGCTCGCTTTACGAAGCCGGCCTCACCAAGCGCGACGTCCAGGAACGGTTGTGGCAGCTTGCGCGGCTGCCCATCGATCATTTCGCCGAGACCTTCTCGTCGACCGAATGCGCGGCCGGGCGCGGCGATGTGCACAGCGTATGGCGCGCGCACAGTCCGGACGAAATGTATGTCGTGGTGGCCGGCGGACCCGGCCCGCAGAACGTGTACATCGGCGCGGGCATGCCTCAGACCCGTGTGATCCGCGGTCTGTAGCCCACGGTCACGCGCTCGACGCGGCTCCCCGAATTCGTACCCTGCGGGCTCGCGCCCGCGCTGGTGCTCACCCCGGGAGCCGCTTTCCTTTCAGCGCCACAGCGTACGCGAGCGAAGGACAACGACATGGTCCGCTTCGGCATCCTCGCTTTCATTCCCGCCTTCTTGATTGCGGCGGCTGTATCCGATCTGCACGCCCAGCCCTACCCGAGCCGGCCGATACGCTTCATCGTGCCGTTCGCACCCGGCGGCACCAACGACATCGTCGCGCGCCTGGTCGCGACCAAGTTCACGGAAGCGTGGGGACAACCCGTCATCGTCGACAATCGGGGCGGCGCAAGCGGCGTCATCGGCACCGAGCTCACGGCGAAAGCGACCCCGGACGGCTACACGCTGCTCATGGCCAATGTGAACCTCGCCACCAACCCCTCGCTCGTCAAGAAGCTGCCCTACGACACATTGCGCGATTTGAGCCCCGTCGCGCTCATCGCGACCTCACCGACGGTACTCGTCGTGCATCCGGCGCTGCCCGTACAGTCCGTGGCCGAGCTCATCAAGCACGCGAAATCGAATCCCGGCAAGCTCAACTACTCCACCTCCGGAGCGGGCAGCACCACCCACATCGCCATGGAGCTGCTGATCTCGATGACCGGCATCAAGATCGCACCGGTGCATTACAAGGGCGGCGGGCCGGCGCTGATCGATCTGCTCGGCGGGCGCGTGTCGCAGGGCTTCGCGACCATCCTGTCCGTCATGCCGCACATCAAGGCACAGCGCGTGCGCGCCCTTGCGGTGTCGACGCCGAAGCGTTCGGCCGCGCTGCCCGAGGTGCCGACCGTGGACGAGTCGGGCGTGCCGGGCTACGCGTTCACGGGCTGGTGGGGCATGGTCGTGCCCACCGGTACCGCCCCGGCCACCATCATGAAGCTCAATCGCGAGCTCGAGACCACGCTGGCGCAGCCTGGCGTCAAGCAGATCCTGATCGGCCAGGGCGCCGAGCCCGAGCACACCAGTCCCGATGGGTTCGGCGCCTATATCCGCGCCGAAATCGCCAAGTGGAGCGACGTCATAAGACAAGCGAGGATCGAAGCCCAATGACGTGGCGCAGCGGCGCTACGTCCAGCCGGCGGCTGCTCGTCACTGTGTGAACTCCGGGCGAATCAGGTTGTTGAACGAGAAGATTTCGTTCCAGCGCTCGGGCGTGAGCAGCTTGCGCTCTGCCACCACGATCTGCTCGAGCGACTTGTTGTCGCGATAGCCTTCGCGCGCGATCTCGGCGCACAGCTTGTAGCCCAGGATGGGCTTGAGCAAGGTGACGATGCCGAGGGAGTTGAGCACCATGTCGCGGGTGCGATCGGCATTGGCGGTAATGCCTTCGACGCAGTTGACCCGCAGGCTATTCACGGCGTTCTCCATCGCGTTGATGGAAAGAAACAGCGAAAAGGCGATCACCGGTTCCATCACGTTCAGTTGCAATTGACCGGCCGAAGCGGCCAAGGTCACGGTCGTATCGAGCCCGATCACGAGAAAGCCCGCCTGGTTGACGACCTCGGGAATCACGGGATTGACCTTGCCGGGCATGATGGAGGAACCCGGTTGCATGGCCGGCAGGTCGATCTCGTTCAATCCGCAGCGCGGCCCGGAAGCCAGCAGGCGCAGGTCGTTGCATATCTTGGTGAGCTTCACCGCGGTACGCTTGAGCACACCGGAGAGCTGGACGAATACGCCGGTGTCCGAGGTGGCTTCCACCAGGTCTTGCGCGAGGACGAACTCGAGCCCGGTCAGCGCCGACAGGTGCCGGGTCGCGAGCCGCGGATAGCCCGGCGGCGCGGTCACCGATGTGCCGATCGCTGTGGCGCCCAGGTTGATCTCGTGCAGCAACAGGCGGGATTCGGCGATACGCTGCACCTCCTCGCCGAGCGTCGTTCCCCAGCCGTTGAGCTCGTCGCCCATGGACATCGGTACCGCATCCTGGAGATGCGTTCGGCCCATCTTCAGCACGCCCTGAAACTGCTCGCCCTTGCGCACGAACGCCTGCTGCAGCTCGCGCAGCGCGGTCGAATAGCTCGATAGCCGCAGAATCAGCGCGAGTCGAAGTGCGGTCGGATAGACATCGTTGGTCGACTGGCCGAAATTAACGTGATCGTTCGGATTGAGGTACTGGTATTCGCCCCTGGCATGGCCGAGATACTCGAGCCCGACATTGGCGATCACCTCGTTGGCGTTCATGTTGGTCGAGGTGCCCGCGCCGCCCTGGATGAAATCGGTGATGAATTCGTGCCGCAGCTCGCCCGCGATCAAGCGGTCGCAAGCGTGGATGATCGCCTGCGCGAGCCGCGGATCGAGCACGCCGAGATCGCGATTGGCCATCGCGGCAGCCTTCTTGACGTAGCCGAAAGCCTGCACGAAGTACGGCTCCACCGAAGTGCGGATACCGGTGATGCGAAAGTTCTCCTTGCCGCGCAGGCTTTGCACACCGTAGTACGCCTCGTCGGGAATTTCGCGTTCGCCCAGGAAGTCCCGCTCCACTCGCGCCATGGCGCGTCTCCACGCTGTTCGATCGCTACAGCATACTCTCCGCGGCCTGGATGCGCGCCCCCTGCCGCCCGAGGCGGGGGTAGAATCGAATCGTTCCGACTCACACGCCGAGAAGGAGATGCGATGAAGATTACCGGTGCCGTATGTCATCTGGTTCGCCTGCCTGCGGACGAGCCCCTCGCGGGCGGACCGCAGGTCCCGGGCGCGGTGCGCGAAATCGTCACGCTCGAATTGAGAACCGACGCCGGCATCGAAGGCGTCGGCATCACCTTCTTCGGCGCCGCCCTCAGCCGCTCGCTGCGCGCCGCGGTGGAGGATCTGGCGGCGATCGCGCAAGGCGAGGATCCGCTCAACATCGAAGGCGTCATCAAGAAGCTACAGAACGCGGCCGGGAGCTCGGGGCCGGGCGGCATTGTGCAGTTGGCCCTCTCGGCGATCGACATCGCGCTCTGGGATATCAAGGGCAAGGCGCTCGACCTGCCCGTTTGGACGCTCGCCGGCGGTTATCGTCCGCGCGTGCCGACGTACGCGAGCGGTGCCCTCATGCGTACGTTCCCGCTCGAGCACATCGTAAGAGCGGGGCCGATGCTGAAGGTGCGAGGCTTCCGCCAGATGAAGACCCAGCTCGGCGGCAACGCCCGTCCCGAGCAGGAAGTCGAGCGCATCAAGCTCATGCGCGAGGCGATCGGCTTCGATACCGACCTCATGTGCGATATCAATCAGATCTGGAGCGTGCACCAGGCGATCGACATCGGCACGCGCATCGAGCCGATGCGCCTGTTCTGGCTGGAGGACGTGAGCGCGCACGACGACTACCGTGGGCTCGCGCGCGTCACCGAAGCCCTATCCACCCCGATCGCGGGCGGCGAATATGTCTACGGCAGCGTGCCGTTTCGGCACATGCTCGAGGCCGGCTCGGTCGACATCGTGATGATCGACCTGGTGCGCGCGGGCGGCGTGACGGGCTTGCTGAAAATCGCGGGCATGGCGCAGGCATTCAATCGCCCGGTGGTGAGCCACCTGGTGCCGGAATTCCAGGTGCATCTCATCGCCGCCATTCCGAACGGCCTGACGGTGGAATACATGCCGTGGTCGGCGCCGCTGTGGGAAGAAGTGCCCACCGTGGACAAGGCGAGCGGCGACCTGGTCGTGCCGCAGAGGCCGGGGTTCGGCCTGAAGTTCGATCAGAAGGTGCTGAAGAAATACAGCGCCTGAAGCCTGTGCGCCCCGGAGGTTTGCGCGCCGCGTGGGCGAGTTGGAACGCGAGCGCCTACGAGGCCCATTGCGCGCGCATGCATCGAGCACTCCGAGCTGACGGCGGCGCACGCAACGCCCGCGCGCCGCGGCGGGGCTAATCCATCCAGCCGAGCGCGCGCTGCTGCTGCAACACGCGATCGACGATCTGCGGGGCGAATCCGATGTAGGTGGCCGGGTCGAGCGCGGCACGTAGCTCTTCGTCGCTGAGCGCCGCGCGCACGCGCGCGTTCTCGAATAGCGCCTGCTCGAACGTCATGCCGCCCTCCAGTCCCCGCATGGAGGCTTCGTAGACCAGCTCGTGCGCCGTCTGCTTGCCGACCTTGTCGGCGATGGCGAACATGACGCGCTCCGAGAGCAGGAACCCGCCCAGCAGCTTGAGATTGCGCAGCATGTGGTGCGGGCGAACCACCAGCCCCGACAGGACGTACTTCATCTGGAATAGCATCGCGCCCATCATCATGCAGGATTCGGGCAGCGCCTTCCATTCCATGCGCCAGACCGCACCATCGCGCTCGTGCTCGACGAACATCGCCTCGAGCGCCGCCTGCGCGCTCGGCCGCACCATCCGTCCCAGCGTCACGAGGTTCTCGCAGATCGACGGATTGCGCTTGTGCGGCATCGTCGAGGAGCCTACCTTGCCGACGTTGAAGGGCTCTTCCAGTTCGTCGATTTCGTTGCGCTCGCAGTTGAGGATCTCGTTGCCGATCTTGCCGAAAGTGCCGCCCGCGAGCGCGATCAGATTCGCGTACTCGGCGAAGCGATCGCGAGCGGGCTGCCAATTGATGTCGGCCACGCCCAGGCCCAGGCGCTGCATGACCCGCGCGTCGAGCTCGAAGGCCTTATCGCCGTAGGAGGCTTGGGTGCCCACTGCGCCCACCAGGCTACCGACGAACACGCGCGCTTCGAGCTGGCGGAAACGCTCGTAATGACGGCTCACCTCGGAGAGCCATACGGCGCACTTGTGGCCGAAGGTGATCGGCAAGGCTTGCACGGCGTGGGTGCGCCCGGTCATCGGCGTCGCACGATGCTCGTCGGCGAGCTTGTAGAGCAAGCGCCCGACCTCCTTCAAGTCGCGCAGGAATATCGCGTGGGCTTCTTTCAATTGCAGCATGGTGCCAGTGTCGAGCACGTCCTGGGTGGTCGGGCCGAAGTGCACGTACTCGCCGAGATCGCCGCGGCACAGCTTCGACAGCGCTCGCAACGCCGGCACCAGCGGATGCTTGACGTTCCTCACTTCCGCCCCGATCGCCACCAGGTCGACGTCTTCGACCTTGGCCTTGGCTGCGATCTCCTGTGCCGCCGCGCGCGGGATGATGCCGAGCTCGGCCTGCTCCAGCGCGAGCGCGGCTTCGAAGTCATACCATTTCTGCACGCGGGCCTGCTCGCAGAAAATATTGCGCAGCTCCTCGGTGCTGAATACGTGCTGCAACAGTTGCATGTCGAATACGCCGAATGCCATGATCGTGTTCTCCTGGGTTGCGCGGCCGCGGCCGGGCCGCGTTACTTGCGCTGCTCGATGTCGGTGCGGCCCGCGACCCGCGTCGCGCTCCATCTTCGGACCACGTCCTGATTGTTGGTGCGGGCGGTGCCGACGATGGCGTCGCCCTCGATGCGTCCCTCGTAGCGCGTTTGCGCCAGCGCGCTCCCCGCCTCCTCGGTGAGGGTGAAGCTGATTCGGTCGCCTTCGAGCTTCATGTCGCGCAGATAGGCGAAGCTCGTCTTCGAGCTGGCCGAGCCAGTGATGAGCTGGAAGCTCTGGCGCACGTTCATCTCGTAGTGGCGCGTGAAGCCTATGCCGTCGTGATCCCAGCGCCACAGTCCCATCGCGCGTGCCGGCACGATCCACAGGTGCACCGTGAGCCCGTTGACCTGGAGCACCGCGTCCGGCTGCCACTCGCCCATGTGGAAGGCATAGGTAAGCACACGCGAGCCCGGCTTCATCTGGGCGAGCAGTTGCGGGCGAACCTTGACGTTGAGATGGGGCAGCAGATACGTGGTCAGCACCGATGCCGGCGCGAGATCGGTCTGGAACATGTCTTTCACCACGAACTCGGCCCGCTTGCTCAGCCCGAGGCGCGCGGCTTCGTCGTTGGAAAGCTGCACCATGTCGGCGTTGAGCTCGACACCCAGCCCGCGCGCGCCGCGCTTGGCCGCTGCGAGCACGATGCGCCCATCGCCCGATCCCAGGTCGATGACGAAATCGCGCGGCGTGAGCTGCGCCACGTCGAGCATGAATTCCACCACCGGCGGGGGCGTCGGCACCCAGACGACATCCTTGCCCGGCATGCCGATGACCGGCTCGAAGGCATACTCGACCGCCGGCGTCTGCGCGCGCACCGGTATCCCCAGGACACATGCAGCGATGAGCACCCATGCGGCCGCGAGCCAGTTCGAACGTTCGTGCATCGAGCTGTTCCTTTCCGATTCGCATCAGTCGGGTTTGATCCCCGCCTGCTTGATGATCTGCTTCCACTTGCGCGTCTCGCGGGCGATATGCCGTGCGAATGCCGCCGGCTCGCTCGCCACCGGATCCGCGGCCTGCGCGAGCAGGCGCTGCTCGACTTCCGGTGAATGCAAGATGCGAGCAATTTCCGCATTGAGCTTAGCCACGATCGCGCTCGGCGTACTCGCAGGCGCCAGCACGCCGAACCAGCCGCACGCTTCGAAGCCGGGATAGCCCGATTCTGCCACCGTCGGCAATTCGGGCGCGGCGCGGCTACGGCTCGGACTCGTCACCGCCAGTGCGCTCAGGCGTCCGGCGCGCACGTGCGGCAGCGCCGAGGAGCCGATACTGAAAAGCGCATGCACCTTCGCACCCAGGAGCTCCGACAGCGCCTGACTTCCGCCCTTGGAGGCTAGGTGTACGAACCTGGTCGTCGAGACGAGCTGCAACAGCTCCAGCGCCAAGTGTCCCGAGGTGCCCTTGCCGGCCGAGCCGAACGCGATCGTATCGGGTTTGGCGCGTGCCGCCGCCACCAGCTCCGCGATGCCGGCAACGCCGAGCGAGGGATGCACGACCAGGACGTTGGGCAGCGCGATCGCCTGCGTGACCGGCGAAAAATCGCGCACCGGATCGTAGGGCACCCGCCTGTACAAGCTGGGATTGATGGCGACACCGGCGGCCACCATGACGATCGTATAGCCGTCGGGAGCGGCGCGGGCAGTCATCTCGGTGCCGATGATGCCATTGGCCCCCGGCCGATTGTCGATGACCACCGGCTGATTCCAGATCTCGGTGAGCTTCGGCGCGATCATGCGGGTCAGCGCGTCCGCGGGACCGCCCGGCGGGGCAGCCACGATGAAATGGATCGGCTTCACCGGATAGGCACGCGCGACGATGGCTTCCGATGCCGCCAGCGCGTGCGCGGTAGGCGCGCAAACCGCGAGCACTACGGCGAGGGGCGGCCAAGCGCGCTCCTGCGACGCGGTTGCGATACCGAATCCGCGTGTGCTCATGGCTGTGCCTCCCCTGCGTTGTTCGACCGGCGCGGTGCGCCGCCGACTGCCCGGACGCGGCACGGCCGGTCGCGATGCTCGATCCGGGCCGCATTATAGCGACGCGCGCGGCCGGCGATCGCGGCCGACTGAAGGCCGGTTGAGCCCGCGCGCCTATTTTGTTCAAATAGGCTATTTGCAGGGGACGCTCATGCGAACCGAAGTTCACGTCCACGGTAACCTGCGGTTTCTGAAGGGTGTGACGAGCGCGCAAGTCGAGAGCGGCCTGCGGCCCTGGCTGAGCTATCTCGACATCGAGTCCATTGAAGAGGCGCGCAGCCTCGAGCAGGAAGAGCCCGGCATCGCCTACGACAGCGCGGCGCGCGAGCTGACCGTCTGCTGGACCGGCGAAGTGGGACGCAACTTCCACCGCTGCGTCGAGGAATCGATGCAGTCCCTCGGACCGCTCACCGACGGCACGACCGTCATCGAGCTCACCTATTTTCACGACGACGGACAGGACGAGTCGCAATTGATCTTCGTCGGCCCGACGCCGGAGGCGATCCACGAAGCACAGCGCGCACGCATGGTGGAGGACGTGCACTACTTGCTCGGCCGCCATTTCGGCAAAGAAGCGATCGAACGCGTGACCTCGGTCGTGAACGAGTTGTTCGATCAGGATTGGGCTGATCGCGAGCAGCTCGGCGAGCTGCAACCCTCCGAGCACCTGCCCCTCGGCCGCCACAAGCATCTGCACTGATGGCCGGCGCAGCAGCGCGTCGATCAGCGGCTATCCGATTTCTCCGGGCTCGGCGTTAGCAGCGAGGGCGGCTTGCGGCGCAACGCGCTGATATCGCCGCTCGCGGCGAGCTTGCGCGCGTGCTGAATGTTCTTTTCCGCTTCCTCGACGTACAGATTGCGACTGTGCGAGCGCTCCGCGGCGAAACGCATCATGGCGTCGAGCTGTTGGTGCAGCCGCTTCATCGCCGTGTGATAGAACTGCGGCGTATGGAAGAGCAGATCGCGCGCCGAGGCGAACACCAGTCGATCGGCGCCGTGGGCATCGGTCTTGCGATCGATCCCGCCCAGCACGAACTCCGGATACAAGCGCTCGTAGCATTTCTCTAAGTAGCAGCGGTCGGACATTTGGGCAATGATGTCGGCCGAACCGAGCATGTTGCCGATCAAGCGGAAGATCGGATCAGGCACGCGGATGTGCTCGGCGGCATGCTCGTAGCCGGTGAAATGAAGCGTCGGCGCGGCCGCCTGCGCAAACTTGTCCATTCCGATCTTGCGCAGATAGGCGCGCAGGAAACGCCCGCCGCGCGAGACGTGGATCTTGGTGTACTCCGCGCCGTTGGCGTGGCGATGATCGCTCAGGCGGCGGATGTAGCCGGCATCGTGGAACAGCGCGGCCATGACCCCGAAAGCGAACAGGTCCGCGTCGATGAGCGCCCCTTGGCCGTGGCGAACATATCCGGCCATGATCCGCGCCATCGCGAGCGATACGTCGAGCGTGTGCTGCAGATCGTGGTAAGCGGTATCGCACGCGGCGTAACCCGGATACTCGCCTCGATACAGACGGGCCGCATCGTCGATGGCGCGGGCGATCGTGGTATCCGCCTGGCGAGGATACAGCGCGTGAAAGATCCTGCCGATTTCGGCTCTGACGTCACACGGGTCGGTGGTCTGAACCCGATTGGTGACATCGTACTCGTTGCGCCGCCCGGTCATGCCACCTACCCGTTCCTCATTGCGGGCCCGTTGTTCACGCTAACGATCGAAGGCTCGAAGCCGTAATAACCATGATCCGAAATAGTGCCGGCGGCGCGGGCGAAGCGCAGCTCGTGAGATTCGCGCGGATTACACTACAAGGATACGGGCTTTACAATAGTAATAGTCCACGTCCAACAACGATATAAAGCGCACGCCGGCCCCACTCAACTGCCGAAGGCAGAGCACGCATGAGCCAGCAAACGATCTACACCAAGACCGCCAAAGGGGTGCTCGAGGTCAAGAACCGGACCATCAAGCTGCCGCGCGAGCTCGAGCGTGTCTTCTCCTTGGTGGACGGCAAGTCGACCGTGGCCGAAATGCTGCAAAAGAACACGGCGGTCGGATCCGAGGAAATGGATCTGGCGCTCGACAGGCTCACCGCGGAAGGCTTCATCAAAGTCTTCTCGACCGGCGCCCCGCCGCTCGCCGCGGTACCGTCGCTGAATCCCAACGAGACCATCCGGATGCGCCCGATCACGGTGCGCATGAACGAGCCCGGCGCGGCGGGCACGGAAAGGCGCTCCGATCTCGCGGATCTGGATTTCACATCACCGGAGTCGCTCAACAAGCTCAATCAGGTCGCCGAAGCCCGCGCGCGAGCCGAAGCCGAAGCCAAGGCACGCGCCGAGGCGCAATCGCGAGTGCGGCACGAATCGGAAGCGCGCGCGGCCATGGAGGCCAAGGCGAAGCTGGTCGCGCAGGCGCAAGCGCAGGCCGAAGCCCGTGCGCGGGTAGAAGCCGAGGCACACGTTCGCGCCGCGGCGATTGCGCGCGAAAAGGCGGAGGCGGACGCTCGCGTTGCAACCGAGGCGAAGGCGCGGGCGGAAGCCGAAGCGCGCATGCGCGCTGCCCTGGAAATGAAGCAACGCTACGAGGCGGAGGCGAAGGCACGGGCGGAAGCCGAAGCACGCGCGCGCACCGAAGCCGAAAGCCGCGCCAAGGCCGAGGCCGAAGCCCAGGAGCGCGCGCGCGCGAGCGCGCAAGCCGAAGCCGAGGCGCTCGCCCGCGCAGAAACGGAAGCGAAAGCCCGAGCCGAGCTCGAGGCGAAGCTGCAAGCGATGGCTCGCATGCTGGCCGAAGCACAGACCCGAGCGAAGTCCGAAGCCGAGGCGCGGGCACGGATCGAGATGGAAGCGAAGGCGCGCGAGGAGGAAACCTCCCGCGCCCGCGAGGAAGCCGAGGCCAAGGCGCGCGCCGAGATGGAAGCGCGCGAGCGGGCCGAAGCACAATCGCGGGCACGCGAAGATGCCGAACGGCGGGCACGGGAAGAAGCCGAGCGCCGGGCCGAGCACGAAACCGAGGCACGGCTGCGCTCCGAGGTGGAAGCGAAGGCACGCGAAGACAGTGAGCGCAAGGCGCGCGAGGACGCCGAGCGCCGGGCCGAAGAAGAAGCCGCAGCCCGGCGCCGGGCCGAAGTCGAAGCGAAAGCACGCGAGGACGCCGAACGCCACGCCCGTGAAGATGCCGAACGCCGCGCCCGCGAAGAAACAGCAGCCCGCCAGCGCGCGGAAACGGAGGCGAAAGCCCGCGAAGACGCCGAGCGCAAAGCGCGCGAGGACGCCGAGCGCCGGGCGCAGGAAGAAGCCGAAGCACGGCGCCGTTCCGAGGTCGAGGCCAAGGCGCGCGAAGACGCCGAGCGCAAGGCACGCGAAGAAGCCGAGCGCCGCGCTCAGCAGGAGACAGAAGCGCGGCTACGCGCCGAAGTCGAAGCCAGGGCGCGCGAAGACAACGAGCGCCGCGCCCGGGAGGATGCCGAGCGCAAGGCGCGCGACGAAGCCGAGGCGCGCGCGCGCGATGTCGCAGCGGCCCGAGCGCGCGAAGAAGCCGAAGCCCGCGCCCGCGAAGAGGCGGAGCGGCGGGCCGGCGAAGAAGCCGAAGCCCGCGCGCGCATCGAAGTCGAATCGAAGGTACGGGGGGAAGCCGAACGCCGCGCACGCGAAGAGGCCGAACAGCGCGCCCAAGCCGAAGCCGAGGCGCGCGCGCGCGAAGTCGCCGCGGCGCGCGCGCGCGAGGAAGCCGAAGCCAAAGCGCGCGAGCTCGCCGAACGCCGCGCCCACGAGGAAGCCGAGGCGCGCGCACGTATCGAGCAGGAAGCCAGGGCCAAGGAAGAAGTTCTGCGGCTCGCGCGCGAACAGGCCGAAGCGAAAGCGCGCGCGGCCGAGGAGGCAGCGCGGCAGGCGCTCGCCCAGCTCGAATCCGAGGTCCAGGCGCGCACGGCCGCCCAGGCCGAAGCCCGCCGCGAAGCCGACGCTCGCGCCGCCGCGGAAAGCCGCGCACGCGAGCAGGTGGAAGAGCAAATCAAGGCCGAAGCCGAGGCACGCGCGCGTGCTGCCGAAGAACGCTCTGCCGAGGCGCTGGCCCAGTTGGAAGCCGCCATCCAGGCGCGCGAGCAAGCCGAGGAGCGCGTGCGCCTCGAAGCCGAGGCGCACGCCGCCGCGACATTGAAGGTGCGCGAGGAGGCCGAGGCCAAGATCGCCGCCGAGCGGCGCACGCGCGACGAGGCCGAGCGTCGTGCGCGCGAGGAGGCCGAGCTGCGCGTGCAAGCCGAGCGTGCGGCACGCGCGGAAGCCGAGGCCAAGGCAGAGTCCGAACGACATGCGCGCGAGGAAGCCGAGCGTCTCGCGGCCGAGGAAGCGAAGACGCAGACGCAGGCGGCACGTCAGGCGCGCGAGGAAGCCGAGGCCAAGTTCGAAGCCGCACGCCTGGCGCGCGAGGAAGCCGAGGCGCGCGCCGACGCCGAGCGCCGCGCTCGCACCGAAGCCGAAGCGCGGATCGAGACCGAGCGCTTGGCACGCGAACAAACCGAGCAGCGGGCGAAGGAAGAAGTCGAGCGTCTGAGCCGCGAGGAGGCGCAGCGCAAGGCACGCGACGAAGCCGAGCGCAAGGCGATGCAGGAGCGCCTGGACGAGGAGCGGCGCGAGATCGAGGCGCGCATCGAAACCGAGCGCAAAGCGCGCGCGGAAGCCGAGGCGAAGGCTGCCGCGGAACGCGAGGCGCGGGAGCAGGCCGAAGCGCGGGCGCGGGCCGACATGGAAGCGCAGATCGAAGCGGAGCGCAGCGCGCGCGAAGAGGCCGAGCGGCGCTCACGCGAGTTCGCGTCCGACCACACGGATGCGGCGCGCAAGGCGCTCGAAGTTGCCGAGCAGAAAGTCGAGCAGGCGCGCAAGGTGCGCGAGGAAGCCGAAGCGCGTCTCGATGACGAGAAGCGCGCGCGCGAGCAAATGGAAGCGCGCATGGCGCGCGAAGCCACCGTACGCGCCAAGCTGATCGCGCGCATGGAAGATGAGCGCCGCGCTCGTGCCGCCGCGGAAGACCGCGCCAAGATGGAAGCGGTCGCGCGCGTCATGCAGCAGCGAGAGTTCGAGGAAAAATCGGCTACCGAAATCAAGCAACGCGTCGAAGGCGAGCTCAAAGCACGCCAGCAAGCCGAGCTCGATGCCGACATCAAGGCACGCAAGGAAGCCGAGGAGCGCGCCAAGGTGGCCGCCGAGCTGCGCGCGCGGCTGGCCCAGGAGGAGGCGGCGCGCGCGGCCATGGCGCCGAAGCAGCCGCGCAAGGTCTGGGTGCCCGTCGCGGTGGCGGCGGTCGTCCTGATCGTGGCGGCACTCGCGCTGCTGCAAGTCATGCCGCTCACACCGTGGGTGGCCAGCGCCGAGAGGATCGCCGCCGAGCGCCTGGGCGAGCCGGTCACCATCGGCACGATGCGCTATTCCCTGTTCCCGAAACCGGCCCTCACCCTGGAGAACGTGGTCATCGGCAGGCAGCAGGACGTGAAGGTGCCGCAGGCCCTCGTCGGCATGGGCATCGGCGATCTGATCTCCGAGCACAAGGCCGTCGGCCAGGTCGAGCTGCAAGGGGTAACGCTCGACCAGGATGCGCTCGGGCGCGTGCTCGCCTGGGCGAGCGCCCCCGCGGGCGCGCAGCACGCAAGCATGGAGCGCTTGTCGGTGCGAGGTGCTCGCGTCGCGCTGGCGGGAATGGAGCCGATCACGCTCAACGTCGATGCTCAGTTCGGCAAGGACGGCGCCGTAGCCAAGGCAAGCGTGCGTTTGAGCGACGGCACGCTGAGCGCCGACGTGGTCCCCAAGGAAGCCGGCGCCAGCTTGAACGTGCGCGGCAGCCGCTTCTCCCCGCCTCTCGGCCCGGCTTACGTCTTCGACAATATCGAGCTGTCGGCGACGGTCACGCGCACCGAGCTGAGGGACATTCAGGCCGAAGGCACGGTTTTCGGGGGCAAGTTCAAGGCGAACGGCCAGGCGCGCTTTGCCGACAAGCTCCTGGTCGATGGCCGCTTCCACGTCGACAGCCTCAACCTGGAGCCCCTGGTCGCCTTGTTCGCGAAGGGCGTTTCGATCAGCGGCTCAGGGGATCTCAAGGGCGTGTTCAGCCTGCGGGCAGACCGGCTGCAGAATCTCTTCCAGCAAGAACGCGTCGAGCTTAGCTTCAGCGGCACGCGCGGCACGATCAACAACGTCGACTTCGTGCGCGCCGCGCAGGGGCCGACGCGCGAGGGCGTGCGCGGGGGCCGAACGCGCTATAACAGCTTGAGCGGCACCATGGTCGTGAATGGAGACCGCGCCTCGTTTCAGCAAGTGCGCATCGGCTCCGATTCGATCAACGCCGCCGGCGCCTTCGACGTCTTGCCCAAGGGCGAGCTCAATGGACGCATGAGCATCCAGGTGAGCAGCCGGCAAGGAAACGTGGTGGCTCAAAGCAGCGTAGCGGTGACGGGCGACGTGCGCAATCCGGTGCTGCGCTGATCGTTCGCGCCAAGCCGCATCGCTGCAGCAGACCGAGCGTTGCTTAGCGGCCCCACTCGTTCGCGATCTGCGGCGCACCGGCGCGCAACGCGTCGATCCGCTCCTCGAGCGGGGGATGGGTGAGGAACAGCCGCGAAAGCCCCCCGCCACCGCCACGCACACCGAACGCCTTCATCTGCGAGGGCAAGGTGCTCTCGTCGTGCACCGCCTGCAAGCGACGTAGCGCGGCAATCATTTTCTCGCGCCCGGCGAGCTTCGCACCGCCGGCGTCCGCGCGGAACTCGCGCTGGCGGCTGAACCACATCACGACGATGCTCGCCAGAATACCGAGCACCAGCTCGGCGGCGATCGTGGTGACATAGTAGCCGATGCCATAACCGCGTTCGTTCTTGAGGATCATCCGGTCGACGACGTAGCCCACCAGCCGCGACAGGAAGAAGACGAAGGTGTTGACGACGCCTTGTATGAGCGCAAGCGTCACCATGTCGCCATTGGCGACGTGGCTTACTTCGTGTCCGAGCACCGCCTCGGCTTCCTCGCGCGACATGTGATTCAACAGGCCCGTGCTGACGGCGACCAGCGCGTTGTTGCGATTCATGCCGGTGGCGAAAGCATTGACGTCGGGAGCGTCGTACACGGCGACCTCGGGCAGTCCGATGCCCGCGGCGCGCGCCTGCCGGTGTACCGTTTCCACCAGCCAGCGCTCGGTCATGTTGGCCGGTGTCTCGATCACCCGCGCCCCGGTCATCATCTTGGCCGACCACTTGGAGATGGCGAGCGAGATGAAGGCACCGCCGAAACCCATGATGCCCGACATGATCAACACCGCGGTGGTGTTGAACCCTGTCCCTGCCAAGGCCCGATCGAGACCGAGCACCTTCATGGAAATGCTCAGGACCACCATGATCGCCAGGTTGGTCAGGACGAACAGGAAGATTCGTTTCATGCACACGACTCCGTGGACTTGTCGACTTCGCTTAGAGCTTGCGTGGCCGCTCGGGTTCAGCCCGCATCACCATAGCGTTGTGGAAATGGGGGCGGTGCGCGCCGGCTTCAAGGAGCAATCGACCGGCCGCGCGCGCGGCTACCCGTCGACTTGCGGGCGCAGTATACGGGCGCGTCGCCGGGCGGACAATGGGCGTGCGGAAGATGGGCGTGCGCGATCCGTAGCCCTCGGGCGCGCCCCAAGTATCAAAGTATCATTCGGCCGATCGCTGCCGGCAGCCGCGCCGAACATCATGACCCCGACTCGACGCAACCTCCTCATCGCCGCCGGCGCGGGCGCCGCGATGCTCGCCGCCGGCCGGCATTTCTGGCCCGAGCAGGGGCTGCTCAATCCGTGTCGCGCGCATTTGCCGCGGCACCTGGCCGAGGATCCCATCGTGGCGGCGGCCTGGGCCGGGATCGAGCCCGGCCGCGTCTGGGACTGCCACGTGCACCTGGTCGGCGTCGGCGACTCGGGCGGCGGGACCTGGATCAATCCGCGCATGCAAAGCTGGCTGCATCCGATGCAGTATGCGCAGCGCCTGTTCTTCCTCAATGCCGGCTGCGCGCACCAGGCACCGGGACAGGTGGATGCAAGCTACATGGAGCGCATGCACAACCTCGTG
Organism: Burkholderiales bacterium; assembly: GCA_020848435.1. Classification (GTDB taxonomy): domain Bacteria; phylum Pseudomonadota; class Gammaproteobacteria; order Burkholderiales; family WYBJ01; genus WYBJ01. The sequence continues at coordinate 106,607 of JADLAC010000026.1, read as the reverse complement.
GACGCTCTCGCGCCGGGCACGAAGCTGATCCTGCTCGCCTTCGACCACGCCTACGACGAGCACGGCGAGCGCGATCTCGACCGCAGCGCCTTCCATACCCCCAACGACTATGCCGCCGACCTCGCCGAGCGCCACCCACGCTACTTCGAGTGGGCCGCCTCGATCCATCCCTATCGCGCGGACTGCGTCGAAGCCCTGGAACGGGCGGTACGCCGCAGCGCGCGCGCCGTGAAATGGCTGCCCCCGGCGATGGGAATCGATCCCGCCTCGGCGCGCTGCGACCGGTTCTATGCCGCCGCGGCACGATTGCGCATACCGCTGCTGACCCATGCGGGCGAAGAGCGCGCCGTGCGCGGGACCGCGGCTCCCTCGCTGGGCAATCCGTTGCGCCTGCGGCGCGCGCTCGATCACGGCGTGCAGGTGGTGGTTGCCCACTGTGCTTCCATCGGCACGGATCGGGATCTCGACCAGGGTCCGAACGGACCGATGCTGCCGAGCTTCGAGCTTTTCACGCGCCTGATGGACGAGCCCAGGTACCAGGGCCGGCTGTTCGGCGACGTTTCGGCGCTCGCCCAGGTCAACCGCGCCGGAGCGCCGCTCAAGCGCATCCTCGAGCGGCGCGACTGGCATTCGCGCCTGCTGAACGGCTCGGACTATCCTTTGCCCGGCATCCTGCCGTTGTACTCGGTACCCGGTCTGATCGAACAGGGCGTTCTGGCTGCGCACACAGGCCCGCTGCTCACGTCGATCAGGGCGCATAATCCACTGTTGTTCGATTTCGTCTTGAAACGTGAATTACGATCGGGAGGCAGTGGGTTTGCGCCCACGGTATTTCATACGCGGGATTTCTTCATGTCCGCGAATCAGGCAACGGCCGCGCGCTAGCGAACGATCCCCACGTCGGGACGCGGAGTCTCGCGGTGGCTAGGCGGCCCGCGCGCCTCGACCAGGCCGCGAGCCGCAGGACGCCGCGGCGTTTGTGGTCCTTGCCGGCCGCACGCATGGCCCACGCCTCGCCGGATGAGCTGGGCGCGATCTCGCAGACGACAGCCGAGCTGGGATGGCTGCTGCTGGTGCTGGCGCTTGGCTACGTCGCCCTGGCGCAGCGCGCGCTCGGCGACGATGCGATCACCGCGGTGCTTGCTGCGGCGCTCGTTTATGCAGGCGCACTGCTCATGCTGCGGACGCTCTTACCGCTCGCTGTCCGCGGCGCGTGGCCGGTGCTGGCGCGCTGTTGGGTGATGATCGCTTTGGTCTCATGGCTGCTATGGCGGCTCGGTGACGCGCACGGTGCGGCGCTCGCGACCTTGTACTACGTCGTGGTCGTGGCGAGCGCGGTGGCGCTGCCTGGACGCTGGACTCTGCTCAATGTCGTGCTGATCGCAGCCTGCCTGATCGCGCTTGCGCGCGCGGGCGATCCGGCGCAGCTGCTGCCGGGACTGCTCTTGTTCGCCCAGCTCGGACCGATGGCGCTCGTCGCCTACATCACGACGCGGGTGGCGGGCGAGATCCGCCAGGCGCTCGAGCGCGTTCGCTTCATCTCCGAGACCGACCAGCTCACGGGCCTCTACAATCTGCGCGCTTTCATGCAGATCGCGGAACGGCTGCACCGCCAGGCGAGGCGCTACACTCGCCCCTACGCGCTCGTCATGATCGATTCCGACAACCTCAAGTCCGTCAACGACAGCCACGGCCACGAATGCGGCAACGAGTTGCTGAAGCTCACGACGCTCGCAATCCGCCGGGAGCTGCGCGAAACGGACGTGGCCGCCCGCTATGGCGGCGACGAGTTCGTCTTGCTGCTGCCTGAAACCGGCGCAGCCGGGGCGCGCGAGCTGGCGGAGCGCATCAGGCGCGCCGTCGCCGGCAAGCATCTCGACGTCAAGGGCATGCGGGTCGCTACCTCGGTGAGCGTCGGGATCGCGGCCCATCCGGACCACGGCAGTGCGCTGCGCAGCATTCTCAACAAGGCCGATCAGGCGATGTACCTGTCGAAGAAGACCGGCCGCAACCGGGTGACGCTGTTCGATCCGGGTTAGGCCGAAGTTCCCGCTCGGCGGCCGTGCTTCCGCCCGGCACGAACGTGAGCGTGGTGTCCCGATCGGTGACGATCACTGTAGGCGCACGTGGGGATATCCGGACTCGAAGGCTCGCCGCGTCGCTACGGTAGAATCGTCGCGACCGCGCGGCGTTCGGCTGCGCCATCGGTGCAGGCCGCCGCAATTGCGGCGACGCCCTGACCGAGCTCACGCAAGGATACATGCAGGGCATGGAAACCATCGACTGTGCCGTGATCGGTGCGGGCGTCGTCGGGCTGGCCGTAGCGCGCCGCCTGGCGATGGCAGGCCGCGACGTGGTCGTGCTCGAGGCCGAGGGCTCGATCGGCAATCACACCAGCTCGCGCAATTCCGAAGTCATACACGCTGGCATCTACTATCCGACCGGGAGTCTGCGCGCGCGCCTGTGCCTCGCAGGCAAGCACGCACTCTATCGTTACTGTTCCGAGCGCGGCATCGCGCACCGGCGCATCGGCAAGCTCATCGTGGCTACCGCCGAGAACGAGATCCCGACCTTGCGCAAGTACCAGCAACAGGGCGAGCGCAACGGGGTCGGCGACCTGGTGTGGCTCGAACGCGATCGCGTCGCTGCCCTCGAGCCCAACGTCGTCGCCGTCGCCGGCGTGCTCTCGCCTTCGACCGGCATCATCGACAGCCATGGGCTCATGCTCGCGTACCAGGGCGAGGCCGAGGATCACGGCGCGGTGATCGCCTTCCACAGCCCGGTGCTCGGCGGAGCCGTGACCGGCGATGGCGTCGTGCTCGATGTGGGCGGAGTCGAACCGATGCAATTGCGCGCCCGCGTGGTGGTCAATGCTGCGGGCCTTAAGGCGCCATCGGTCGCGCGTTCGATCGCAGGCGTGGCGGCGGGCTCGATACCGCCGCAACACTACTGCAAGGGCCACTACTACGCCCTCACGGGCAAGTCGCCCTTCGGGCGCCTGATCTATCCGGTCGGCAGCGGGCTTTGGCATGGCGTTCACGTGACCCTCGATCTCGCCGGACAGGTGAAGTTCGGCCCGGACCTGCACTGGCAAGACGACCTCGACTACAGTTTCGATGAGACCCGCGCCGCGTCGTTCTATGCCGCCATCCGCCACTACTATCCTGGCTTGCGCGATGGCGCGCTGCAGCCTGGCTATACCGGCATTCGGCCGAAGATCACGTCCAAGGGTGAGCCGGCGGCCGATTTCCTGATCCACGGCCCGAGCGAGCACGGCGTCGCCGGCATGGTCAACTTGTACGGCATCGAATCGCCAGGGCTCACTTCGTCGCTGGCGATTGCCGATCACGTCGCGCGCCTGCTGGGCCTGGCGTAGCCGCGGAATTCGCCGCGCTGTCGAGAAAGCGCCCCAGCGCTTCAACCCATTCGCGGCGGCCGAACAGGAAGCCTTCGTTGTGCCCACCCGCGAGCTGAACGAAGGTCTTGGGCGCATGCGCATGCTCGAATAGACGCCGGGCGTGGCTGAAGGGGACGATCTCGTCGTGCGGACTATGCGCGATCAGCACCGGCGCCTTCACCGCGCGCAGATAGGCTGCGGTGTCGTAGCTGAATCGGCTGATCCAGCGTACGGGGAGGAAGGCGTAGAGCTGAGCCGCCAGATCCGGCACCGAGGTGAAGGTCGACTGCACTACCAGCGCGCGCGGCGAGACTCGAGATGCGAGCTGGGCGGCGATGGCGCCGCCGAGGGATTCGCCCACGAGGACGATGTCTCCAGGCGCCCAGCCGCGCGCCGCGACGAGGTGATCCCATGCCGCTTTCGCATCCTCGTAGGTTCCCGCCTCGGTGGGTGAGCCGGTGCTGCGGCCGTAGCCGCGATAGTCGACGATGAAGCTGGCATAGCCCAAGTCGTGGAACATGCGCAGCCAGTCCAGGCGCAATGCGATGCTGCCGGCATTGCCGTGGAAGAGCAGCATCACGCCCTTGGGCGCTCGATGCGCCACGTACCAACCGTGCAAGCGCACATCGCCGCCGGCATCGAGCCACACACCCTCGTAGTCCAGGCCGACAAGGCGCGGCGTCGTTGCCACATCACGGCCGATCTCGGGGAAGTACACCAGGCGAGCTTGGAACACGACGACCAGCACCACGATGAGCGCGTAACCGATAGCGAGCAGCGCGACGGCGTTGAGCAGCATGCGGGCAGCGCCTTGCGGCCGGCGCGGCGGTTGCCGAGCCATCAGCCGGGATCGAGCGGCGGCTCGTCCATGGCGGCGATCTGCTCTTGCAGCGCCAGGATCTGGTCCTGCCAGTAGCGCTCTGTGCCGAACCACGGAAAGGCCGCCGGGAAAGCCGGATCGTGCCAGCGCTCGCCGAGCCACGCGGCGTAGTGAAGCATGCGCAGCGTCCGCAAGGGCTCGATGAGCGCGAGCTCGGCGCGATCGAGTTGGCGGAATACTTCATAGCCCGCGAGGACGGCGCCGAGCTGGCGCGTCATGGCAGCGCGATCACCGGAGAGCAGCATCCACAAGTCCTGGATCGCGGGACCCGTGCGGCAATCGTCGAAATCGACGAAATGCGGGCCCTCGTCCGTCCAGAGCACGTTGCCCGCGTGGCAATCGGCGTGCAGCCGTAGCGAGCGCACCGCACCGGCATCCGCGAAGCGGCGGCGGGCCCGGTCCAGCGCATGGCGTGCGCCCGCCGCGAAGGCCGGGTGCAGATCGCGCGGAATCCACTGCGCGCGCAACAAAGCTGCCAGCGGGCGCTCGCCATACGCTGCGATATCGACGCTTGGCCGGAAGACGAACGCGCGGCGTTCGCCGACGGCATGGATGCGCGCGATGAACCGTCCCAGCCATTCGAGCGTCGATTCGTCGTCGAGCTCGGGCGCGCGGCCGGGCCGCTTGGGATAGACGGCAAGACGATACTCGCCCGCGTGAATCAGCGTGGCGCCCTGCGCCGTCGCGCACGGCGCGACGACCGGGATCTCCGCCGCGGCCAGCTCGGCGCAGAACCCATGCTCCTCGCCGATCGCCGCATCACTCCAGCGGCGCGGACGATAGAACTTCACCACGATCGGCGGGCCGTCATCGATGCCGAGCTGGTAGACGCGATTCTCGAAACTGTTAAGCGCAAGCAGCCGCCCGTCGCAGCGCCAGCCGGCGCCTTCGACCGCGGCCAGGATGCGATCGGGCGTCAGGTTCTGAAACGGCAATCGGGCTGCGGGCGCCATGTCGATCGGTGGTTGCTCGCGTGTATCATCCGTCATTGCCGCTTACACCGCTCATGGCCTGCAGGCGCGCGAACGCCATAGGCTGCGCCCTGCCCGGCAAAGAGGATCAAGACTAACACGATGCTGACCGCCTTCACTGTAAGTGCGCGCGGACCCGACCGGCGTGCCGTCCGCGACCGGGAAGATTTGACCGAAGACGTGCTATGGCTCGATATGCTCAATCCGAGCGAGCTCGAGCGGCAATGGGTCCTGGACGCTTACGGTCATCGGGCGAATTTCGTCGACGAGCTGATCGAGATCGAGGCGAGCGCGCGCTATTTCCACGACGCCGGCGGCGATCATCTGCGGCTTTACTTCCTGCAAGCCGACGAGCGCTCGGCACGCAACATCGACGTCGGCTTCACTCTCGACGGCAAGCGGCTGTACTCGCTACACGCGGCTGATGTCAGCGCGCTCAAGACATTTCATACGCAGACGGAGGGACTGTCCCGGCCGCCGACGGACCCGATCTCGATTCTGCTCGGCATCGATGCGCTGCGGGTGGCCGTGCTCGCTGATACGTTCGAGCGTATGCACGGCGAGCTCGAATCGCTTTCCGGCGCCATATTCTCCGGCGGCGAGCGCGTCATGGAAGCGCTGTTGCAGCGCCTCGGCCGCATCGAGGACGCCAACGGCAAGGCCCGGCTGGGGATGATCGAGAATCGACGCGCACTGAGCGCGTTCGGTGCCAACGGCAAACATCACCTCGAGGCCGACATGCTGAGCGAGCACCTGCGCGACGTCGATTCGTTGATGTCCCATTCGCAGTACCTGTTCGAGAAGGTCGACTTCCTCATGGACTCCGCGCTGGGCATGATCGACATCCAGCACTCCCGGCGCTTGAGCATATTCACCGTGCTGTCGGTCGTGCTCATGCCGCCCACGCTGATCGCGAGCATCTACGGCATGAACTTCAGGCACATGCCGGAGCTCGACTGGCTGCTGGGCTATCCGATGGCGCTCGCGTTGATGCTCGCCGTCGCGGTCGGGCCGATCGTCTACCTGCGGCACAAGAAGTGGCTGTAGGCTGGCCGGCGCCGCTCTCAATGCCCCACGGCCGCGGCCATCAAGGCATCCCATTCGTCGCAGCGCGGATACAAGGCGATACCTGGCGCGCGTTCGGCAGGCAACAGTCGTGGCAGCACCCGCACGTCGGCTACGCGCATGTCCGAAAACAGCGATACCAACAGGTGCTCGATCGCCGCGACATCATCGAGCGGGTGCAGCGGCCAGCTCGATCCTGCCGTCAGATCGAGCGCGAAGGGCGAGCTCACGGTAACGCGAACCTCGGCACCTTCGTGTGCCGATAGGATGACAATCGGCTCGCCCACGGCCGCGCGCAAGCGCCGTACGGCGTTGCTCGCGAACAGATTCATCGCCGTCTCGAGCTGAGCACCACGCCCCGCGTGCGCTGCGCTGACGATGTCCCGCGGTGGCCGCGGCAGCACCAGCAGGGTCACCCCCGGCAACGCGAGCTGGGCGGCGAGCGCCTGGGCGCAATCGCGCCCCCAGGTGCCGATGTTGGCCGCGGTCGTGGTGAATTCCGGTGCCTCGACCGGGCTCAGCGCGGCGCCGGCTATGAACCGCAAGTTGGTGTGCTCCTGGCCGGCGCGCAGCACGATGTCGGCGGGCGGCAGCGCCGCGCCGAGTGAGTGCGGGTCCAAAGTGCGCGTGCCACGAAATAATTCCACCGCCGGCAAGGCTTCCAGCGCGTCAACGGTGCACAGCGCGTTGGACAAACCGAAATTGCGCGCGGCGCCGAGCACGCCATGGCGCTCGAACACGGCTTGAATGGCGCCGATATCGGCGAGCCGACCGGCAATGCGAGCCGCCGCGCTCGCCGCTGTCACGAACACTACCGGCACAGCGAAGGCGCGCGCGATCAGGGTACCGGGGGCCGCGAGCGGCGCATCGATGCTGCGGGCAAGCGCCTCGCTCAGCAGTCGATAACATAGCGCATCGCCCGCATGCGCGAACACACGGCGCAGGCGCGCTTCGTCGCCCGCGGCGAGGCAGCGCTCCAGCGCGCGCCGCAAATCGAGCAGGACCGTGGGTCGCGCGAGCGCATCGGCCGCGTTCGCCCGGTCCACCAGATCGAGCAAGTCATCGCTTATGGTGCGAGCGCCGAAGCGTCGCGGCTCGGGCAGAAGCGCCATGGCCGCCGCGCCCTCGATCAGTCCGCCTTGAGATCGAGCGTGCGCACAAGCTTTCCCCACTTCGCGACCTCTTCCACGATCAGGGCACGGAAGGCTTGCGGCGTACCGCCTACGGGCTCGGCGCTGGAAGCGAGAAAGCGCTCACGCACCTCTTTGCGCTGCAACGCGAGTTGCATGGCCGCATTGACCTTGTCGATCACCGCGGCTGGCGTGCCGCGCGGCGCGAGGATGCCGAACCACTGCGTCACTTCATAGGCGGGAAAGCCTGACTCGGCCACGGTCGGCACGTCGGGCAGCACGATCGAGCGATGCTTGCTGGTCACGGCGAGCGCGCGCAACTTGCCCGCCTTGACTTGCGGCAGTGTGGGCGCGGCACTGCCGATGGTCATGTGGATCTGTCCGCCGATGAGATCCGTGATCACCGGCCCGGTCCCCTTGTACGGGATGTGCACGATGTCGGTAGCGGTCACCGACTTGAACAGCTCCATCGCCAGATGGCCGCTCGCGCCGCTGCCGCCCGAGCCGTAGCTCAGCTTGCCGGGATTCGACTTGGCATAGCTCACCAGCTCGCGCACCGACTTGAACGGTGACGCCGGATTGACGGTCAAGACGAGTGCCGTCGCGACGGCTTGGACCACGGGGTCGAAATCCGCCACCGGATCGTACTTGGCCTTGCGGTACAGCGCCCGATTGATCGCGTGCGGCGGCGAGGTGAAGAGCAAGGTGTAGCCGTCGGCATTGGCGCGCGCGGCGATCTCGGTCGCGATCAGGCTGCCGGCGCCCGGCCGATTGTCGACGACGACTTGTTCGCCGATACCGTCGCTCAATGCCTGCGCGCTCAATCGCCCGAGGATGTCCGCCGCGCCGCCGGGCGCGAATCCGACCAGCAGGCGGATCGGCTTGGTGGGATAGGCCTGCGCGAGTACGCCGGGCGCAGCCAGAAGCGGCGCGGTGAAGCAGGCACACAGGAGACGAAACATCGAGTAGCGGTCCCGGCGAAACATGAACGCGCCGATTATATGCCCGCGCGTTCGCGAGGCGTTCTCGCACCCTCGGCTGAAACCGCAAGCGCCCGTAGACGCCAGATCGAGGCTGACATATGCTGTCCAAGCAAGCATGGTGCGTGTGGGTGATTGAAGACCACGACGTCTCGAAGCAGGCCATTCCCAATTCCTTGCGTGATGGGAGCCACGCCATAGACCCAGCCTCGCTTACGGCATCGTGGGCTCGAGCAAGGTGACGTCCAACCGCGCGATCGAGTCGACCACTGCAAGCGTACCGCCTGCAATACCCTCGGCGCTTCGCGCCTCGACGGCGGCTCAGAGCGAATGCTGGGCACCTGAATGCGGCCTTCGCGCGAGGCGCACGAACTGCGTATTTCAGTAGGGATATGTCTTGTCTGCCGGGCCTGATGAAGTGGCGGGATTGTACGAGCGGCACGCCCATGCTTGGGATAGCGATCGTGGATGTCATCTCATCATCGAGCGGGAATGGATCAGACGCTTCATAGCGCTCGCTCCCGCGGGCAGCTCGATCCTCGATCTCGGATGTGGCTCGGGCCAACCGATCGCGCGGTACCTCATCGAGCACGGATTCGACGTTGTCGGCGTCGACTCGTCGCCGACGCTCATCCTGAAATGCCGCATGCGTTTCCCCGGCCAGGAATGGTTGGTTGCCGATATGCGTATGCTGTCGATGGACCGCAGGTTCTACGGCTGCATTGCCTGGGACAGCTTCTTCCACTTGTCCCACGAGCACCAACGAGCAATGTTTCCGACCTTCAACAAGCACGCGGCTCGCGGCGCCCCGCTCCTATTCACTACCGGTCCCGGACATGGCGAAACGATGGGGTCATATCAGGGCGAGCCGCTATACCACGCGAGCTTATCTCCCCTGGAATATCGAGAGCTGTTGGTCTCGAACGGTTTCAGGCTGGTAGCGCGCGCGGTGGAAGACCCTCGGTGCGGGGGGCGCACTGTCTGGCTGGCGCAGTCGGTGGGCGTGCACGGATGAAGCAATGTCCAGGGCCGAATATACTGCTGCAGCCACCGCATCCCGTGCGCTGCGCTTGCGCTTTCGGCCGCAACGTCGGGCATCGATGGCTACGCTGACTGCCGCCAATCAGGACACGGGGAAAACCATGAGAAGCTTGGCAATCACGCTGGTACTGGCGCTTGTCGCTGCAAGCTGTGCCACAACGGGAGCCAGCAGTTCCTGGAAATGCAGCGCCAATGGTTTGGCTGATTCGAGCTACAGCGGGTCCGATTACGCCTACGTGCGACTGCAACAGTATTCGGCCGGTGGCAGCTACAAAGTAATCCTGAATGAACAAAAAAACGAGGCGAGAGGAATCACGAAGGACGGCACGCCCTTCACATGTACGAAGGCCGGGTAGGTGCATTCGCCAGGTCTTGGCGGCACGGCAGTTCGAAGAAGTGGTGTCCCGCCGTGCTTCCCCGCATAATCCACTGACGCTGCGCATCTTCGGCGCCGCGCGTGCCTCGTTCCACCGCCGATCGGATTCCCATGTCAGCCAGTGAGCGTTATTCCGCCGTTCCCTCGTTCTGGGCGGCGACGGCCAATCCACATCCCGACCTGCCCGCCTTGAGCGGCGATATCGATACCGACGTTGCGATCGTCGGCGGCGGCTTCACCGGGCTTACCACGGCGCATTACCTGCAACGCAGCGGCATCGAGTGCGTCGTGCTCGAGGCCAACGACGCCGGCTGGGGCGCGAGCGGGCGCAACGGCGGCATGGCGGTGCTGCGCTACAAGAGCGGCTGGACGAGCCTCGCCGATCAGCTCGGGCTCGACACGGCCCAGCACATGTTTCGCGTCCTGCACGACGCGATCGATTCCCTCGAGAGCACGATCGCGCATTACGGCATCGACTGCGGCTTCAGTCGTTGCGGCCACCTGACCGCCGCGCACGGTCCGAAACCGCTGGCTGCGCTCGCGGCCGACGTGCGCTGGCTGGAACGCGAGATGGGCTACGAGGGGGCGAGCGTGCTCTCGGGCGACGCGACGCGCCGAGCGATCGGCACGGACGAATACGTGGGCGCCTACCTGGAGCGGCGCTCGGGCGGAATCCATCCGCTCAATTACGCGCGCGGGCTTGCCGCCGGCGTCGCGGCGAACACGCGCGTCTTCGTCTCCACCCCGGTGACCGGCTATCGCCGCGAGGCGCCGGGCTTCGTGCTCGACACCCCGTCCGGGCGCGTCCGTGCCAAGCGCATCGTCGTTGCCACCAACGCTTACACGGGCCTATTCCCGCTGCCGAACGATCTCGCGCGGCGCATCGTGCCGGTTCCGAGTAACCTCATCGCCACCGAGCCGCTGTCCAGCTCGGTCGCGCAATCGCTGCTGGCCGCAGGTCATGTCGTCACCGACTCGCGGCGGGTCAACCTCTATTTCCGCATGAGCCCGGATCGGCGCATGGTGTTCGGCTCGCGCGGTCACTTGTCCGGCAGCAACGAGCCCTGGGCGTTCGAAGGCATCGAAGCCGCCATGCACCGGGTCTTCCCGGCGCTGCGCGAGAGCCGGATCGACTATCGCTGGAACGGCAAGGTCGGCTTCTCGCTCGATTTCTTTCCGCACTTCGGCCAGGCCGAGCCCGGCCTCTATTACGGCATCGGCTACAGCGGCCGCGGCGTCGTGCTCACGCACATGGCGGGCAAGGTGCTGGCCGCGATGCTGCGCGGCGATGCGGTCGATGCCGGTCCGCTCACGCGCAAGCCCTTCCGCCCGATTCCGCTGCATTCCCTCCACCCGCTCGGCATCCGGCTCTACACCGCGTATTACCGGCTGCTGGATGCGCGCGAGGAGGCGCGCTGATCTTGCGCTTCAGCCGGCAGGCGCTTGCGCCGGCTCGAACACCACCGCTTGATCGAGCAAGCGCCGCACAGCAGCCTCGTCGTAACCCAGCTCCGCCAGGATGACGCGGGTATGCTCGCCGATCCGAGGCGCACGCGCGCGCGGCGTGTCGGGTTCCAGGGGCTGCACGCCCGGCAAGTTGGGATGCGGTACGCGCCCGACCGCGGCTTGCTCGGACCAGGTGAACAGTCCGACCGCCTCGGTCTGCGGATGCGCGAGCATGTCGTCGTAGGTATTGACGCGTTCGTTCAAGATGCCGGCCGCGCGCATCTCGGCGCACCAGTGCTCGGTGGGGCGCCGGCAAAACACCTCGTTGGCGATCTGCATGACTTCGGCGGCACGCGCGCGCCGGCCGGCGAGCGTGGCGAGCGACGGATCGTCGGCCATGTCGGGGCGGCCGATCATGCGGCAGAAAGGCGGCCACAGGGCGTCTTTCAACACGCTCAAGTTGACCCAACCGTCGGCGGTGCGGAACGTGCCGACCGGAAACGCGCCACCACCGGCGCTCGCGCCGCCCGCGAGCACGTGATCGACCACGCGCACGGTCTGCAAGCCGATCGACCCTTGCAGCAAGCTCGCATCGATATAACGGCCGCGGCCACTATCGCGACGCGCGTATAGCGCCATCGCCACCGCCTGAAAGGCGTACACCCCGCTCGCGATGTCCACTGGCCAGCACTCGAGCCGGTGCGGCAAGCCGTCCTCGCGCCCTTTGTTCACGCCCATCATGCCGGAGAAGGCTTGCAGGATGGCATCAGTCGCCGGTTGCTGCCGCATCGGACCGCGCTGGCCGAAACCAGTCACCGAGAGATAGACGACGTTCGGGTTGTAAGCGCACATCCGGGCGTAATCGAAACCCAGGCGCTCCATCACGCCGGTACGGAAGTTCTCGATGAAGACATCCGCGCGGCTTGCCAATTGCCGCAGCAACTGCGCGCCCTGCGGGTGCTTCAGGTCGAACGCAATACTGCGCTTGCCGAGATTGTTCGCGATGGCCATCGAGGTCATCGCAGAGGCACCCGCGGTGAGGCTCCTCGACCAGTCGCCTTCGCGCGGCTCCACCTTGATCACGTCGGCGCCGTACTGAGCGAGCAGCATGCCGGCGCTCGGTCCGGCGATGCCTTGACTCGCATCCACCACGCGGATGCCCTCGAGCGGAAACTCGTGACTCATGCTGTCCTCTTCCTGCCGGTGAGATCCAAACGAAAGCCGCAGTCCCCCATGAGTGCGCCTCCCGCGTTGTCGTGCGATCTTTCGCCAGCGGCGAGTATGGCATACGCCGCACCCGGCGATGCCGCGCCAAGCGCGCGTTGACGCCGGAATCGGCGCGTCATACCCTGCGCGAGGCAACGGTTGAAGGGAAAACCATGCGTGCTTGTTCGATCCTGCTCGTCGCCCTGTGCGGGCTTGCGCCCTATCTTGCAGCCGCCGACTATCCCGAGCGGCCCGTGCGCTTCGTGGTCGAATTCCCCGCCGGCGGCGCCGTCGACGTGATCGCGCGCCGCATCGCGGGCAAGCTGACCGAGCGCTTCGGCCAGCAGTTCATCGTCGACAACCGCAGCGGTGCAGGCGGGGTGATCGCGCACGAATTCGTCGCCAAGGCGCGTGCGGACGGCTACACCTTGCTGCTCGCCACCACCCCGCTCGCCGCGAATCCGGCGCTGTACAAGAAGCTGCCCTACGATGCCGCCGCCGATTTCGTCCCGGTGAGCTTCATCGCCGATTGGGCTGCATTGCTCGTGGTCCATCCCTCGGTGCCGGCGCGCAGCTTCGGCGAGTTCGTCAAGCTCGCGAAAGCACGGCCCGGCGAGCTGACGTATTCGAGCGCGGGCGTCGGCAGCTTCGTCCATCTCGCCCCCGAGCTGCTTTTCAATCGCGCCGGCATCAAGGTGACGCACGTGCCGTACAAGGGCGCGGTGCCGGCTCTGACCGACGTGTTGGCGGGTTTCATCTCGGCCAAGCTCGATTCCTACGTGACGTCGATCCCGCACATGAAGACCGGACGGCTGCGCGCGCTCGGCGTGTCCTCGGCCGAACGCATGCTGCAAGTGCCCGAAGTTCCGACGCTGGCCGAGCAGGGTTATCCCGGCTTCGCCGCCGCCATCTGGCTGGGGCTGGTGGTGCCGAAAGGCACGCCGGGCGATATCGTCACGCGCCTGGAGGCGGCGGCGACGGCAGCGGTCAAGGACAAGGACGTGAGCGCGCGCCTGGTCGCCGACGGCATCCGGCCGGTCGGGGGCTCGGCCAAGGAGCTCGATGCGCTGATGCGCGCCGAGCAGGCGCAGTGGTCGAAGCTGATCCGCGATATCGGCCTCAAGCCGCAGTAGGACCGGCGCTCGCGTGGCGGCGAGACGCCCGCGAGGACGGACATCGCGATGCGCCCGCCTTCATGGCAACCTACTTGTTGTCCACGCCCGCGGCCTTGACCAGGCCTGCGATGCGCTTGGTCTGCTCGCGCCGGAACGCGTCGAGCTCGGCTCGCGTGCTGCCTACCACGTCGATGCCCAGCCCTTTCAACTGCTCGGCGAATTCCGGCTCCTTCACCGCCTTGACCACCTCGGCGCTTACCTTGGCCAAGATATCGGCCGGCGTGCCGGTCGGTGCCACGATGCTGTACCAGCCGAGCATTTCGTAGCCGGGCACGGTTTCGGCGATCGAGGGCACATCGGGCAGCAGCGGCGCACGCGTTCGGCTGGTGACGCCGAGGGCGCGCAGACGCCCACCCTGAATGCTCGGCCGCGCCGCCGGCACGACGGAATACGTCAACTGCACTTCGTTCGCGATGGTGTCGGCGATCGCTTGCGCCACGCCCTTGTACGGCACGTGCAGCATCTGCGTGCCGGTCAACGCGTTCAGCATGACCCCGCACAAGTGCTCCGAGGCGCCGGTACCCGCCGAGCCGTAGCGCAGCGCGCCCGGCGATTTCTTAGCCAAGGCGATCAGCTCGGACAGCGACTTGGCGGGTAGCTGGTTATTCACCATCAACACGAACGGGACCGTGCCAATGAGGCTGATCGAGGCGAAGTCCTTGTCCAGGTCGAACTTGATGTTCGGAATCACGCGCGAGGCAACCAGCAACTGCGAGGTCAGCATCATCCAGGTATAGCCGTCGGGCACGGCTTGCAGCACCAGCTCCGCACTGATGACCCCGGCAGCGCCCGGACGCGCATCGACGACGACGCGCTGGTTCCATGCCTTGTACAGGCGCTCGGCCATGACGCGCGAGATGATGTCGGGACCCGAGCCGGGCGCACTGCCGATGACGAGACGGACGGGCTTGTCCGGATAGCCCGCTGCCTGCGCCGCTTGGGCGGACGCGGATGCCAGCAATGCCGGCAGCATGCCGGCGACGATGACCGCGACGATGCGCTGGCTGCGGGTTCTGCGGGGGGTTAGGTCTTGCATGGACACATCCTCTCGATCCTCAAAGGCACGCCCCAAGCCATCCCGACGTTCCCGGCCGGATTGAAACGTGGTCCCTTGGTCTGCCCGGTGATTCCGCGCGGAACCGCGGTCCGCGCTTACTCCGAAAACGAGACCTGGCCCAGCTTATTGCGCTTTTTCGATCCGCGTCGCCTGCCACGACGCGGTGCCGCCCACGCTGCCCTGAATGGTATCGCCATTCACGACGCCACTGTACTCCACCCCGTCCAAGGTGAAGCCGATGCGCTCGCCGTTGAGCCAGGCATTCGCGATCGGGGTGCTCGCCCCGGCGGAGACGTACGATCCGGACAGAAGCTGATACGTCTGCTCGAATGCGATTTCGCCGTCGTTCAATCGCCATCGCCCCGCGACCTTGGCGGGCACGATGTAGAGCAGCGCATCGCACCACGCGCCGCAGGGATCTTCGGCCCGTGCCACCTGGTCGGGGTCCCAGCCGCGAATGCCGAAGGTGTTGAGCACGATGCGGCTGCCGGGCTTCAAGTCGAGGAACTTTGGCACCAGCCGATCCAGATTCTCGGGCAACAGGAACAGCGCGAGCACGGAAGCTTGCGATATGTCGGCCTCGTACATGTCGCCTTGGACGAACAGCGCCTTGCCGGCCACGCCCTCCTTTTCCGCGATGCGTTTGGAAACCTCCACCATGTCGGGGTTGTACTCGACGCCGAGCGCTCGGGCGCCGCGTTTCGCCGCCGCGATGATGTTGCGGCCATCGCCCGAGCCCAGGTCCATGACGAAATCGCGCGGCGTGACTTTCGCCAGGTCGAGCATCTTTTCCACCAGCAGCGGCGGCGTCGGCACCCATACCACGTCCTTGCCGGCCTGGCCCGAGACCGGCTCGAACGGCTTGTCCGCGCTCGAGGCCGGCGCCGCGCCGGCCAGCACAAGCCACAATGCAAGTGCAAGTCGAAGAACGATGGTCGCGAAACGCTTCATGCCCCGACCTCGCCGATGCCAAGCTCCTTGCGCAAGTCCTGGATCGCCTGCACGCGCGTGCGCGTCTGCCACTTCGGCCGCCGCCCGATCGCCTCGTTGATGACTTCGGGGATGACCTTCAGCGCGACGAACACCGGTCCGGGCTGGCTCATGATATCGCCGATGGCGCCGGTGAACTCCTCCAGGTTGCTGAACGCATAGCTGCGCTGATAGCCCGAGGCGCGCGCGAGCTGGTCGTACCTGACGTTCTTCGCGTTCGGCACGGGCTGGCCGCCCGTGGTCGCATAGCACTCGTTGTCGAGCAGGAAGTGATAGAAGTTGGCGGGCGCATGCTCGGCTATCGTCGGCAGCACGCCCATGCTCATGAGCAGGTCGCCCTCGGAATCGAACAGCACCACCTTGTCTTGCGGCCGCGCCAGCGCCAGGCCGAACGCGAACATCGCATGCCCGCCCATCGCGGGGTCGCCCAGCGGCAAGTCGCGCGAGGGTCGGGTGCTGATGTTCACCCAATGGCGCCCGCCTCGTCCCGGCACGACGATGGCATCACCCCGGTGACGGCTGAAGACCTTGAGCATCTCGGCAGTCTGAATCATTGCTGCGCTCCCCTATCGATCAATTGAAGCCGTGATACTCGTCGCCGACCAGGATGGCGACCGGACGGCCGAGCTTGCGCGCTTCCTCGAAGGCGACGCTGATGCGCGGCGAATCGGCATCGCGCTCGACCAGGTAGTACTTGATGCCGAACGCCATGAGAAAAGGCTCGGTGAAATCGGCCGCGCTGTCGGTATTCACCCCGTGGCGGGTATAGCCGCGATAGCCGACCATCATGACGACCGGAATGTTCAGGCTCAGCGCCCAGCCGCGCAGCGAGTCGCCGGACTCGAGCATGCCAGTGTTCTGGATGAGGATGATGGGCTTGCCGCCGCCGGCGGCGATGCCGGCCGCGCCCGAAAAGGCGAGCCCTTCACGGCTGACCGCGACCAGCGTGATCGAGGGCTCTGCCTTCATCAACGTGTACAGCCAGTTGGTTTCGCTGTCGGGCAGCCACAGCACGTGCGTGACGCCGTTCTTCTTCATCTCGGCCAGCACGGTCTTCGGACTGAGAAAGCCCTCCTGAGACTCCGCCATCTTCTTCTCCCAACGATTGAATGACCCTCGAGCGCGCGCGAGCGAGCTTGCTCTCGCTGCGCGTCGCGCCCGCGCAGGGTACCGATCGAGCGCTCGCACCGCCTGCGGAGGCCGCGAACGACGTTATACCAGAGCCCCTTTCACGGCGGCGCCGAGCGCACTCGCGCGAGCGCTCATTATGCCGGCACGCGCGGTCACTGTGCCGTCAGGCCGAGGTCTTTCGCGGCCCGTGACCAGGTGCCGACCTCGTCGCGGATGCGGCGCGCGAACGTCTCGGTCGTCCCGCCCAGGGGCTCCAGGCCGGCGTTCGCCAGCCGCTGCACGACCGCCGGATCGGCGAGCACTTTGACGAACACCGCCGCCAGGCGCGCACCGATCTCGGCCGGCATCCCGGCGGGCGCAAGGGCGCCGAACCACTGCGTAATATCTATCCCCGGATAGCCGGCCTCGGCCAAGCTCGGCACCTCGGGCAGCGTCTTCGCACGCTCCTTCGACGTCACCGCCAGCAAGCGCACGCGCCCGGAAGCGACCTGCGGCATGACCGGCGCCGAGCCCAGCACGCCCACCGGCACTTGCCCGCTTACCAGGTCGACCACCGCCTGGCCGCCTCCCTTGTAGGGAACGCTTTGCAGCTTGACGCCCGCGGTCCGAAAGAGGATGCCCGCGGCGACCGCCTGCGAGCTGGTCGGGCCCGGAAGCGCGTAGGCGATTTGACCGGGCCGCGACTTGGCCGCGGCGATCAACTCGCGCAGGCTCTTCCAGCCGGGGGCCGGATGCACCGCGATCACGATCGGTTGATTGGTGAGCAGCGTGATGGGCGTGAAATGCTTTTCCACCCGAAACGGCAGTGCGGGATTGAGCACCGGTTGATAGAGCGAGGAGTCGGGCGCGACCACGATCGTGTAGCCGTCGGGCGCGGCGCGCGACACCGTCTCCAGGGCGATGCCGCCGGCTGCGCCCGGCCGATTGTCGATGATCATGCTCTGCCCGAGCAGCTTGGCGGCTGCTTCGGCGACGATGCGCGCCGTCACGTCGGTGCTGCCGCCGGGTCCATAGCCGACCAGCACCCGGATCGGGCGCGACGGGTAAGCCTGCGCATGCGCTGCGCCGGCGGCGGTCGAAGCGATGACCGCGAGCAATAGGCGTTGAAGGCAAAGCCGGATCATGCCATCGCTACCCACGCTGCAAGCCCCGGCCAGCGGCCTCAGCCCGGCAGCTCCAACACGAATTTCGCCATGATGTTGCGCTGTATTTCGCTCGTTCCGGCGCCGATCGTGGTCGGCCGCGAAATGTAGAACGGATGCAGCACGTCGACGGCGCGATCGCCGAACGCAATCAATCCCTCGGTCGCGCCAAGGTCGCCGGCCGCTTCGACGATCTGCTCGTTGATTCGCTGCAGGGTCTCGGTGGCCCAGATCTTGAGCATCGACACATCGGCGCCGATGGCGGCCCCGCGGCGGGCGAGATCGCAGAAGCGCGCGTAGGTGGCGCCGAGATCCTCGACATCGAGCGCGAGCTGAGCGAAGCGGTCGATGAAGCCGGCGTCGTCGAACAGCCCTTGCACGCGCGCTACCGCCGCCAGGCGATCGAGCGCGAGCTGGCAGTGTTGCGGATTGCCGATCAGCAGCCGTTCGTGTCCGACCAGCGCCTTGGAGACCGTCCAGCCCTGGTTGAGCCCGCCCACCAGGTTGTCCTTCGGCACGCGCACGTTGTCGAAAAACATCTCGCAGAAGTCCTGCTGTCCGGCGATATTGCGAATGCCGCGCACGGTCACGCCGTGGGAGCCCAGATCGATCAGCAGGAAACTGATGCCTGCCTGCTTCTTCACGCTCTTGTCGGTGCGCACCAGGACGAAGGCATGGGTGCAATCGAGGCCCCAAGTGGTCCAGATCTTCTGCCCGTTGACGACGAAATGATCGCCGTCGAGCACCGCTTCGGTGCGCAGGCCCGCCAGGTCGGAGCCCGCACCTGGTTCGGAATAGCCTTGCGCCCACCGATCCTCGCCGGAAAGAATGCGCGGCAGGTAATACGCCTGCTGTGCCGGCGAGCCGAACTTCATCAGCACCGGGCCGAGCATGACGATGCCTCCAAATTCGGGGCCGCGCGCTGCATCGAGGCGCTCGTCGACGAAGATGAGCAGCTTGTTGGTATCGAGCCCCATGCCGCCGTGCTCGCGCGGCCAGCTCGGCGCCGCCCAGCCGCGCTCGTAGAGCTTGCGGTACCAGTCCTGCTGCTGCGCCCAGGTGAGATAGCCGATGACAGCGCGCAGGTGCGCGGGGAAGTGCTCGGCGTAGAAGCGTCGCACTTCCTGGCGGAAGGCTTGGTCGCTCATGGCGTTCCAGTCCGTCATGCCGCCCTCCCGAGAGATCCGAGTGAGCCTGGCACGACCCCATAGCGGGCGAGCGCGAGCCTGCCGTAGCGTCTGCGGTGCGCAGTCGCATTGCCGAGCCAAGCCGAAAGCGTGAGCGCGCGCTTGAGATACAGACCGACATCGCACGCGTCGGTGAAGCCCATCGCGCCGTGCATTTGGATCGCCTCTCGACAGATCGCCAGCGCCGCCGTGGCGCATCGCACTTTGACGCGCGAAGCGAGCGCGGCGCGACGCGCGGGCTCGGCCTGGTCCCATGCGCCGAGCGCTGCCGTGAGCGCCGACACGCCCAGCTCCTTGGCCAGGTACAGATCGACGCAGCGGTGCTGCAATGCCTGGAAGGCGCCGATCGGTTTGCCGAACTGCACCCGTGTGCGCAGATAGTCGAGCGTGATCTCGAGCGCGCGCTCCGCGACCCCGAGCAGCTCGGCCGACAGCGCGATCACGCCCGCATCGAGCGCCGCGGCAAGGGCGCGTTCGCCTTCGCCGGGCGCGGCGAGCATCGACTCGGGCGCCAGCTCCACGCGATCGAAGCTGAGCTCGCCGTGCTCGCTGCCATCGGCGCGGCGCAGCGAACGATACGCAAGGCCCCGCGCCGAGCGCTCGACCCAGTACAGCCCGATGCCGCCGCTTGCACGCGCCGACACGACGTAGCCGTCGGCGTGGCGGCCGAAGGCGACGAAACGCTTGACCCCGTTGAGCACGCGCTTGCCGCCCGCCTCGCCGATCGCGCTGTCGAGGCACGACGGATCGATGTTGCCGCCCGTCTCCTGCCACGCGAGCGCGGCCACGGCTTCGCCTTGCAGGCAGCGCGAGAGCAACTGCTCACCCGCCTGCGACTGCGTGTGCAGCAGCAACGGCAGAGCGAGCACGCCACAGGCGATCACCGGCTCCGGCACGAGCGCGCGCCCCAGCTCGCGCGCCACGACGCTCGCCTCGGCGATGCCCAGTCCGGCACCGCCGCGTGCCTCGGGCACGAGCAAGCCTAGCCAGCCGAGCGCGCCGATCCTTGGCCAGAGCGCGCGATCGTAGCCGGCGTCGCTCTCGCGCATGGCGCGCACCCGCGCAACTCCGCCCTCGCGCGCGGCAAAGCTTCGTACCGCGGCGGCAAGGTCGGCATGGATATCTTCGTGGCGCTCGCTCATTGCACGGCTTCCGTTCGCCTCGTCCTCCGACTCCCGCGATTGTATGCTCGCCGGGCGTGCATGATATGGTCAGCCCCTGGGGAAGCAGGCGGGCCAACGGCGTATACGCATGGCAAATGCAGGCGCCGAGGGCGGAATCGACCGCTACCCAAATGAACGGCCGACCAGGCCCACACGGAGGAGACCTCGAATGACCCGCTTCATCCGCTCGCGTCGAAACCGGGAACAGACCACGTTTTCCCCACGAACAATCATCAACGGAGTCGAGATCGCAGGAAGACGTGGTCTGTTCCCGTCCTTGCGCCGGATCGCGCTCTACGCGAGCCTCGCGGTGCTTGCCGCGCCCGCATCGAGCCGCGCGGTG
This sequence comes from Burkholderiales bacterium, assembly GCA_020848435.1. GTDB lineage: Bacteria > Pseudomonadota > Gammaproteobacteria > Burkholderiales > WYBJ01 > WYBJ01. The sequence continues at coordinate 85,927 of JADLAC010000026.1, read as the reverse complement.
CAGGCCGCGTCCGGCCACGATCCGGCGCCCCAGTACCCCGCGCGGCCGATTCGTCTGATCGTGCCGTTTCCGCCCGGCGGAAGCAACGACATCGTCGCCCGGTATCTCGGCCACTATCTCACCGAACGCTGGAATCGCCAGGTGGTGATCGACAATCGCGCCGGCGCCGAGGGCGTCATCGGCACCGAAGTCGCGGCGCGCGCCGTGCCCGACGGCCACACGCTGCTGCTGGTCTCGGCCGCTTTCACGGCCAACCCGGCGGTGCGCAAGCTGCCCTACGATTCGATCAAGGATTTTGTTTGGGCGGGGATGCTCGGCTATGGGCCTAGCCTGCTGAGCGTGCATCCGGGCCTGCCGGTCAACTCGGTGAAAGAGCTGCAAGCTTACGGCAAGACGAATCCCAACAAGCTGACGATGGCCACCTCGGGCGGCTATGCCGGTTTCGCCTCGTATTCGTTTCGGCACCATTCCGGCATCGACATGCTGGTGGTCGTCTACAAGGGCGGCTTTCCAGCCATGATGGACGTTATTGCCGGCCAGGCGCAGGTGAATCTGGGGTCGTTGATCCAGGCCATACCGCAGGCGAAGGCCGGCAAGCTGAAGGCACTCGCCACCAGCGGCGGCAAACGCGCGAGCGCGATGCCCGAGCTGCCGACGATCGCCGAGGCGGGCGTGGCCGGATACGAAGCGAACAACTGGTGGGCAGTCGCCGCGCCGGCCGGCACGCCAGCCGCGGTGCTCGCCAAGCTGAGCGCCGAGATCGAGCGCTTCGTCAAGCTGCCAGAGACGCAGAAGCGTTTCACCGCCGAAGGCGCCGAAGCTGAATTCCGCTCCCCGGCCGAGATCGTCAAGCTGCTGCCCGTGGAGCTGGCGAAATGGGCGAATGTCGCGAAAGTGGCGAACATTCCACGGCAGTGACCCGGATTGAATCAGGCGGGGGCCGAAGGATTGTTCACCACGTAGCGAAGAAAACCGCTGTGCGCGGTGTACTTGTCGTACAGACCGCGGGCGCGATAGTTGTTCTCCTTGGTGTTCCAGTACAGGCGCGACCAGCCGCGCCGCCCCGTCTCGGCCACCAGCCAGTCGATGAGTGCCTTGCCTACGCCGCGTGCGCGCTCATTCGGGTCGACGAACAGATCCTGCAGATAACACACCGGCGTGAGCGTCGCCGTGTTGTCGTGGATGATGTAATTCGCCATCCCGATCACGCGACCCGCCTGTTCCGCGACGATGGCGTATAGCGGCGACGCGGCGTCCATGATCCGCTCCCATGCGTGCCGTGCCACGGCTTCCGAGGGCTCGCGCTCGTAGAAGCGGCAGTAGCCGTCCCAAAGCTCGCGCCAGCGCGACTGATCGCGCGCGTCGATCGGCCGGACGAGGACGCCGCTCATGACTCGATCCTGACGACCACCTTGCCGGCCATCGCGTCGACTTCCATGTGCGCCTTGGCCGCGGGCAGATCGTCGAAAGCGAATACTCGGTCCACCAGCGGCGTGATGCGTCCCTCGACGATGGCCGGAAGAATGTCGCGAGCGAAACCCTGCGGCGCCAGCGCACGTTCGGCGGCGGGCAGCTTCGAATTCGAAATGCCGATCACCTGCAGGCGGTTCACATGCACCGCGTTGAGATCGATCTGCGCGCTCAGCTTGCCGTCGACGTAGCCGACGATGATGATGCGTCCCTGGTAGGCTGCCGAGCGCACGATCTCGGAAAACACCGAGCCGCCGACCAGGTTGACCAGCACATTCGCGCCTTTGCCGCCGGTGACCTCCATGACCTGCCCGGCGAAATCGGGGGCGCGGGTGCGGATGCCGACATCGAGGCCGATCGCTTGCAGCTTGGCGAGCTTCTCGGCCGAGCCGGAGGTGCCGATGGTGCGCGCGCCCAGCACCTTCGCGGTCAGGATCGCGCCCACGCCGACCCCCGATGAGGCACCGGCCACGAACAGCCAATCGCCCGCGCGCAAGCCGCCGCGGCGCACCACGCCCTCGTAGGCGGTGAGAAAGCTCGACGGGATGGCGGCGGCCTGTTCCCAGGATAGGCGCGCCGGCATCGGCAGTAGCTGCGTGGCTTCCATCACCGCATAGGGCGCCCAGGCGCCGCGGGCGCGGCCCATGACGCGATCGCCCGCCTTCCACCCCGTCACACCCGCACCGAGCGCATGGATCTCGCCACTGAGCTCCGTGCCGCCAAGCTTCTCGGGCCCGCCGTGGACCGCGCCGCCGACGATCAGCTCGCCGCGATTGAGGGCGCTCGCGCGCACGCGAACGACGACTTCACCGGCCTTTGCTTGCGGCTGCGGTACCTCGCGCCGTTCCAGCACTGCCGCATCGCCTCGGGTCACGATCCAGTACGATTTCATGCGCTGCTCCGGTGTATTGGCATCCAGCCCGAAATTCGGACCAGGTCGTGCTGCAAATGATTCTATACTCCGACTGTCCCGAGTCGGAGATTCGGTGCTGAATCGGAAACGCTCCTTGTCGAAGCCGGAGGGCAAAAGCGCCGAAATCGGTGTTAGACGCGAAGGAAACCGCAGCCAGGTCGGACACCCGGCGAGGATTTCCGACAAAGTATGGCGCCGATTTCGGCGTCTTTTGCGCAGCGAATCTCTGACTCGGGACAGTGATATGAACGCCATCGTCGACTCGCGGTCCGCACCGCAAGCCTTCCCCCGGGTGATCGGCCTGCTGCTCAACGCAGGCCATGCCATCGATCACATGTTCTTGCTGATCTTCGCCACGGCGGTCGTGACCATCGCCGCCGATTTCGGCTATGCCAACTGGACCGATCTCATGCCCTACAGCGTGCCGGCGTTTTTCCTCTTCGGCATCGGCTCGGTCCCGGCGGGACGACTGGGCGACATGTGGAGCCGCCGCGGCATGATGATCGTGTTCTTCATCGGCATGGGTGCCTCGGCGCTGCTCACGGCCGCCGCCCAGAACGCCTGGCAGCTCGGCACGGCGTTCGCATTGTTGGGCGCGTTCGCGGCCATCTACCATCCGGTCGGAATCCCGATGCTGGTGCAGCACGCGCGCAACCCCGGCGCCGTGATCGGGGTCAACGGGCTCGCCGGCAATCTCGGCATCGCCGGCGCCGCGGTGGTCACGGGACTGCTGATCAAGTGGCTCGGCTGGCGCGCGGCGTTCGCCATTCCGGGGGTCATCGCGATCGGCTGCGGCATCGCGTTCGCGCTGCTGTGCCCGGCGGAAACCGAGGCCCCTTCCAAGCGCAAGGGCGGCGCCAAGGTGGTCCTCACCCCCGCCGTGCTCGCGCGCGTGTTCGCCGTCATGACGGCCGCCGCGGTGACTTCGAGCCTGCTCTTCAACTTCACGACCAACGGCAATGCGCAACTCATGACCGAGCGCTTTGCTCACCTCATCCGCGATCCGGCCGTGCTCGGCGCGCTGCTCGGCGCCATCTACACCCTGGCTTCACTGGCCCAGATCGTGGTCGGCAACCTGATCGATCGCAAGGCGTTCAAGCCGCTCGCCCTCGCCTTGTCGGTACCGATGATTCCGCTGCTCATGCTGGCGGCGAACGCCCAAGGCTGGTGGTTCTTCACCGTGCTGCTCGCCATCATGATCCTCATCTTCGGCTCGATTCCCTTCACCGACGCGATGATCGTGCGCTACGTCGACGATCGGCTGCGCTCGCGGGTTGCCGGTATGCGGCTCGCCGTCTCCTCAGGCATCAGCGCGCTGGCGGTGTGGCTGCTGGGGCCGTTCGTCAAAGGCATGGGCTTCGCCGCCTTGCTCTGGCTGATGGCCGTGATCGCGGCCTGCCGGGCAGTGGTTCTGCTGTGGCTGCCGCACGAGCCGGATCCGGCTGCTTCGCCGGAGCGTTGAGTATTCCTCCGCGTCGATCGCGACTGCCGGCGAAATCGAAGCTTCTCCGACCCCTGGTCCGACCCCGGTCCGGTCATGGCTTCCAGTTGACGATCCAGGCAAAGACCAACGCCGCCCCGGCGCAGATCGCGAGCCAGATGCCGAGCGAGCGGACCCAGCCCGATACACCGGCAGAGCGGCGCGCTGTCGCCGTGTTGCCCGCCGCGGCCTCGCTCGCTTGGACGGTGGGCGCCAGGTCGTTGTCCTCGGCGAGCGTCACGCTGCCGTCATGCGCGATCGGGTCGGCGCCAACGCCGGCGTCAGTCGGCGCCGAGGGCAGCGGATGCGCCAACGCGATCGGCGTCGCATCGGAGCGCTCCGGCACCCAGATGACATACGGCTTGCCGCGGTACCGATATCTCACCTCGGCGAGCCCACCCCATTCGATCCGCAGCCTCTGCCGGGTCGCGCGCTCGTTCGGCTTGACCTCGGCGGCGGCGCTCGCCATAAGCTCGGCGCACACGCTCTGGACCGTGCCCGCGGGCATGCGCTCGAGCCAGCGCGCCGGAATGCTCGGCGCCTGCACCTCCAGCACGCGCTCGGGCGCGGAGGCTTCGCTCGCACGCTCCGCGACGAAATCGGCGACGAACTGCGGCACCGCCGCGATGGGCAGCTTGCGGCTCGCACGCGCGATCCGCGTCTGGCATTGCACGCCGACCTTGTCATGGCACGAAAACGTGGTCGCGAACGGATAGGCGAGGCTGCCCCAGGACTCCTGCAACTCCACGCGGCCGCCGCAGCCGCAGCGCGGGCAGCGCAGCTCCTGCGCACGCGCAAGCTTGAGCTCCGCGCCGAACGCGGGCAGGGCCGGCATTTGGCACGACCAGACATCGGCCAGGACCGCGCGCGCCGGCGCCGCCATGCGCGCGCTGTCGGCGGCGCCGTACTGGTACGGAATGCGCCGTGATTCGATCTGGGTCGCGAGCTCGATGTTGTAACCGCGGCGTTCGATAACCTCGACCGATTCGATCCGGGCGCCGAAATCCGCCCAGGCCTCGCCCGCGCGCCACCCGGCCCATTCGCCGATGCGCCGGCGCAGCGTCGCAATCCGGCCGCCATCGCGCAGGGCACGCCCCTCGAACAGCGTCTGCTCCCAAAGGCTCGCGAGCGAGCGCTCCAGCGCCTGCGCCAGAGCATCGATTTGCGCTGGCAAGCCGAGCACTTCGTCTTCGGTGCCCGAGCGCTCGAGCGCCTCGAGCAGGCGATCGCGCGCCGCCGCGTGTTGCGCGGACAGCGCCGGGCAGGCATCGATGCTGAGCGCAAGCTCCTCGAGCTTGCGCTGGGCCGCTTCACGCTCGATCTCCATGCCTTCCTGTGCCGCGGGCGGGCCGAGCAGGATCATGGCCGCGAGCGTGGCGGCGCTCGCCGTCTCGATATCGCCCAGCGCGCGGTACCATGCACAGCGCCGCGCGGCCCGCGATCCCACGCGCCGTGCCGAGGCGCGCAGGCTTGCCACCAGTCCCTTGGGCGGTTCGAGCACGAACAGCAGCATGCGCAGTTGCCACTCGCGTCCGTCAGGGATCAACTCGCGTGAGGCCCCGGCGGCGAGGCCACGCGCGAGCGCCTGCTCGAACTCCTGCTTCGCCTGCTCGAAGCTCGCCTGCGCGTCCTGCAACGCGTTGCCGGGAAAGAGCGCGAGCATGCGCCGATCGATGAGCTCGAGCACCGCCTGGCGCGCTTCGTTATGATCCTCGAGCGCCTTGCGCGTCAACGCCGCCAAGCCGGCAATGGAAATGTCATAACCCTTGAATACCGGCGGCAGCGCCGGGTCGAGCCGCAGCAGCAGGCGCAACAACCGTTCGTCGTCGGACAGCTCCAGGGCTTCCTCGGCATCGGCGGCGGCGCGCGCTAGATTCTGATCGCGCAGCTCGTTCTGCAGCCAGGCGCGCAGCATCCCGCGCTTCAAGTCCTTGACGCCCACCGCCCAATCGGCCGCCAGCGCCACCGCCAGCTCGCGCGCCGTGGTGCATTCGCTATCGCCCACCTGGTAGGGCGAGACCTGGCCGAGCACGGCTGCGGCTTGCTCGTCGCTGAGCGCGATCGCATCGTCGCCCTGAAGCCAGCGTCGAATCTCGTCCGCACCCCAGCGCGCCGCCGGGTCGCGGGTGAGCAAGCCGCGGCACAGCCGCTGCCAGCGCGGGTCCTCGATCGCCGCGACCTCGATCGGCCGGGTCGCGAGCCAATGCGCGATGACGGCATCCGACAATCCGTCGAAGGGATGGCGGCCGGTCAGCGCCTCGATGAGCATCATGCCGAGCGACCAGTAGTCGCTCGGCCGGCCGACCCAGTTCGATCCGGCCTCCGGGGCGCTGTAGCGCAGGGTGCGCGCCGCGGAGGTGTAATGCATGGTCGCGTCGGTGATCGAGGCAATGCCGAAATCGGTGAGCACCAGGTCGAGCGGCAACAGGCCGCGGATGAGCACGTTCTCCGGCTTGAGATCGCGATGGACGATGCCGCATTCGTGCAAGTGGGCGATGGCATCGGCCAGCTCGACGAGCAAGGTGCGCGCGGCCTCCGCCGGCAGCGCCCGGCCTTTGAGCAGCGTGCGCAGCGAGCCGTGCTGGCAGTATTCGAGCAGCTCGTACGGCACGCCCTGGTCGCGGCCGTGCTCGATCAGGCGCACGAGCTGATCGGGCGCGGCGCGGGTCACGCGCTCGAGCACGTCGGTGGGCGGCTCGATGCCATGCCGATACAGCTTGAGCACCGCAGCCTCGGCCGAGGTGCGATCGCGCACGATGAAGAGATCCGCCTCGCCGCCCGCGGCCTTCAGCGGCTGTTCGATGTCGAAGCGTTGCGCGAGCTTCGGCGGCAGCCGGATGAGATTGAGCCGCGCCGCGCTGCGCGGCTCGCTGTCGCTTTGCGGTGCTCGCGCCGCGGGCACGGCGGCCGCCGAGCCCAGCGCTCGATTACAGTACACGCACACGCTCGCCCCGGCAGGATTGGGCTGCGCGCAGTCCTCGTAGCCGCAGCGCGGCTCGGCGGCTGCGGGTTGCGCTTGCGTCTCGCCGGGCGCGAGCGACGCGGCATGTTCCGCATCGATCGGGCTCGGCGCCGCGACCACGCGCTCGGTGAGATCGATCCCGATGAGAAACGCGCCGCAGCCGCAGCGCGCCGCGGTGGGCGCGTTTTCCGTGCCGCAAGTCGGACAGCGCTTGACCAGGGTCACGGCGCGTCAGGCACGCCAGGAGGTCGCGGCGAGCGTGAGACCGCGCTCGGCGCACGCCGCTTCGATCCGACCCAGGTCGCCGCGATGCGGGATGCCAACGAGCCAGATGCGCTCGCCGTCGGCGACTACCTGGAAGCGCTTCGGCTCGCCCTCGGGCGCATCCTCGATGTGGGCCGCATAACGCTCCCGGCCCAGCGCCGTGAGCGCGACCAGACGCTGGTTGTGCGAGCCGCGCCAGCAGCGCTCGGTGGGCAGCGCCTCGACATAGGGATCGCAGATCAGCGCGTCGAGCCGGGCGAGCAGCATCGGATGGGCTTTTTGCAGCTTCTCCAGCCGATAGCCGCTGTAACACAGGATGTCGAAGCTCGATCCGCTCGCCTTGCGCCAGCGCTGCAAGGCTTGCAGCAGATAGCCGAGCGCGCGCGCCTGGTCGAAGGGCTCGCCGCCCGAGATGGTGATGCCTTCGGGCGCACCGGCGCTTACGCGCCGGCACCACACGATCAGCTCGTCGATGTCGATCGCGCGCCCGGGATCGGGCTTCCAGGTATCGAGCGAGACGCAGCCCGGGCAGTGAATCGAGCAGCCTTGCGTCCAGATGCCGATGCGCCGTCCGGGCCCGAGCGCCGTGACCGGATAGTGCGCCTTGTTGAGCTGGATTCTCACGGTTGCTGCGCGATCGCTCAGACCTCAGCCGAGGGTCACCGAGTACACCTTGTCGCGCTCGCTGATGTCGGCGACGGTAAGGGTATCGCGCCCCGCCGTATCGCTCGTGAAGAGCGCGCGGGCGAGCGGATTGATGAGCATCATCTCGAGCTGGTTGCCAATACCGCGGCCGCCGAGCGACAGATCGGCGAGACAGCCGTCGGCGAGCTTGGCGCGCGCCAGATCCGAGAGCACGAGCTTCATCCCGTGCTCTTCTTCCACCCGCCGCGCGATATTGCGCACCATGCCGTCGAGAATCTTCACGCCGATTTCGGGCACGATGAAATTGAACACGACGATGTTCTCGCCGATGCGGTTCAAGATCTCGGGCCGCGCCAGCGTGTAGCGAAAGTGATTCGAGATCGCCCCGCGCACGTTGCGCTCGACCGTCTCGTAGGAATCGCCGGGACGCACGTTCTGCACCCTGCGCCCGTCGGGCCCTTCGACATAGATGCCCAGGTTGGAGGTGAAGATGATGATGGCCTCGGAGAAGTACACCGTGTCGCCGCGACCGTCGGTCAGGCGGCCGTCTTCCAGGATCTGGATGAACTTGTCGAGCAGCCGCGGGTGCGCCTTTTCGATCTCGTCGAACAGCACCACCGAGAACGGCTTCTCGCGCATGGCGTTGGTGAGCTCGCCCCCGGCGTCGTAACCGACATAGCCTGGCGGCGCGCCGAGCAGGCGGGCACTGTTGTGCTCCTCAGCGAACTCGCTCATGTCGAATCGGATGTATGCGCGCTCGTCGCCGAAAATGATCTTCGTGAGCGTCTTGGCGAGCTCGGTCTTGCCGACCCCGGTCGGGCCGGCGAAGAACAGGATGCCGCGCGGGCGCCCCGACCCGGAGCGGGCCTGCGCGCCGGTCAAGCCCGTCACCGAGCGCATCAGGATGTCCACGGTCTTGGTAGCGGCCTGGGTCTGGCCTTTCACGCGCTCCTCGATCTCGGCCATCGCGCCGCAGATGCGCGCTTTCAGATAATCCTTCTTCCACGGGTTGTCGAGCGCGCCGACCTTGTAGCAGCGAATGGCGTCGTCGACATCGGCGATGCCGATGCCGCCCTGGCCGGCGAGCTGCACCACGTCGCCCATGCTGGCGAGCGTCATGCCGTCGGTATTGTCGGCGAAGGTGCGGGTAAATTCGGCGCGCGCACCGGAATCGGCGGCGTCGTGCCCTACCATGAGCGGCGCCAGCAACTCGGCCGCGGCCAGACGCGTCTGGTAATCCGGCCGGGGAATGACGTGGGTCGATACGCGTTCCGAATCGAGCAGAAACCACGACGGCAGGTCCTGCTCGCGATTGACCAGCCAGATCACCGGATTGAATAGCGGCTGCTGCGTGCTCGAAGGCGTAGCGGGCGTCGCGGCCGCGGGGCGCGGGATGACGGGCGCGGCATTGAGCGAGAGCTTCTCGCAGCCGACGAAGAAGCGATGCTCGTCGTTGTGCGGCTGCTGTGCGTTGGTCGAGATGCGGGAGGCGAAATCCACCACCACCGCCGCCCGTGCCTCCTTGAGCCCGGCCGCGCGCTTCATGATTTCGTAGAGCGCATCGAGGCTCGCCGCCATGGTGCCGTCTTCCTTCAGCTTCAGGCCGAGCAAGCTCGAGGCTTCGCGCTGCGCGGCCGCTTCCTTGGGATAGACCGAGATGCCGTCCACCCGGTCCCACACCGCGAAGAACGCGAAGCCGCGCTGCTTCAGCCGCAGCCACAAGGCGCGCATCATCGGCGCCAGCGTAGGCGCGGCGCCGAGGTCGATCAGGAAGCTGTCGCGAATATTGCCCGAGAGCACGAAGTGCGACCGGATCGCGATCAGCCGGTCGAGATCGGCGAGCCACTTCGGCAAATGAGCGGGAACGCTGTCAGCCATGATCAACCGCCTCATCCTCGCAAGCGTTCCACCCAGGCCGTGGCCGACACGTCGATCGTGCTCCGAGCGGGATCGTGGGTTGCGCCGTGCTACTTGATCGGGCGCGCCATCTGCCGGGGCGCGCTTTGCGGTTGCGTTTGCGCGCCCTGCCGCAAGACCGGGTCGATCGTCTCCGGCTTCACCACCTGCACCGGGACCGCACCGGCATCGAGCTCGCGCAGCTTGCGCGTATCGATTCCGCGAGCCGCAAGCTCGGCCAGCAGCTTGGGGATGCCGGCGCACCAGGTCGCCTCCATCGCCTCGTCGCGGCTGCGTTGCGCGGCATCCGACGGGGCGCTCGCCGCGGCCGTTCGTACCATGTTGAAATTGACGTTGCGCGTGACCGGATCCACGCGCATGCGCACGTAATAGTCGCCCCACTCCGCGCGCTGAAAATGAGCCATGCCGCCGCTCACGAACAGCGTCTCGGCGATGGGCTCGACCTCGTAGCCGAGATCCGAGAGCACCTCGGCCACCAGCACGCCGGCGATTTCGCGCCGCCGATTTTCGGTCTCGGCGCGCTCGGCGTCTTCGCGCGCCGCGTTCAACTGCTGTACCTGGGCGCGCAGCTCGAGGGCGAGCATTTCGGCGCGCTCCTCGGATTCGGCTTCGATCAGCGCGCGCATGAGCAGCGCGAGCGCGCTCGGCAGCTCGCCGTCGGGAAGCTGCGCGAGCCGCCCCAGGATGCGCTCGGCGGTGGCGCGACGATCCGGCGCCTTGGCGGCAGCCGGTCGCGCCAGGGCCTTGACTTCGGCGGCGTACAGCGCGAGCAGATCGGCTGCCGTGCGCGCTTCGCCGGCCACCGATTGCGCCAGCACGCTCATGAGCTCTTGCGCGCCTTTGCGGCCGGCGGCGAGCGCCGCCTGTTCACGCACCCGCGTCTGCACCAAGGCCGTGGTGGCGTCGAGCGCATCGAGATAGCGCTGGATGGCAACCGGATCGGCGCGATCCTCGGGCGGTGCGGGCGCGGCCGGAACCTCGAGCGCGACATCGGCGAACCGTGACCGCGCTTGCTGCGCCAGCTCCCGCGCCCGCTCCAGGCGCTGCTCACGGCTGTGCGCCTGGGATAGCAGCGCGGCGGCTTGTTCAGCACGGCGCTTGGCTTCCTCGCGCGCGCGCCGCTCCTCGTCGCGCCGCGCGCTGGCCGCACGCCGGTCGTGCTCGCGTCGATCCGCCAGCGCCTGCTCGCGCTGCGCTTGTTCGGCGCGGCGCTGCTGCGCTTCCTGGTACACGCCCCAAGCCGCGTCGAGCAATGCGGAAACCAGAACGTATTCGATGGCGATCGGGCCGCTCACCGGGCAAGTCCTCCCTCGGTCCGCGGCGAGCCCCGCCTGAGGGCAAGCAGCGACAGCGGGCGCGATGCACCGCCGAGGATCGGGGCCGGCGCGCGCGCACGCGTGACAGGACGTTGAAGCATGGACGCTATTATCGGCAGCAATCGGAGTATCTCGACTTCGCCGCGGGGGGTCAATTGGCCGCGCCCGGCCGGCGCGCAGATGCCCCCCGAAGACGCAGTTGGCGCATTTTCCACCCTGCTGCGGCGGCGACGCCACCGCAGGCGACCAGAATCCAAAGCGGCACGGCGTAGCTGCCGGTGCGATCGAACAGCCAGCCGGCAAGCCAGGGACCGAGCGCGCTGCCGACGGCGGCCGCGAGCAGCCCCACGCCGACGATGGCGCCGAAGTGCGGCCCGCTGAAACGGTCGCTCGCCAAGGCCGGTGTCACCGACGCCGTGACCGAATAGCCCACGCCGAGCAACACGGCGTAGCCGTAGGCGCCCCAGCGCGATGGCCATGCGCCGACGGCGGCCAATGCCCCGACCGCGGCCACCATGATCAGGATGCAGGCCACATAGACGATCTCGCGGTCGATCAGGTCCGATACCCAGCCGGCGACAATCTTGGCCACGATGCTCGCCGCGCCCACCACGCTCACGACGCTCGCTGCCACGATGGCCGCAAGCCCATGGTCGACCAGGTAGACGACCTGATGCACGTGCAGGGTTTGCGCACAGATGTTGCCGAAAAGGAAAGCCGCGATGAGCAGCCAGAAGGCCGGAGTACCCGTTGCCTCGCGCAGGCTGAGGCCGGATCCGCGCCCCGCGCGCCGGTCGACCACGGCGCAGTCGAGCGAGCGCTGGGCGCTCGCAGCCGCCTGTCGCGCAGGCGAGGTGCGCACGAGGTATAGCGCGGCGGGCAGAATGAGACCGGCGGAAGCGACGCCGAGCACGCGAAAGGCGATGCGCCAGCCATAGGCATCGATGAGCAGTTGGCACAGCGGCACCATGATCAGCATGCCGACGCCCACGCCCGAGCTGACGATGCCCAGCGCGAGCCCGAGCCGGTCGGGAAAGCGCCGCTGCGCCTGCACCAACGCGGGCACCCAGCCGCTTGCCGCGCCCGCGAAAGCCGTCGCCAGACCGAAGCCGAGGTAGAGCTGCCACGGCGCAGCGATGTAGCTGCTGGCCCAAAGCGCAGCGCCGTGGAATACGCTGGCAAGGCAGACGATGCGCGGCGGATCGATCCGCCCGCACAGCCATCCGACCACCGGGCTCGCGACGCCGTGCGTCAGCGTAAAGACCGAGAACGCGCCGGCGAGCACCGAGCGGCTCCAGCCGAATTCGCGCAGCAGCGCGACCATGAAGACGCCGTACGAATACCAGATGCCATAGACCAGCGCGAGCGTCGATGCGAGCACCGCGAGCGTGACGAAGCGCGGCGGGAAGCTCATTGCCGCGCAGTGCAACGCCGCGACCGGCTTCGCCGCGCGAGTCGTTTCGCCGCCGGTGCGCCATGACCGGCGAGCGTGAACGACAGGACGCGACAACGCGATGTCATGGTTGCGTTCAGGCCGTGCGAGTCTCGGACGCTCGTCCGACAGATCGCGCTACGGCGTTGGTGGCCGCGGCATTCGAACGCGTGCGAACACCTTGCGTCGAATATCGCCTGCGCGCGATGATACGGCAAGATCGCGTGGCGGCGGTTCGCCGCGAGCGGCGCATCCATGTTGCAACCGTTGCCACGCGCGCCATGGCGCGCGCGCCGATTCGTCCGCATCGAGGTACGAAAGCGCGCGGCCAACACATTCGACTGGAGCAGTCATGAGTTCACGCATCGATTCGTCTCGGCGCAAAATCCTCGTTGCCGGCATCGCCGGCGCCTTCACCGCGGCGAGCGGTGTGCTGCCGAGCTTCGCGCAGACGAGCGCGCAAGCCATCGCTACGCGCAAGATTCCGCACAGCGGCGAAGCCCTGCCGATCATCGGCCTGGGCACCGCGATCAACTTCGATTTCGCCGACGATGCGGCCCGCTACGGCGCGCTGCGTCAAGTGCTGCAAGCATTCATCACCGCCGGCGCCCGCGTCATCGATAGCGCGCATTCGTATGGGCGCGCTGAAGATCGGCTGGGCGAGCTGGTCGCCGACCTGGGCGCTCGCGAACGGCTGTTCATCGCCACCAAGTATTCCTACGCCGCCGAGCGCGATGCGGCCAGCGCGTCCATGCAAGCATCATTGCGACGCCTGAAAACGCAGCGCATCGACTTGATGCAGGCCTGGAACGTGGCCAATCCTGCCTTCGACTTCGGCTTGCTGCGCGAATGGAAACAGCAGGGCCTGTGCCGCTACATCGGCATGACGACGAGCTTCCGGCGCCAGTACGACGCCGTGGCCAAGGTGCTGGCGCGCGAGAAACCGGATTTCTTCCAGGTCAACTATTCCCTCGGCGATCGCGAGGCCGAAAGCGAGCTGCTGCCGATCGCGCGCGATGCCGGCGCGGCCGTGCTCATCAATCTGCCGTTCGGGCGCAATTCGCTGTTTCGCAAAGCAGCCAATCGTCCGCTGCCGGATTTCGCCCGCGAGTTCGGCGCGACGTCCTGGGCGCAATTCTTCCTCAAGTTCATTCTGTCGCATCCGGCGGTGACGGTGGTGATTCCCGGCACGAGCCGCCCCGAGCACATGCTGGACAATCTGCAAGCGGGCCGCGGGCCGATGCCCGACGCCGCCATGCGCTCGCGCATCGTCGAGTATTGGGAAGCGCTATAGCGGTTCGGTTTGGCGGCACCGCGCGCCGCTGCGTGTCTTGCCGCAGCGTCTCTTGCTCGTGCCTCTGGCGGAAGCGCGCGGAGCATGTCCGGGCGCTTGCGCGCGGAGCTTGGTACCGTGCTCGGCGCCACCTGCGTTGCGGCGCGCGCCGTCAGCCTTCGAGCTTCAGCCCCGCCGCCTTGATGACATTCGACCAGCGCGCCGATTCCTCGCGCATATGCTTGGTGAGCCCCTCCGGCGTGGTGGCCTGGGGCTCCTGGCCGGCGTCGGAGATGCGCTTGGCGAAGGCGGTGTCGGCGAACATTTTCACGATCTCGCCGTTCAAGCGCGTCACGATGGCGCCCGGCATGCCGGCCGGACCGAACAGCGCATACCAGGTGATGCACTGAAAGCCGGGAATGGTCTCCGACATGAGCGGCAGATCGGGCGCGCTGGGCGAACGCTTGACGCCGGCCAGGGCGAGTCCGCGCAGCTTGCCGACCTTCACCAGCGGCATGACGTTGGGCATGCTGTTGAACATGAACTGCACCTGGCCGCCGACCACATCGCTCACCGCCGGCGAGGTCGCCTTGTACGGCACGTGCAGGAAATTGACCCCGGTCATAGTCTTGAGCATCTCGCAGCCGAGGTGATTGGAGGTGCCGAATCCGGGCGAGGCGCAATTGAGCTGGCCCGGCTTGGCGCGCGCGAGGGCGACCAGCTCGTCCACGGTGCGCACCGGCAAGCCCGGATAGCTGAACAGCATCTGCGGGCTGATCACGAGCAGCGAAATGGGCGTGAAGTCGTGCTCCGGGCGATACGGCACCTTCTTCAGTATCGGATTGATGACGATGCCCGCGGAGGTCGACACCAGCAGGGTGTAGCCATCGGGGGACGCCTTGGTCGTGATCTCGTGGCCGATCACGCCGCTCGCGCCGGCGCGGTTGTCGATGACGGTCTGCTGCCCGAGCGAATCGGTGAGCCGCTGGGCGATGATGCGCGTCGCCGTATCGGTCGCGCTGCCCGCGCTGTTCGGCACGATGATGCGAATCGGCCGCGCGGGATAGGCCGCTGCCGCGCCCGATTGCGCCAGGCAATTCCCGGCCAGCACTGCCAACAGTGCCGCGGCACCCATGCCTATTGCGATGGATTTCATGACCGGACGCCTCCCGCCTTGGAATGACGCGCGAGCGAAAGTGTCCGCCCTCACCGGGCAGGCGTCAAGCAACGGGCGCCATCGAGCGCCTCGCAGGCTCGCGGACCCCGTCTCGGGCATGTCCCGCGTTTCCCGAGCCGCCCGCGCGAAGCAGGAAAACCCCCCTTTCGACGAATCGAAAGCAGGCGCCCGAGCCCGTGGCGGAAAGCGCCTCTTTTCGCGCGGGCCGCGGCGCTTGACCTAGGTCAAGCGCGATTCAGGCCCCCGGGTTTGTCGGCGAAATCGCCTATGTTAGGATTGTCGCGAGCCGCGTCGTAGCATGTGTCGGCTCCCGGTAACGGATCGTTTCGAACGCCGCGGGCACACGCCCCGGCCCTCGACACTACCGCGCGAAGCGCCCGCGATTCCGAAGGCTTGCGGATCGCGCTCGGCACGGTCGCGGAATCCCAGGTTTATCGGAAATGGCGAAGCACGCGGGCAAAGCATGGGCTGCTCGACTGTTCGTTGCAGGCGGTATTGCGTGATTCTCTTGACCATCGCGGAGCACGCGCCGGAAGCCGAGATTCCACGGAAGCTCGCATCCGGCGCGACTGCGCTCGGAGCATTGCATTGATCATGTCGCTTATGAAGCACAAGAAGCTGGTGTTGCGCAGCTTGGCGCTGGTGTCGGCCGCGGCGCTGGCCGCGCTGGTGTGGTTCACGCTGCACGCGCCCGAACGCGCGCGCAATCCGCTCGCGGTGGCGATGGAACGCGAGTCGACGACCTACTTCGCAGCCGAGCGCGACCTGACCGCGCTGGCACAGGATGCACGTAGCGGCGCCGCCGCCGGCATCGGATTGTCGGCCGAGTACGTCCTGGTTAGCCGCCACGACGGCGAACGCTATTACGTGCGTACCGATGCCCAGCGCGCCCTCGTCACCGAGCTGCTCAAGGGCGACCTCGGCGCCCATGCGCCGGAGATTTTCGCGCTCGACCGGGTGCAGCCGCCCGGCCCGCCGCTGACCGCATTCGCGCGCAAGTTCGATCCCGCGTGGCTCTCGCTGCTGCTGCCGCTGCTGTTCATCGGCGTGCTGATCTACATGAACCCCGGCCGCGGCGGCGCGTCGTTCAAGACGGCCGCGCGACCGGGCACCCGCTTCGCCGACGTGGTCGGCGTGACCGAAGCGAAGGAAGCCCTGCAGGACATCGTCGCCTATTTGCGCAACCCGGCGAAGTTCGCGCAGTTGGGGGCACGGCCGCCCAAAGGGGTGGTGCTCGAGGGCCACTTCGGCTGCGGCAAGACCTTGCTCGCACGCGCCGTCGCCGGTGAAGCCGGCGTGCCCTTCATCGCCCTGTCGGGCAGCGATTTCACGGACATGTTCCTCGGCGTAGGCGTGCGCCGGGTGAAGAAGCTGTTCGCCGCCGCGCGCGCGCAGGCACCGTGCGTGGTCTTCATCGATGAAATCGACGGACTGGGCAAGCGCTCCGGCGGCGCTTCGGCCGGCGAAACCGAGAACAACCGCATCATCAACGCGCTGCTGGTCGAGCTCGACGGCTTCACATCGACCTCGGGCATCGTCGTCCTGGGTGCGACCAACAACGTCGCCAATCTCGATCCGGCCTTGATCCGGGCCGGGCGCTTCGATCGTACCTGTCACCTCGGCTTGCCGGATGTGGATGAGCGCGAGGCCTTGTATGCGCTGCACGCCAAGGCACTTCGCACCGCCGGCGAGCTGGATTACCGCCAGCTCGCGCGCGTCTCGAGCGGGCTGCCGCCCGCGTCCATCGCCAACATCGTCAACGCCGCCGGCCTCATGGCCGCGAAGGAAGGCGCCGACGCCGTGACCCAGCGCCATCTCCAGCGCATGCTGGAGCAGCATCTCATGGGCGGTTCGAGCGAGGCCGGCCGCTCCGCGCTCGACCCCGCCGAGCGCAACCGCATCGCCGTACACGAAGCAGGCCACGCCATCATCGCCCGCCTGCTCGACGTCGGCGTGGTGGAAAAGGTGAGCATCCTGAAGCGCGGGCGCGCGCTCGGTGTCACGCTGGTGACCAACGAGCAGGACCTGACGCTCCAGAGCGAGCCAGAAATGCGCGCGCGCATGGCCATGTTGCTCGCCGGGCGCGCGGCGGAGCTGCTGCTGCTGAGGAACGTCTCGACCGGCGCCGCCAACGATCTCGAACGCGTATCGAACATGGCATATCGCATGGTGACCGAGTTCGGCTTCGGCAAGGAGCTGGGGCCGTTCAGCTACGCCGGGCTGCCCGAGCGCGACCGGCCGCTCGCCACCTGCCAGGACGCGATCGCCGAGGCGCGCGATCTGATCAAGGAATTGGAGCAAGAATGCGCGGCCTTGCTGCGCTCCAACCGCCGCGCCCTGGAGCTGCTGACCACGCAACTGCTCGAGCACGAGACGGTGAGCGGCGAGGTGGTGAGCGCCTGCATCGCCTCCAACGATCTGCCGGCCGCCGCCTGAAACCGGACCGGGGTCGGACCCTGAAACCCGCAACGCTGATCGAGGAAGCGAAGCTGCGTCCGCCGGCGGATGCGGCTGCGCTGCTTGCGGCCTATCCGGCGCAGCGCATCGCCGCCACCCTGGTCGAGCTCAATCCGGCCTTCACGCAAGACATTCTGGAAGCGCTGCCGCCCGAGCTGGCGGAAGAGTCGCTGCGTGCAGCCCCGGCAGAGCTGGCGGCCCAGTGGCGGCGCAATCGCAGCTATCCGCAGGACAGCATCGGGCGCTTGATGGAGCCCGTGTACGCGCGCCTCGCTCCGCACGAGACCGTCGCACAGACGGTGGAGCGGCTGCGCGCATTGGCGAAAATCGCCTTCGTCACCTACGGCTACGTGGTCGACCAGGCAGGAAGGCTGCGCGGGCTGATCACCATGCGCGACCTGCTGTTGGCCGACGACGATCGCACGCTCGAATCGATCATGCTGCGCGAGGTGTTCGCGCTCGAGCCGCATATGCCGCTCAGCGATGCCATGAAGCTCGTGCTCAACCGGCACTATCCGGTCTACCCGGTGTGCGACGCGGACGGTACGCTGCTCGGCCTGGTGCGTGGTTACGCGATGTTCGAGGAGCAGGCCATCGAGATCACGGCCCAGGTCGGCACCACCTTCGGCGTCGAGAAGGAGGAGCGGCTGGCCACGCCGATCGGCCAGAGCTTCAAGTATCGCCATCCCTGGCTGCAACTGAACCTGCTGACCGCGTTCGCCGCCGGCGCCGTGGTCGCGATCTTCCAGGATACCGTCGACCGGCTGGTTATTCTGGCCATGTTCCTTCCTGTGCTCGCGGGCCAGTCGGGCAACACGGGCTGCCAGGCGCTCGCCGTCACCCTGCGCGGCATGACGCTCGGCGAATTGCAGCACGGCAAGGGACGCGCCCTGGTGGCCAAGGAAGCCTGGCTGGGCTTCTACAATGGTTCGCTCACGGGCTTGATCGCGGCGCTCGGCATGCTCGGCGTGGCGCTCTATCAGGGCAATGCGAACGGCGTTGCGCTCGCCGTCGTCGTCTGGATGGCGCTGGTCGGCGCGTGCGCGGTTAGCGGCATCTGCGGCGCGATGATTCCGCTGACCCTCAAGCGCATGGGCCTGGACCCGGCCACGGCCTCGAGCATCTTTCTCACCACCGCGACCGATGTCGTCAGCATGGGCTTGCTGCTCGGCTTGGCGACCTTGCTCGTGCGCTGATTTTGTGCCGCGCTAATCGGCCACGATGGGAGGCACGCTCTGAATGATCCAGCGCGCGAGCGCCGTGACGCGGGCATCGTCGTGTTGCTGTCCCATGAGCTGCGCCCCCACCGGCATGCCGGCAACGCGCATGAGCGGCATGGTCAGCGCGGGTGCGAACAGCATGGAGCTCGGGATATTGAAGACGGAATCGCCGGTCGGACGCGGCGCCAGCGGCTGGCCGGGAAGATCGCCCGGCCATAGCGGCGCGGGGCCAGGACACGACAGCAGGATGGCCGCATCGGCGAGCGGCGCAAGCGCGGCATGTCGTTGCTGCGCGACCGCTCGCTCCATCAGCAAGGCGGAATAATCGGCCGGGGTCATCGCCTCAGCGCTCGCCAGGACGGCTTTCGCCCGCGCGCTCACTTCCTCGGGCGATTGGTCCACCAGGTTGCGCGTCGCCCAGCGGTTCTCCCACGCGGTGATGGCATTACCGATTCTGCGCGCATCGCCGATGGAGCGCTCGAACGCCTCGATCCACGGGTGATCGCCCCGGCGCAGCAAGATGATATCGGCTGCGCGCAGCCGGTCGAGCAACGCTTCGAAGGCCGCGCGCGTGGCGGCATCGATTTCAGTCCAACCCTCGGTCTCGAGCACGATCAAGCGCTGCGGTTTGCGCGCCGGCGGCGCGAGCGGCGGCCCGAACAGGCCGGGGGCGCCGCGATCCCCGCCGCAGCGCTCGGCGATCTCGATCGCCACTTGCCACATATCCTCGATGCAGCCGGCATGGACGCCGTGCGAGCTCATGCTGGTGGCCTGGCGCTCGCCGCGATTGATCGCCCCCTGGCTGGGTTTGAGCGCCACGTTGCCGCAATAGGCGGCGGGACGGATGATCGAGCCGCCGACTTGCGTGCCGATCGCAGCCGGCACCATGCGGGCCGCGACCGCGGCCGCGGACCCCGACGAGGAACCGCCCGGAGTCCGCGCCGGATCGAACGGATTGGTCGTCGGGCCAGGATGGGAGCCGCCGAGCTCGGCAGTCACGGTCTTGCCGACGATGACGGCCCCTGCCGCGCGCAAGGCCCATACCGCGGCGTTGTCGCGCTTGGGGAAGTTGCCGCGGTAGGCTACGCAGCCCATTTGCGTGGGCATGTCCTTGGTTTCGAGCAGGTCCTTGATCGCGATCGGCATCCCGTCGATCCTGGACAGCGGCCGGCCCGCCTTCCAGCGCGCGCCGGAGGCGTCCGCTGCCTCGCGCGCACCCGGCTCGTTCAGTACCACGAAGGCCTTGACCGCCGGCTCGCGCGCGGCAATGGTTTCCAGGCAGCGCTCCAGGTACGCCCGCGGCGTAGCCGAGCCTTCGCGCAGCCGCGGCAGACAATCGTGATAGGTCAGCGCCTGGAATTCGCGTGGGTCGTAGCCGGCGGATGGCTTTGCATTCATGCTCCCTCCTCCACGTCGGGGGTCAGGTCTTGCATGTTGCATGATATCGTGCAACATGCAAGACCTGACCCCGAACCGCGAGCTACGGGAGGATCGTCATGGCGACAACGGTGGGATTCATCGGGCTGGGCAATATGGGCAACCCCATGGCCGGCAACGTTCTGAAGAACGGCTTTCCGTTGATGGTGTACGACAAGAATCCCGCGGCGATGGTGAATCTCGTCGCCGCCGGCGCGAGCGCGGCCACCTCGCCCAGGCAGGTGGCCGCAAGCGTCGAGGTCCTGCTCACCTGCCTGCCGGGCTCGCCCGAAGTCGAAAGCCTATACCTGGGCCCCGAAGGACTGATCGAGTGCGCGCGACCCGGCAACGTCCTGGTCGACATGAGCAGCGTGCTGCCCTCGACGCCGCGCAAGCTCGAGCCGCTCGCCCAAGCCCGCGGCGTGCAATTCCTGGAAGCACCGGTGAGCGGAGGCGTGACCGGGGCTCGCGCCGCCACGCTTGCCATCATGACGGGCGGCGACGAAGCCGTGCTGGAACGGGTGCGGCCGATACTGCGCACGATCGGCCCCAATATCTACCGCGTCGGCCCGGCCGGAGCGGGCAACACGGTGAAGGCGATCAACAACATGATGTCATCGGTGAACGCACTCGCCATGATGGAAGGCATGATGGTCGGCATCAAGGCCGGCCTCGACCTGGCCACGATGCACGCCATCATCAAGGACAGCAGCGGCGCGAGCAACGCCCTCGCCCGCGTCCACCGTGCGCTCATCCCGCGCAATTTCGAGCCGGGGTTCAAGGTCCAGCTCATGAACAAGGACCTCGACACCTTCAATTCGATCGCACGCGAGCTGCACGTCCCGGTCAGCTTCTCGAATGTCGCGCAGCGCTATCAGCAGGCGGCGCTGGCGGCCGGCCTGGGAGAAAAGGATACCAGCGTCATCTTCACGCTGATCGAACGCCTCGCGGGCCTGCACCCGCCGCGAGACTGAACGCGCGTCGAGCGCGCGCGTCGGCTCGACGACAAGGCATGGACGCCGCTACTCGCACTCCTCGGAACATGTCTACTCGGATGGCGAGGCGCGAAGCCTGCGCGCCGCCTCGCTACCGTCATGATCGCGTGCGCAAGGCTGCGCAACGGCCGAGTGCCCGGCCCTCGCGGGGCGACCTGGCGGCTTTAACTATCGCGGCCTGCTGCGAAGCGCTGCCGCGGTGAGCTCGCTCAGGCGCGTCTTCTGCTGCCCGTCCGGGCCGAAGTTCGCCGGATCCAACCACTGCTGGTAAGCGGCTTTTAGCGCCGGCCACTCTTCATCGATGATCGCGAACCAGGTGGTGTCGCGCGTGCGGCCCTTGTTGATGGTGGCGCGGCGAAAGTGCCCCTCGTAGGTGAAACCGAAGCGTTCGGCGGCCCGGCGCGAAGGCGCATTCAGCGCATCGCACTTCCACTCGTAGCGCCGGTAGCCGAGCCGGTCGAACACGTACTCGGCAAACAGGTAGTTCGCTTCGGTCGCCGCTGCGCTACGCGCCATGCGCGGGCCCCAGTAGATGTTGCCGATCTCGATCGACTGGTGCTCCGGGGTGATGCGCATGAGGGTCTGCCGGCCCTCGACCCGCCCGCTGCCTTTCACGCGGACGGCGAACACCAGCGGGTCATCGCTCGATACGGCCTTGGCAAGCCAGCGATCGATGTCGTCCAGGCTCTTGGGCGCCGGGTCGAACAAATAGCGGAACCGCGATGGTGCATCGGCGACGTTGCAGGCCGCGAACAGCTCCTCGCGATGCCGAATCGGATCGATCGGCTCGAGCCGGCAATGGCGGCCGTCGAGCACGACGCGCTGCGGCCGCTTGGCCGGTTCGGGGGTGCTCATCTTCGGACCGATCGGAAGCCCCGTTTCGGCATCGACCTCACGGGGAACTTGGTCGTCGTGTATGGACTTCACGCTCATCTCCTCGAAGCCGCTGCCGCGCAGCGCGCGAGCACCGAGATTATCCGCTGCCGCTGCGCGCGCAAAGGCCCATGCCTGCCTGATCGAGATGAGCGGGCAGGCGACCATGGGCGTGCAGCAGTCGCGAAACCGCGCCGCGGTCGTGATAGACGAGCGCTATCTGCCACGCGACTTGCGTGGGGGCGATTTCGAGTATCGCGCCGCCCGCGCGGCAACGCTCAAGAACGCCGTGGAAGCGCTCGGCACCCCGCACACCGAGGTCGGCGCCGCTGCCGTAAACGGTGCCGCCGCGACCCTGGAGCGGATCGTGCGCGACGGCGACGACATCGTGGTGCAAGGCTGGCTCGATGCCAGCATGATCCAGCCGGCGCCTTCGCTCGCGTCCTGACCCCCAACGCTCCCACGACCCTGAGAGCTAAGCGTCCGCGGTGAGCGGCAGCGAGCCGACGTCGGCGCACTGGTCGAGCGTGAGCAGCGCTTCCATGAGCGCTTGCGCGCGCGCCTCGGTCAAGCTGCGGCACGCGTTCGCCATGAACTTGGCTTCGATTTCGCCTTGGGTCATCGGCCGCTCGGACGAACCCTTGTTCACGTCCTCGCGATCGCTGTAGGTGCGCCCGTCGATGGTCACGATTTCCACCGCGCCGGAGTAATGGCGGGGAAAGGTCGTCTCCGCGTCGATCGCATACGTCACCTTGCGCGCGAGCGCCTGCACTTCGGCGTCGGCCAGCGCCTCGGGCTGCAACTCGTCCAGCGTGTGACGGCGGCGAACGAACGCGCTGGCGACGTTGTAGTAAGCGCTGAAGAGCGCTCCCGCGATATCCGTCGGGGCAACTTTGGCCGCCTTGGGCTCGCACACCGTATCGATCGCGGCGCGCGGCAAATACACGCAGATGCTGCGGATCGACGCCGGCGAGAGATCGTAGCGGTTGACGATCGCGAGCGTGGAATTGATCAGCGGATGATTGAAGTAGCACGACGGCAGCGCCTTCAATGCCAGCGCGCCGAAGTGCCACTGCTCGCCGAGCCCCGCGGTGATCAGCGCCAGATCCTGCGCCGTCACCTCGTGCTCCAGGTAGACCCGGTAGAGACCATAGCGGCCCTCGTAGGGACTGCGCGGCCCGAGGTAGCCTGCGCCCGCCAAGCCGGCGGCGGTCAAGCCTCCTGCGGCCGCCCAGCCCGGATCGAAGCGCTTGGTCCATGCGTCACTGGCGACGAATTCGCGGTTGCCGGCGGTGGTGCTGTAGACGATGCCCTGCGCAAGCGCGAGCTGATCGGCCGTGAGCCCCAACAACTTCCCGGCGGCTATCACGCTACCGAATCCGCCGACGACACCCGTCGCGTTGAAGCCAGCGGGCGAAAAACCGCCCTTGGCCGCAGCGCCGATGCGAATCGCGCACTCGACGCCGAGGACGTAAGCCGCGAGCAGATCCTTGCCGCTCGCGCGCGCAAATGCGCCGGCGCCCAGCGCCACGGGCGCACAAAAGGCGCTGGGATGGATCCTGCCCAGGATCGATGTGTCGTCGAACTCGATGCCGTGTACGAGCATCGCATTCAGGCAGACCGCGTCGCGCAGCGGCAGGCCTCCGTGCAGGCCGATGGCGGGATATGCGCCGGCACCGAAACGGGCGAGGCCATCGTAGGCGGCGCGGGCGAAATCGAATCCCGCAGAGGCTGCCGCGACGCCGACCGAATCGAGCAGGTGCAGCTTCGCCTTGTCTCGGATCGACGCCGGAATCGCTTCGTAGCGACAGTCGACGCCGAATCGCGCCAGCGCCTCGGCAATCGTGGGTTGAGTGGCCATGAATCCGACTCCTGTCGAGGTGCGCGCGCGCGGCTACAATCGGTCGATAGAGGTTGAAGCTGTCCGAAAGAATTATGAGTCCGCCGCATCGATCAAATCAAGGCACGCCGCCATCGCATCGTTCGCGGCGTGCAGGACAATCGTCATGAGTGAAACGACCCAATCGCCGGCCATGTCGCGCGACGAGCTGGTCAAGCTGCTCGATACGCTGCTCGAAGCCGAGCGCGCGGGCGCCAAGGTGCTGGCGGTGTTCATGAACGATCACGAACCGCGCAGCGCCGTCTGGCTCAAGCTCCAGCAGGTGCAGCGCGACGAAGCCAGGAACTGTTCCATCCTCATGCGCGTGATCCGGGGGCTCGGCGCGCCGCCGAGCAAGGCGACCGGGGACTTCGTTGCCAAGGCGCTGGCGGTGCAGGGCAATGCGCAGCGCCTCGCATTTCTCAATCGCGGTCAGGGCTGGGTCGCGCGCGCGATCCGCGATGCGCTGCCGCGAATTGCCGAGGAAGACGTGCGGGTCGCGCTGCAGGAGATGCACGCGTCGCATCTCGCCAACATCGCGGCGTGCGAGGAACTGTTGAAAACGATAGCCGAGTAAGCCTCGCGGGTGGTCGCGTCTTCGCGACGTAGGTGACGCAGGTTTGCATCGGGTGCGGGCGCGCAAGATAATCGACGCAAACGGCATCGCCCAAGCACGGGGAGGACAAGCATCGTGGTCTGCACGGCGCTCGAGCGAAACCTTCGCCATCACCGGATTGCCGGATATCGAGGTGCATCCGGCGAAGAAGACCACGGACGGCGCGGCCCTATGGGAAGTCGAAGTACGCGGGCTCGACACCTTCAACTCCGCCGAGATGAAGACCGAATCGGTCGAGGTGGACAACCGCCCGTGCTGGATGCGCGACGCCGATTACAACGGGCTGGTCTGCTACGCGACCCAGGTGCTCTTTCCCAAGACCGCAGCCTGGGACAACCTGAAGCGCGCGCTCGGCGCGAGCCCGGACGAGTCGGTGTGGGATCATCTCGCCGGCACCGTGAGCGAGCCCTTTGCCGACGGCGTGCACAAGCGCATCGCGGTCAAGGTGATCGACGAACGCGGCAACGAGCTGATGGTGGTCAAGCCCCTTGGCTGAGATGAAGCAATTGCCGCTCGCCACGCTGCTCACCAGCGGGCTTGAGCGCACCCTGAGAGAAGGCAACCCGTGGTGGCGCGGCGAGCGCATCTTCGGGCTCCCGCCGATCCGCCGCTGGGCATTTCCGCACGTGCTGCACGGCGTTCGCAAGGGCATCGCGCCGGTCACGGTCGTGCGCGGCCCGCGGCAGATCGGCAAGACGACGCTCGTCAACCAGGTGATCGATGCGCTGCTCGATGAGGGTGTCGCTGCACAGCGCATCTTCCGCATCCAGTTCGACGACGTCCCGTCGCTGCGCCGCCTGGAGCAGCCCTTGCTGGACTTGTCCTGGTGGTTCATGGATCAAGTCCTGGGCAAGTCGTTTCAGCGCGCCGCGGCCGACGGCGAGCAGGCCCTGCTCTTCCTCGACGAAGTCCAGAACCTGCGCGACTGGGCGCCGCAGTTGAAGCTCCTGGTCGATCAGCATCCGGTGCGGGTGGTCGTCACGGGTAGCTCGGCGTTGCGCATCGAAGCCGGGCGCGACAGCCTCGCCGGACGCATCACGACGCTCGAAATGGGTCCGCTGTTGCTGCGCGAAATCGGCGAGTTCCGGGGTGGCGGGCAACCGGATGCGTTCCTGCCGCTCAACGGGCTCGCACCGCTCAAGGACAAGGCATTCTGGCTCGGGCTGCGTGCGCACGGGGAGCAGCATGGCGCGTTCCGTCAGCAGGCATTCCTCCACTTCTCCGAACGCGGCGCCTATCCCGTCGTTCATGCGCATCCCGACGAGCCCTGGGAACGCATCGCGGACCAGTTGAACGAGACCGTCGTCAGGCGAGCGATTCAACACGACCTCAGGATGGGTGAACGCGGCAAGAAACGCGATGAACACCTGCTGGAGGAAGTCTTCCGGCTCGCCTGCCGCTACGTCGGGCAATCGCCGACGCAAGCGTTATACCTCGATGAGATCCGGCGGGCACTCAACGCCAACATCGGGTGGCAACGTATCCTGCACTACTTGCGTTTTCTCGACGGCGCGCTGCTGGTGCGGATGATCGAGCCGCTGGAGCTGCGGCTGAAAAAGAAGCGCGGCGCATCCAAGCTCGTCCTTTGCGACCACGCGCTCAGGGCGGCGTGGCTGCAGGAACAAGTACCCCTCGATCCCGCTGCTCTGGCGCATTCGCCGCATCTCGCCGACTTGGCGGGACGGATCGCGGAAAGTGCCGCCGGCTATTTCCTGCGCTCCATCATCGGCCTCGATGTCGCGCACTTTCCGGAGCGCGGTGCGGAGCCGGAAGTGGACTACGTGCTGTCGATCGGCGAGCAGCGCATACCGATCGAGATCAAGTACAAAGGCCGTATCGATCATGCCGATACCCGCGGACTCAGGGCCTTCATCGAAAAGTCGGTGTACAACGCGCCGTTCGCCGTCCTGGTGACACAGCACGACGCGCCGGCGAGCGACGATCCAAGGATCGTGAGCCTGCCGCTGTCATCGCTGCTATTGATGAGGTAGGGCGTGAGCCCAATCAATCACGTCGAAAACCCGTTCATCAACGCCGCGTTCGAGGATGGCGAAGATTGCGCAGTTGCCCAGGCAGGACACGACCGGCGCCGAACCCCCCCCTGCTTCAACATCTGGCGCTGGATTGCCTAGCGCGCCAAGCGCGCGTGCGATGACTGGAGCTTTCAGCACGCTCGCATGGCGCCGCCCCGCTCTAGTTGAACCGGATATTCGCCGCCTTGATCACGGGCGCCCATTTCTTGCGCTCGTTCTGGATATGCGCGGCCAGCTCCTCGGTCGTGCTGCCCTTGGGCCAGGCGCCCACGGCGGCGAAGCGCTTCTTCATGCTCGGATCCGACATGGTCTTGGCGACGGCCTGCTGCAGCTTGGCGATCACCGCCGGCGGCGTGCCGGTGGGCACGACCAGCCCCTGCCATTCGATCGACTCGTACCCGGGCACGGTTTCGCCGATCGTGGCCACGTCGGGCAGCGACGGATCGCGCGCGGCGCTGGTGATCCCGATCGGGCGCAGCCGTCCCGACTGGTAATGCCCCATGGCCGGCGGAATGCTGGAGAACATCAAGCCCGATTCCCCGCTCAGCACCGAGGTGAGCGCCGGGCCGCCGCCGGTGAAGGGCACGTGCACCATGTCGGTCTTGGTCATGTACTTGAAGAGCTCGGTCGCGAGCTGCGAGGCGCTGCCGTTGCCCGACGACGAGTAGTTGATCGCACCGGGCTTGCTTTTCGCCACCGCGATGATCTCCTTGATGTTGCGCGCCGGCACCGATGGATGCAGCGACATCACGAAGGGCACGATCGCAACCAGGCTCACCGGCGCGAGATCCTTGTCGGTGTCGTAGGGCATCTTCTTGGTGAAGAGCAGCGGATTGGTGGAGAAGGACGTGTTCGCGACTCCGACGGTGTAGCCATCGGGCGGGGCCTTCGCGGTGGCATCCATACCGATGGTCGCCGCCCCCCCGGGCCGGTTCTCCACCACGACCGATTGGCCGAGGATCTGGCTCATGTTGGGTGCGATCATGCGCAGCACCGCATCGGTAGCGCCACCGGGCGCGAACGGAATGATGATCCGTATCGGCCGCGTCGGGTACTCCTGGGCGAGCGCCGCGCCTGTCAACGTCCCCGCCGCCACCCCCAGCGCGCCCATCCAGGCGCGCAAACCTAGGTCTTTCATGCTGCTCCTCCGCTCTAGCTCGATGACGAATTGCGTTCGACCGGCGAGCGATTCGCGCGCACGGCCGCTGACTGCATCCAGTCGACTGTCCCGCAGACCGCGTGCGCCATCCGCTGCCGCGGCGCACCGTCGCTGAACCATTCAGCGCGAGTATAGCGCGCACGGCGGCGCCGCTTGTTCTATCATCGCGGGCTACGCTCATCCCCGGCCATAGGCGCCGGATCCATTCCCTCGGAGGTAACATGAGTCAAACCGTCGACCGCAGCCGCACGATCCAGCGCATGAAGGATGCGCTGCGCCTGGATCCGACGACCACCGCGGTGGTAACGATAGACTGCCAGCGCGGCAACCTGGAACCCGCCATCGCATCCTTGCCGGTACCCGAGCCGGATTGCCATCGCGTGGTCGAATCGACCAATCTCCTGCTCGGGATCGCACGCGATCGCGGCATTCCGATCGTGCACGTCAGCACCGTGTACGAAGCCCCGCTGCTCGCCACGCACCCCTTCGAGCGCACCATGCTGGAGGTCAAGGAGTCGTTCACGCCGCACCGTAATAGCGACTTCGCCCGCCACAAACGCCCCGGCTCGATCGAAGGCGAGCTGGTCCCCGCGCTCGATGTGCGCCCCGAGGACATCCGGGTGGACAGCAAGCGCACCTTCGACAGCTTCCACGGCACGCCGCTCGAGCTGCTGCTGCGCTCGATGCGCTGCGACACCCTGCTCCTCGCGGGCTGCAATACCAACACCTGCGTGCTCGCTACCACGTTCGGCGCGTACAACCGCGGCTTTCGCGTCGTGCTCGTCGCCGAGTGCGTCGCTTCGGCCTACGGCAACGATCTGCACGAATTCGCGCTGGCGAATGTCCAGCGTCGTCTCGGCTGGGTCTTGAGCCTGGACGAGCTGCGGGCCAAGCTTGCCGTGACGCAGCCCCTCAAGGCGCGCGCCGCGGGTTGATCATCGATAGACGAGGATTATGAAATGGCGAAAGTTACGCATTGGATCGACTCCTTCCCCGACAGCTTCAAGTTTTCGAACGCCACCATCGTGTGCAAGGGGCTGGCGCCCTACGGCGCGGTGTCCATCGGCGAGATCGACACCATCACCGATCGCATCATCGCGCGCGGCGATGATCCCAACGCGTGGCTGGAAGAGTGGTGTCGCATGGCGGAGAAGCTCGAATCCGAGGCCAACGCCGCGGTGGCCGCCGGCCATCATCTCACCGCGGGCCACTTCTACTTGCGCGCGGGCTTCTACTACTACACGGGCGAGCGCTTCGTGCCGCCCGGCGAGGAAAAGCGGCGCCACTACATGAAGTCGCTGCACTGCTGCCAGGAAGGCATACGCCGGCGCTATCCACAGATCGAGTTTTGCGAAGTGCCGTACGACGGCACTACCTTGCCCGCCTATTTCCTCAAGGCGCAGGGCGTATCGGGGCCTGCACCCACGGTGGTCGTGTTCGACGGCATGGACAACTGCAAGGAGATGAGCATTCTCTTCTGCGGGCTGGAATTCAGCCGCCGCGGCATGAACGTGCTGTCGATCGATGGGCCGGGCCAGGGCGAGGCGTTGCGCGCGCGCGGCATCCACAGCCGCTACGATTACGAGGTCGCGGGCACGGCGGCGTACGATTTCGTGACCCAGCGCGCCGAGGTCGACCCGCAGCGCGTTGCGGTCATGGGTTATAGCTTCGGCGGTTACCAGGCGCCGCGCATCTGCGCCTTCGACAAGCGCTACGCGGCCGGCGTGGCCTTCGGCGCCATGCATTGGGACATTCCCCAGTGGCTCGAACAGATCTACCGCGACAACCGCACCAATCCCAAGGGCAGCTTCTCCAGCACGTTCCAGTTCCAGTGGGTGGTCGGCGCGAAATCCGAGCAGGAAGCCATGGAGATGGCCAAGAAGTTTTCGCTCGAAGGCGTGGCGCAGCGCGTGACCTGTCCCTTCCTCACCTTGCACGGCGGCGAAGACCGCGTGGTGTCCATCGATTCGGCGCACAAGGTCCACGCCGCCCTCGGCACGCCGCGCAAGACGCTGAAGGTCTTCAGCCGCGAGGAAGGCGCGGCCGAGCACGTGCAGGTGGATGATCGCCAGCGCGGCGTCGATTACATCGCCGACTGGCTGGCCGAAAACATGTAGCGAACGGGCGCCGGCGGCAAACCCGGCGCCCTGCACTGAAGGAGACGCGCGCATGCCGATCACCATCGTCGATTCGCAGGTGCACCTCTGGGGCGAGAACACGCCCGGGCGTCCCTGGCCCAAGCAGGATGCGGAGAACCTCGCGCAGCGTGCGCGCGCTTTCCAGCTTCCTGACCTCCAGGCCGAGATGCGCGCCGCGGGCGTCGACCGGGCGGTGATCGTTCCGCCGACCTGGGAGGGATTGCGCAACGACCTCGCCTGCGACGCCGCGCGGCGTTATCCGGACAGGTTCGCCGTCATGGGGCGACTCGCCGTCGATGACCCGGCAGCGCCCGAGCGCTTCGCCGGCTGGAAAGCGCATCCCGGCATGCTGGGCGTGCGGCTCGGCTTTCATACCACGGCGCTCAAAGCGCTGTTCGACCAGGGCAAGGCCGATTGGCTGTGGGCCGCCGCCGAGAAAACGGCCGCGCCGGTGATGGTGCTGCTGCCCGGCGACGTGCCGGCCTTCGAACGCTTGGCGCAGCGCCATCCCGCTTTGCCGCTCATCGTCGACCACATGGCGATCCCGCGCCACGCCAAGGGCGATGCGGCCTTTGCGCATATCGATGCGCTATGCGCGCTATCGCGCTACGCCAACGTGAGCGTCAAGCTCACCTCGGTCCCCTCGTATGCCGTAGACCCCTATCCCCATCGGGGTCTGCACGCCTACCTGCGCCGTCTATACGACAGCTACGGCCCCAGGCGTTTGCATTGGGGCTCGGATCTTACTCGCATGCCGTGCAGTTATGCCTTGTGCGTGCGCCTGTTCACCGAGGAGCTGCGCTGGCTCAGCGGTGAGGACCTGGAGTGGATCATGGGCCGCGCGATTTGCGAGCGGCTCGGCTGGCCGCTGGCATCGACCTGAGGGCACCCGACCCTGGTCCCACCTCGACTTGCAGCGAGGCACGGGCTTCGATCGTTACCACTGGTTGCGCAGCTCGCGCAGCTTGAGGAACACCGTCTTCGGATCGGGCTGCTCGGGCAGATCCGGGAATGCGTCGCGCAGCCGCGCGATGACGCTTGCGCTCGTCAAACGAAAGAACGTGTTGATCTCGCGCTCGTCGGCGAGCGTCGTCACGTAAGCCTGGCTCGGATCCTGTCCCGACAGGCGCTGCAACATGGCGGCGGCGCGCGCGTTGTCAGGCTCGCGGTCGAGCGTGAAGCGCAGGTTGTTCTCGATGTAGTCGTGACCGGGATAGATGGAAGTCGCCTCGGGCAAGCGCGCGAGCTGCTGCGCGAACGTGTTGTACAGCTCGGCCGGATGGCCGCCGTTGTGGCAATTGCCCGCCCCGGCGTTGAACAGCGTATCGCCGCAGAAAAGCGCCGGCGAATCGGCTCGGGCCAACAGGCAGACGTGCGCCATCGTATGTCCCGGGGTGTCGAGCACCTCGAGATCCACGCTGCGCCCGACCTTGACGACATCGCCAGCCGCGAGGCCGCGCGCCATGCCCGCGATCTTGTCCTTGGCATTGCGATGCGCCAGGACCTGCGCGCCGGTGCGTTGCACCAGGGCATCGTTACCGCCGGTGTGATCGCGATGCTCGTGGGTGTTGAGGATCTGCGTGATGGTCCAGCCGGCCTGCTTGGCGGCATCGAGGCATTTCTCGTAGTCGAGCGGATCGATCGCGAGCGCTTCGCCGCTTTGCGGACACGCGATCAGATAGTTGAAATTGCGATAGGCGTTGGCGGTCCAGATCTGCTTCACCAGCATGGCGGTACTCCGCAAGATAGGCTCGAAGCCATGATAAGCGATGCGGCTGCCGGGTTTCGACTCCCTGCTTGTGGCTTCACTCGGGCCGTATGCCCGCGTCGCGCGCCACCTTGCGGAAGCGCGCGATGTCGTCGCGCACCACCGCGCCAAATTGCTCGGACGTGCTGGCGACGACTTCCATGCCGGCGCGCTCGAAGTAGGCGCGCAGCTCGGCGTTCGCCAGGGCCTTGACCGCTTCGGCGTGAAGCTTCGCGACGAGGTCGGGCGGGGTGTTGACGGGCGCAAACAGGCCGAACCACGCGGATGCGTTGAAGCCCGCGACGCCAGCTTCGGCGAAGGTCGGGAGCTGCGGTGCGACCGGCGCGCGTTTGGCGGCACCGATTGCGAGACCGCGCAGGCGCTGGCTCTTGATGTGCGGTAAGGTCGCCTGCAGCGCATCGAAGCTCGCCATGACTTCGCCGCCGAGCAGCGCCGCTTGCGCCGGCGCGCTGCCCTTGTAAGGCACGTGCACCATGTTCACCCCGGCGGTCGCGTTCAGCGCCTCGGTGATGAAATGGGTGAAGCTGCCGACACCGAAGCTGCCGTAGGCGATCTGGCCGGGACGCGCTCGCGCCAGCGCCACCAGCTCCTTGACGCTGCGCGCGGGCAGCGACGGATGCACGAACAGCGCGAACGGCGCATCCACCAGGAGCGTGATCGGCACCAGGTCGCGCACCGCGTCGAACGGCAATTTCGGATACAGCGCCGACGGGGTGGCGACGTGACCGATGGCCCCCAGCAGCAGCGTATGACCGTCGGGTGCTGCGCGCGCTGCCAGCTCGACCCCGATCGTGCCCGCCGCGCCGGGACGATTGTCGATGATAAAAGCATTCTTCAGGCTCTCGCTCAGCTTCTGCGCGATCGGCCGGATGACGAAATCGGGATTGCCGCCGGCCGGGGTCGGCACGATGATCCGCACGGGCTTGGTCGGATAAGGCTGGGCGGCGAGACCGGACGCGAGCAGCATCCCGAGGACGATCGCCGCAAGCTCACTGCTGAGTGACCGCATTACAATGCTCCCTTGAGTCGGCGCTGCGCCATGCCGCGCTCGATCGACCCGGCGGCCATCATAGGCGCCGCGCTATCGGTCAGCAACCACCGGGAGCCACGGTATGTCCAAGCAACGCGTCGAGAGCATCATCGATCAGGGCGTACACCGCTTCCTGGCCGACGGCGTTCACTACCGCGACCTGCTCGATATTCGCGCCGCGATTCCCGCCTGGCCGCAATGGCCCGAAGTCTGGTCGCGTTTCGCGGCGGCTGCCGAAGGCCGCGGTGTCGACGCGCTCGCCAAGTCGCTCACGCGCACCGCCGCGACTGAGCTTGCGCGCGCGGCACTCTACTACCACTATGCGCAGAATCTGTTCTACGACGACGAGCGGATCAAGCGCGCCACGCACGATCGCAAGGTAGCCGCCTTCGCCCGCGCCGCGCCGCTGCTCGACCCGCCGCTGGAACGGGTCGAGATCGCGTTCGACGGCATCATGCTACCAGGCTATCTGCGCGTGCCGCGCGGGGTTCGCAAGCCGGCCTGCGTCATCCTGCTGGGCGGATTGGACACGACCAAGGAGGATTACCTCGGCGTCAATGACCTGTGCGCGGCGCGAGGCTTGGCTACGCTGGCGTTCGACGGCCCCGGCCAGGGCGAGACGCTGTTTCGGATGCGCTGGCGAGCCGATTTCGAACGCTCGATCGCCGCGGTGCTCGACTACCTCGAAACCCGCTCCGAAATCGATTCCGCACGCATCGGCATCATCGGGCGCAGCACCGGGGGCTTCTACGCGCCCAAGATTGCCGCTTTGGATGCTCGCATACGCGCGGCGGTGGCGTGGGGCGCGATGTACCACTTGCGCAATCTCGCCACCATTCCCGAGGTGACGCGCGAGGGCTTCGTCTACGTCTGCGGATCGCGCGACGTCGGCGCGGCGCTCGAGTTCTTCCGCTGCATCGATCTCGAAGGGTTCGCGGGGAGGATCACCTGCCCGCTCATGGTCGTGCACGGCGGGCTCGACACCATCACGCCGATTGACAATGCAAAGCGGCTGATGGCTGAAGCACGCGGCCCGGTCGAAGCGCTCATCTGGGACGACAGCGGCCACTGCTGCCACGACCGCGCGCATATCGTGCGTCCGGCCATGGCGGATTTCATGCTGCGCCGGTTGTAAGCGCGAGCGGCGGCGCGGGCGGAGTTCTGGCTTTCGCTCTCGGCCCTTGGCTCGAATTTGGGTCTCGGCAAACAAGCAGGGGCGGCGCGAGGTTCCGGCGTGTAACATGGTTCGAAATCCTAGTCGGGGATAGAGCATGAGATCGCGCTACCGTCTCGCCGCCGCGCTCGCGCTGAGCGCGGTCGCTGCCTGTTGCGGCGCGCAGCAGCACGCGCGTCCCATCCGCATGGTCGTGCCGCTCGCCCCTGGCGGAACCAACGATACCCTCGGACGGCTCATCGCCGATCGCTTGGCCGAACGCCTCGGCCAGCAGGTCGTGGTCGACAATCGCCCCGGCGGCAACAGCACCATCGGCTCGTCGATCGTGGCGCGCGCGACCCCCGACGGCCATACCCTGCTCATGATGGGCGCCGGTCATTCCATCAATCCCGCGATCCATCGCACGCTGCCCTATGACACCGAGCGCGATTTCGCGCCGATCGGGCTGGTCGCGGGCGGCCCCTATCTCATGGTCATCCATCCGTCGATCGCGGCCAAGAGCGCGAAGGAGTTCGTCGCCTGGGTGAAAGCGCGGCCGAACCAGGTGAGCTACGGATCGGCCGGGCTCGGCAACCCGACCCATCTGTCGGGCGCGCTCTTCAATATCGCCGCGGGTACCGATATGCAGCACGTCCCCTACAAGGGCGGATCGGCCGTGCTGCCGGACCTGGTGTCGGGGCGCATCGCGATGACGTTCTCATCGATCTCGACCATGCGCTCGAATCTTCAGGCCGCACGCGTGCGACCGATCGCCGTCACCACCCGCAGCCGCACCCAGTTCCTGCCCGAAGTGCCCACGTTCATCGAATCCGGCTACAACATGGAGGTGAACGCGTGGTACGGCCTGTTGACGACCAGCCAGACACCCCGCGCGATCGTCGACCGGATCAATGCGGCGTTGCGCGAAACGCTCGGCGAGGCGCAAGTGCAAGCGGCATTTTTCAAGCAGGGGCTCGAGCCGCAGCCCAACAGCGCCGACGAGTTCACGGCGCTCATCAGGAACGAGATCGCGAGCTGGTCGAAGGTCGTGCGCGAAGCGGGGATTCCGCGCGAATAACTGGACAGGCCGTGCGGCGCTGATCAGCGCACTGCCGGTGTTCGTGGCGATGGGCGTGGGATGGCGAGCGTCAGACGTGGGATGCTAGCGCATGAGCTGGCGGTGATCGACCATGATGCAGCGGTCCTGGATCACCTGGATGCCGGCCGCGGCCAGCGTCCGCGCCGCTTCGTCGTTGCGAATGCCGAGCTGGAACCAGACCGCGCGCGGCTTTTTCGCGAGCATGTCGTCGACGTGCTGGGCAATGTCCGCCGGGCGGCGGAATACGTTGACCAGATCCACCTCGCCGGGAATCTCGACCAGCTTGCGATAGACCATGCGGCCGAGGATTTCCGTCGTCTCGGGAAAATACACCGGCACCGGAATGATCTCGTAGCCGGCCGCTTGCAGATACTTGGGCACGTAGTAGGCGGCCTGGCCTGCTTGCGCCTCGGTCTTGATGCCGAGCACGGCGATCGTGCGCGCGATGGTGAGGATTTCGCGGATGACGCTGGTCGAGTCGATGATGTTGGGGGTTGCGCTCATGGGAACAGTCTCGATGAATTCCGCGGACCTTAGCCGCTGCGCGCCTCGAAGGCAAGCGCGGCCGGGGCAGGATCGGTAACCGGCGTTTTCGCAATGCCTATGCCCGCCCTTAGTCGCTTATCCTTTCGAGACCGGACACCGGGAGCCGACCATGATTACGCTGATCGAAAATTTTCGTGCCGTGTTCTATGCGCCCTTCTACGCCGCCGAAGCGCTCGGCGCTTACAGCGCGGAAGGCCTCGAGGTGGAGATGAAGATGTCCGCCGCCGCCGATCGCACCTTGGGTGCGCTGAGCGCGGGGGCGGGCGACATCTCCTGGGGCGGGCCGCTGCGCGTGATGAGCGCGCTCGACCGGGACCGCAAGGGCGGCTACGTCGCCTTTTGCGAAGTCGTCGGGCGCGATCCCTTTTTCTTGGTCGGCCGAGTACCCTTCCCCGGTTTCGAGCCCAAGGACCTGGCGGGCAAGGCGCTCGGCGTCGTGACCGAAGTTCCGACGCCCTGGATTTGTCTCCAGTACGATTTGCGCAGTGCCGGCATCGACCCCGCAACCGTCTCGCTCGCGCCGCCACGCACCATGGCGGAAAACGCCGCCGCGCTGGCGGCGGGCGATGTCGATGTCATCCAGGTGTATCAGCCTTACGCCGAGGAATTGCTGGATTCCGGCGCCGGACACCTATGGTATGGCGCCGCCTCGCGCGGCCCGACATCCTATACGAGCTTCAACACCACGCGCAGCTACATCGAAGCGCAGCCCCAGGCGGTGCTCGGCATGACGCGCGCGATGCACCGGACGCTCAAATGGATCGCGCAGCACGATGCCCGCGACTTTGCCGCGGCGGTGTCGCCGTATTTCGAGACACTGCCGGTGCAGCGCTTGGCCGCCTGCCTCGAACGCTACCGCGGAAGCGGGCTATGGAACAGCGATCCGAGGGTAAGCCGCGAAGGCATCGAGCGGCTGCGCGACGCCATGCTCGCCGCGGGCTACATCCGCACCGCGCTCTCGTACGAAGAATGCGTCGACAACCGGTTTGCCGAGCGCAGCGCGCGCGAAGACCCGCCTTCGCTGTGAGCTTACGGGGGTTCGGGAACCTTACCCCAGGACCGTCGTCCGACCCCGCTG
Source organism: Burkholderiales bacterium (assembly GCA_020848435.1). Lineage (GTDB taxonomy): Bacteria > Pseudomonadota > Gammaproteobacteria > Burkholderiales > WYBJ01 > WYBJ01. Next base: position 49,618 of record JADLAC010000026.1, on the reverse strand, counting down.
CGATCCACCCTGGTCCGCCGTCCGACCCCGCTCCGACCCCGACCCCGACCCCGATCCGACCCCGCTTCGCATCCGCGAAGCGGGCGGCCTGAGCGTCAGCGCTTCGGCGGCGTCCACGCATCGCCCGGCTTCTTCGGGTGGCGGTACATGTGGCCGGTCTGCATCTGCGGGAACTGAACCGCCTCGGCCGCCGCATAGCCGCGCGCGCACGCTTCGATCAGCGCATCCTCGGCATCGTAGGCGAACGGATCGCCGAGCTGGCGCTCGACTTCGCTCCCCGGCTCGGGGGGGTTGGCGCGCAGCCAATCGACCGCCGCGGCCTGCCCCTCGGCCGGCGCCACCGCGTCGCGATAGCCGAGCTGGGTGCGTATCTTGGTGATGTCGAACTCGATCAGCGAGTCGACGAACGCTGCTGCCGAGCCCTTGTATACGCGCTGCGCGAGCGGCGGGAGCACTTCCACGATCTCGCACGCTCGTTCGAGGTGCCGGGCGATGAACTCGACGTACTGGCGCTGGGTGTACTGGCGTTCGTCGCGGATGTTGTAGATCTGTCCTGCGGAGGCTTGCGGCTGGTCGACCGCGAGCAGCAACGCATGCGCTACGTTCTTTGCATAGCCGCGGCGCTTGAGCACGCCGTTGGCGGCGACGATGATGCGCTTCCTGCCGTCGAGCAGCCGGCGCACGATGCTCCAGTCGGGATTGGCCGGGCAGTGCGCGCCGTAGAGCAGCGGATAACGGAAGTAGGTCGCGTTGAAGCGACCCTCGCGATGCGCGCGCATGACCGTCTCCTCGGTCACCCACATGAGGTGGTTGAACTTCGGTCCCGCGGGATCGTCGCAGCGCGGCGCGTCCTCGGGCACCAGGGTCGGCTGCCCGAGCGGCCCCCAGCGCGGATCGCCGCGCGGCGCATAGACCGCCGAGCCGCCGACGCCGATGAAGCGTCCGGTCTTGCCTTGAACGATCTCGGCGATGATGCGCATGCGCCCATAAGTGGCCAGCACCAGGTCGAAGCTGCGGCCCGCGAGCGCCGGGCCCAGGGTTTCGGCGAAATGCGGATCGGTGTGGATGTGCTCGACCTGCTGCGCGAACTCGACTTCGTGCTGGCCGCCGTGCAGGATGGTGACGTCGTAGCCGCGCTCGATGAGCCCGTTGACCGTGTATGGTCCGGACGGCCCGGTGCCGCCGATGACAAGTGCCTTCATGTCGCTCGCTCCGCGAAGAATCCTCGGCGAGATTATGCCTGTGGGCGCGCGCGCTCGCTGGGATCACCTCTCGCTGGGGACAGGTCTTGCGTGTTTCAGTTGATCGCTATCGCTCGATGTCCAACCAGCGGTGAGCTGCCACGTGCAAGACCCGACCCCAATGTGCCTACTTGATGGCGTAGGGGTTGATCGGCGTGCCGACCCCGCCGGTCACTGGCAGCGGCGGCGCGACCAGCAGGAAGGCATATCGTCCGTCGGCCGCGCAGTCGGCCGCCAGGTCTTCGAGATAGAAGATCTCGCCGAGCGTGAGCCCCATGTTCGGGATGGCGCAGTTGTGAAACGGGCTGCGGAAGGGCGGCAGCTCGGACGGGCGCACCTCCACGGCATAGTTGTCCGCGGCGAGCGCCGCGATCTGTTTCGCGTGCATCCAGGGCGCCGTGTATACCGATACCCCCGGCGAGGAATCGCTGTCGAACGTGCCCCAATCGCCGCGCTCGAGGTAGGTCGCCATGAAACCGGTGCGGACGATGAGAATGTCGCCGGGCTCCACCGTCACCTTCTGCGCCGCGGCGGTCGCATCGAGATCGGCCGGGGTGATGGCATAGCCCGGTTCGAGCCGCTGCACGCCCTTGTAGCGCGCGACATCGAGCAACACGCCGCGCCCGACGATCTTGTCCTTGGTCTTTTCGATGCCGTTCTTTTCCGCGCCGTGGCTGCTGACGAGCGCGATGTCGTAGCCGTTGTACATCTTGCCGTCGTAGAACACGTGCGCGAGGCTGTCCCATTGGGTGGTGCACTGGAGCGGCATGGTGATCCAGTCGTCGGCGCCGCCATAGCCCTGCGTTCGCACCACCGCAGCGCGGTCGCGAGGCGCATCGCCGCCGTCCCTGAACATGGTGTGAATCGGATTGAAGCGATCGCGCTGGCCGCTTTGCGGTCCCCGGCGTTGCAGCGGCATGCCGAGCGAGAACACCTGGCCGCGAGTCGCGAGCCGGCAGGCCGCCGCAATCGACGCCGGCGTGATGAAGTTGAGCGTGCCGATTTCGTCGTCCGGCCCCCAGCGCCCCCAGTTGCGCACCGACAGCGCGATCTCGTGCAGCTTCTCGATGCTCATGCGCTTTCCTCCCTTGCCTCGCGCCCGCGTGTGGGCGCCGCAGCTGCTCACGTCTTGTTGCGGTTCCTTTGCACCCAGCCGTCCACCAATTCGACCGTCCGATCGACCACCTCCGAGTGCATGCCCTTTTGTTTCGCGATGGTCTGCACCAGACGATCCACGCGCTCGATATTGGGCGCACCGGCCGCCAAAGCCCGGGCCGCCGACGAAGGACTCTGTAACGACAGCGCCGCGTTGGCGTATTTCTCGAACGCCACCAGGTCGCGTTCGGCGGCGCCGAGCGAAACGCACAACTGCTTGACCCAATCGTAGACCGCGCGCGAGGCTTCGAGATCGCTGTGCACCGCCTCCTTGATCGAGCGCATACCGTCTTGCTGCACGCAGCGATAATTGCCGGCGAGCAGCATGCTCCACTTGGCGAGCGGCACGAAAATCGAATCGTGCACCTTGAGCTTCACCGGCAGCTCGATCGGCCCGCTGCCGTCATCGAAACGCGTCGCCTCGATCTCGTCTTCGAGCTGCCGTAGGATCGCCGTGTGCGCGGCCGATTCGAAGCGCGCCGCCTTGAAATTGGTCGGCAATCGAACCTGCAACACGTTGACCTTGTCTTCCGGCGGCCGGAATGCCTGCGGATCGGGACTGCACAGCGTCATGCATGCCGGATCGAAGCTGTCCCACACGCTCGCATCGGTATAACAGCCGCGCAGGGTGCCGACATCGAGGCCAGGGATTCGGGCCAGGTACGGCAACGGCGGCATGTTCATGATCGACATGCACGGGCGGCGGCTGCGCGCAACCTTGTCGAGCAGCTCGCGCACACCCGGCAGCCGGTACTGCGGCTCCTGCATCGCCAGCGCGACCAGGTCGTAGGCGCCTGGATCGATCGCATCGGGACCTGCGGCCGAGAGCGCGCCGGGGAGCCGGCGCGAGTTGATCTCGACCAGGCCTTCGCGGCCCTTCACCGGCATGCGCACCACCGCGCCTTCGCTATTGATTAGGCCGGCTTCGGCCGGCAAGCACACGAGCTTGCAAGTGTGGCCCGCGAGCAGCAGCTTGGTGGCGAGGAGCGAGCCATAGGATGCGCCCATGATGAGGATGTCGTACTTCTTGCCCATGGAGAACTCCTTGTATCGATCGTGATCGCTGCCCGCGCTGCGGTGGCGCCTGGAGCCGTGATGCTATTCAATGCCATGGCCGCAGGCAATCATTATCACCGGCGGCGCTGGACGCGGGCACATCGGGAAGCTAAACGCGCCCCGCTCAGCCACGATTGGCCGGGGCGTGCATGCGCCACAGCTCGGCGCGCCAGTGCCGGGCAATGAACAACGTGCAGGCGATGCCGAACGCGCTATAGAGGGTCACCATGATGGCGAAGCCGAAGCTCGCGACCAGGGGGCCGGCCATGAGCAGCCCGATCGGCAGGCCGTAGATCGCGAACATGCGTATGCCCATCACGCGCGCTCGGTAGCGTTCCTGCGCATGGCGCAGCAGCACCGCCGACATGGGGATGAGGCAGCAGCTCTGCGCCACGCCGGCGATTACCAAGGCAGCCACCCCGCCGGCCAACCCGCCCTGATGCGCGAAGACGGCCAGCATGGCATACCAGATGACGGCGCACGCGAGCGCCGTGCGCCCCGCCGGAACCGAGCGCCCCAAGCGCATGAGCGCGAGCGAGCCGATCAAGGCGCCGAAGGCGAACCCCGCCACGAGGTAGCCGAGCCCCGTCTGGTCGGTGTGATAGAGATTCTTCGCGACATACGGCAGCAGGCCGAGCGTCACGGGATACGCGGTGAAATTGACGAGAAACGCGAGCCACATCGTGCCGAACAGCAGCGGTGTGCGCTGCACGTAGCGAAACGCCTCCAGCAGATCGCGCCGCGGCGACAACCGCGCCGGGCGCGCGGCGTCTCGGCGCGAAGCTTGCGACGCCGCCACGCGCACCCCTAGGGTGAGCAGCACGCTCTGCACATAGAAGGCGGCGATGACCACGTAAGCCGGACCGATGCCTAGCGACGCAATGAGCCCGGCGCCGCTCAACGCGCCCACCACGCGGGCCGAATCCGAGGTCGTTCGTTCGATGCTGGTGGCCGCCATCAAGTGCTCGCTGGGGATGTTGTTGCCAACCAGTGCATAGCGCATCACGAGGTCGGACGGCCGCACCATGCTCATCGCGCCCGATACGATGAAGACGAGCCAGGGCGTAAGCGCGCCGGTGAACGCGAGGGCCATGAGCAAGCCCGCCTGGAGCGCGTAAAACGCGCGCATGGCGAGCAGCAGGTTGCGGTGGCCGATACGATCGCCCACCACGCCGTACAGCGGCGCGACCAGCACGCCGATCCACTGCAAGGACGCAAACGCGGTGAGGAGGAACACCGAGCCGGTCTCGACCAGGATGTACCAGCCGAGGATAAGCGCTTCCATTTCGAACGCCCACGACGCGGACAAATCTGCCGGCCACTGGAAACGGAAATTGCGCACCCGGAACGGGGCGAGCGCGGAGCTTGGCGCCGCGGGCTCAGCGCGCGTTGGCCGGCGCATCGAGCCGCCAGACATGCTCGCGCCAGCGCCAGCCGATCAGCGCGCTGGTGCACAATCCGACAATGCAGTACAGCGTGGCCGTGAGCGGATAGCCCATGCGTGGAATGAGCTGGCCCGCGATCAGCAGCCCGATCGCCAGGCCGTAGATTGCCAGCATCCGGATGCCCATCACGCGGCCGCGGAACTCCGCCCCGGTGTTGCGCAGGATCATGGTCGACATCGACACCATGCCTATGCTCTGCGAGCAGCCGGTAACGGCGAGCACCAGGCAGCCAACGCCGTAGCTCGGCACGCGCGCGAACACCAGGATCATCACGTACCACATCGCGCAGAACACCAGCATGGTGCGCGCGGGCCGCAGCTTTGGCCCGATCCGGGTCATGGCAAGCGAGCCGCACAACGCGCCCGACGCGAAGCTTGCGACCAGGTAGCCGAGACCCGTTTGATCAGTACGATAGATTTCGCGCGCGACATATGGCATCAAGCCCATGACCAGGGGAAACGCCGTCATATTTACGAGGAACGCGAGCAGCATCGCCGCGCGCAGATGGGTGCGCGTCCACACATACGCCACACCCTCTTTCACATCGCGCCACGGCGAGGCGAGCGCCACGGCCCCGACCCGTACCGCGGCCGGCCGTGCGGCTGGTTTGACCTGGAGCGTCAAGCCGAGACTGATGCCGTAGAGCGAGGCGATGACCGCATAGGCGGGCCCCATGCCTAGGCTCGCCACCAGTCCAGCACCGGCGAGCGCCCCGACCACGCGTGCCGAATCGGAAGTCGTGCGGGCCACGCCGATGGCGATCATCAAGCGATCGGGCGGCATGATCGCGCCGATCAGGGAATAGCGCATGACTTGATCGGAAGGACGCACGAGGCCCATCAGCGCCGCGATCACGAACACGTGCACCGGCGTGAGCCAGCCGGTGAAGGAGAGCGTCATGAGCGTGGCTGCGAGCGTCGCATAGATCGCGCGCATGCCGCACAGCGTGTTGCGGTGTCCGATCCGATCGCCGAGGACGCCGAACATCGGCGCGACCAGCGTACCGATGTATTGCAGTGAGGCGAACAGCGTCAACAGCAACACCGAGCCCGTCTCGACCAGCACGTACCAGCCGAGTATGAGCGTCTCCATTTCGAACGCCCACGAGGTAGCGAGATCCGCTGGCCATTGGAATCGGAAGTTGCGGATTCGAAACGGCGCGAGCGTCGAGACTCTCGTGTCCACGCTCACGATACGCCGACTGGACGCAACCCGGCCCTCCCTCGTTTCGAAGCCGCGCCGCGCGCCGGAATCGCGCCGTGGTCCATCGCGTCGCAAGTTCCGCCGTAGACAGGCAAGGGGCGAAACCCGCCTCAAGGCGCATCGGCGCGCGCTTCAGGCGCGCTTTCGCCGTGCCCTCACTGCCGGCGCCGCGTCTCGATCTCCGCGCGCAACGCCCGCCGCGCCTCAATCCGCCTTGGGCGCGACCGTAAGCCCTTGCACGTTGTTCTTTTCGATCAATTGCGCCACCAGGCCTGACGCCTTCACGTGCTCGATGAACTCGCGCAGATAGCGGGCTGCGTTCGGGCGCCCCTTCGGCGTCCCGGACGCCTGCTGCACCGAGGTGAAATTGCCGTCGAGGATGCGCGAGCCGGGCAGATTGGCATGATCGATGATGAGCCGCGGCCGCAAGCTCGCGAGCGCGTCGAGCTTGTCGTCGACGAAGCGCTTGAAGACGTTCTCCGCGCCGCGCTCGCGCACCAGCTCGGCGTGCTTGAGATTGCGCGTGAGATACAGGTCGTAGGCGCTGCGCTCCGAGATGGCGATGCGCACGCCCGCGCGATCCACGTCCTCGATTCTCCGGATCGGCGATCCGGGCGGCACCAGGTAGGTGGACTCGATCTCGACGTAAGCCGGGGTAAAGTCGATCTCCTGCGCGCGCTGCGGCTCGGCGCCCAGAAAACCGACGTCCCAGACGCCGGTCTTGGCGGCATCCGCGAGCTTGCCGGGATTCTCGTATTGCAGAATCCGGACCGGGACGCCGAGGCGGCGCCCCAGCTCGCGTCCGAGGTCCACGACGATGCCGGCGGCCTCGCCGGTGGCGGGATCCTTGCGCGTCAACAGGAAATTGCCCATGTTGATACCGACCCGCAACGTACCGGTCGGCGCCAATTCGGAGCGGGCAGCAGCGGAAGGCTCGGTCACGGTTCACCTCGGCGATGGCGATTGGACAGGAGAGAAGTCTTGCCCGTAAGTTTAGCAGGCTGCCGCGGCGAGCATCGCGCTATCCTGCGCCGTACGCCATCCATCTCGACTGCCGTGCAATCGCGCGGCGCACGCAAGGTTCATGTGATGCTGCCGATGCGCTTCATTCGATCGCACCCCGATACTGGCCGAAGCGCTCGCCGGCCGATCCCTGCGAGCATTCGCTCGAGCGTGATCCGTTGACCACGGCAGCCGAAATCGAGGTCGTCATCGAGATCCCCAAGGGAAGCTTCCTCAAGCGCGGCTCGACCGGGCATATCGACTTCGTTTCGCCCCTGCCCTGCCCGTTCAACTACGGCTCGGTGCCGGATTACATCGGCCTCGAAGGCGACTTGCTCGATGCGCTGGTGCTCGGTCCGCGCCTGGCTGCCGGCACTCGCATCCGCACCAGGGCGTGGGGTGCGGTCACCTTCACCGACCGCGGCATGAGCGACGACAAGCTCGTGTGCGCCGCGCATGCGCCGAGCGCGGCACAATGCGATCGGGTGTTGCGCTTCTTTCGCTTGTACGCGCGCTGCAAGGGCGTGCTCAATTGGTGGCGAGGCCGCTGCGGGCGCAATGCCTGCGAGGGCTGGATCGAGGCCGGCGCCGCGCTCGGCCGCGCTCGCCCGCGAACCGCGGGGTGGTCCGGGCCGACGGTGCCGTTCTAACAGATTGCCGCAGCCTAGGTTCATAGGCGGATCGGACGCAGGCCGCGCTGATCGGCCGCAGCCGCGCGCATGCCTCGTGTCATACTAACGCCCTGTAGCCTAGATTCGCGCAGACGCTCTCGCCGGCAATAACGCCGGCACGCGATGGCGCGGGTACGGCTGGCGAATGCAGCGAGACACATGAACGAACACTCCACCTGGGACGTCGGCGTCGACATCGGCGGCACGTTCACCGATGTCGTCTGCCGGGCGCTCGACGGGCGCCTGCATCTGGCGAAGATTCCGACCACGCGGGCCGACCCGAGCCGCGGCGTGCTGCACGCCATCGAGCACATGCGGCGCGCCTGGAACATCGAGCCGCGGCAGATCGCGCGTTTCGTCCACGGCACGACGGTGGCGACCAACGCGGTGCTCGAGCGCAAAGGCGCGAAAATCGGCTTGATCACGACGCAGGGATTCAAGGACACGCTCGAGCTCGGCCGCCAGAGCCGGCGTGCGGTCTATAGCGTCATGCTCAAGCCGGAAACGCCCGGCTTTCTCGCCCCGGGGGCCCTGCGCCGCGAGGTGCCCGAGCGCATGGCCGCCTCCGGCGCCGTGCTCGTGCCGCTCGACGAAGAGGCCGTGCGGCAAGCCGGACGATCGCTGCTCGCCGCGGACGTGCACGCGATTGCCGTCGTGTTCCTGTTTTCCTACTTGAATCCGGCGCACGAGCTGCGCGCGCGCGAGCTGCTGCTCGCGTTGCGTCCGGACCTCATGATCTCGCTCTCGTGCGAGGTCGATCCCGCGTTTCGCGAGTACGAGCGCACCTGCATCACGGCCTTCGATGCCTATCTCAAGCCGGTGATCGATCGCTATCTCGAGCGCATGGAGCGCGACCTCGCCGCGCACGCCGTCCCCGCACCCTTGCAGATCATGCAATCGCGCGGCGGCGTGGCGTGCGCGCAAGTGGCGCGCCGGCGCCCGGTGCGGCTGTTCTTGTCCGGGCCCGCGGCCGGGGTGATCGGCGCGAGCCGGGTGGGACGCGAGGCGGGTGCGCTCGACATCATCAGCATCGATATCGGCGGCACCAGCGCCGATATCGCCCTGGTCCATGGCGGGCGCCCCATCATCGCCTCCGAAGGCACGCTGGACGGTTATGCCGTGCGCGTACCGATGGTGGACGTTAACGCGATCGGCGCCGGCGGGGGCAGCATCGCCTGGCTCGATGCCGGCGGGTCGTTGCGCGTCGGTCCGCACTCGGCCGGCGCGGAGCCCGGCCCGGCCTGCTACGCGCGCGGCGGCGGGCAGCCGACCGTCACCGATGCCTCGGTCGTACTCGGCTACATCGATCCGGCCTATTTCGCCGGCGGCGCTGTGCGCCTCGATCCGGCGCGCGCACGCGCCGCGATCGAGCGCTCGATCGCGCAGCCCCTCGGCATGTCGGTCGAGCAGGCCGCGCTCGGCATCCATCGGGTGGTGAACGCCAACATGGCCGAGGGCATCCGCCTGGTCTCGGTCAAGCGCGGGATCGATCCGCGCGGCTTCGCCCTGGTGCCGCTCGGCGGCGCTGGCCCGGTGCACGCCACCGCGCTCGCGCGCGATCTCGGCATACGCAGCATCGTGGTGCCGCGCCATCCCGGCGTGCTCTCCGCCGACGGCCTGCTGTGCGCTCCCGTGGAGCACGAGGCGGCCAAGGCGTACCACCGCCGGCTCGACGAGGTCGATGCGCCGGCGCTCGCGGCGCAGTTCGAAGAGCTCGATGCGCGCTGCGCCGCCTTGATGGCGATCGAAGGTGTCGCGAGCGCCGCGGTCGCGGTGCACTACTTCGCCGACTTGTGCTACGTCGGCCAGTCCTACCACCTCGAAGTCCCCGTCGTGCTCGCTGCCGGCGTGCCGCAGGCGATCGAACGCGATTTCTATGCTTTGCACGACCGCATCTACGGCCATAGCACGCCCGGGCGGGTGCAGTTCGTCAACTTGCGCGCCGTGCACCAGGCCGCAGCGCGGGAACTGCCCGCCGGCTTCGAAGCCGCCGCGGGCCAGGGCGCGGCATCCAAGGGGGTGCGAGCGATTCTTACCGAGGCGACCGGCGGCTTCGTCGCGGCGCGCATCCACGAGCGCGAACACTTGCAGCCCGGCAGCGCCATCGAGGGACCGGCCGTGATCGAGCAGATGGACACGACCACCGTGGTCGATCCGGGCTGGCGGGCGCAGGTACACGCGAGCGGACATATCGTCATGACATGGGGAGAAACGCCGTGAGCCCTGCCGCAAGCACAGCGAGCGCGGATCCGATCACCTCCGAAGTGATCCGCAACAAGCTCGAGGGCATCGCCAACGAGATGGAGATGACGCTGCTCAAGAGCTCATTCTCGCCGATCGTCAAGGAAGGGCTGGACACGTCCGCGAGCCTGTTCACCGTCAATGCCGAAACGCTCGCTCAGGCGTGCGCCATCCCGGTCCATCTCGCCACGCTCATTCCTGCGATCCACAACATGCTGCAACGCTTCCCGCTCGCGACCATGCGCGAGGGCGATGCGTACATCCTGAACGATCCCTATTGCGGCGGCACGCACCTGCCCGACATCGCGCTCATGACGCCCGTGTTTCACGCAGGGCGCGTCATCGCGCTCGCCGCGACCATGACGCACCACGGCGACATCGGCGGTTATTCGCCCGGCTCGCTGCCGCCCGGCGCGACCGAGATCTATCAAGAGGGTCTGCGCATTCCGCCGCTCAAGTTCCGCGACGCGGGCGAATACAATGAGACCTTGGTCGCGCTGCTGCGGCAGAATTCGCGCCTGCCGGATTCGCTCATGGGCGATCTCAATGCCCAGCTCGCCGCCTGCAACGTCGGCGCGCGCAGGCTCGGCGAGCTGGCGACGAGCTACGGCGCCGAGCGGCTGATGGCGATCTTCGACGACCTGCTCGATCGCTCGGAACGCATGACCCGCGCGGCCTTGCGCGCCATTCCGAACGGCACCTATCGTTACGTCGATACCATGGACAACGACGGCATCGACCTCGACCGGCCGCTCACGATCGAGGTCGCCGTCACCGTGGCCGAAGGCAGCATCGAATTCGACCTCACGGGCACGAGCGCGCAAGTGAAAGGGCCGATGAACTGCGTGCCCTCCGGGTCGCAGGCGGCCGCGTACTATGCCGTGCGGGTACTGACCGACCCGGCGATTCCGACCAACGGCGGCTGCTTTCGCCCGGTGGCGATCAAGCTGCCGCCCGGCTCGCTCGTCAATCCGGTGGAGCCCGCGCCGGTGAACGCGCGTACTTCTACCATCAAGCGCATCGCCACCTCGATGGTGAGCGCGCTGGCGCAGGTGCTGCCGCAGCGCGTGGCCGCGCCGGCGGCAGGAACGCTGCTCGTGGTCGCCTTCGGCGGCAGGCACGATGACGGCCGGCGCTTCATCGTCGGCGAGCTGATCGCTGGCGGTAGCGGCGCGGCGCGCGGGCTGGACGGGGTGGACGTAATCGACACCGACGCCAGCAACTGCATGAACCTGCCGGCCGAGGCGCTGGAAATGGAGGCGCCGCTGCGGCTGCACCGGGTGGAGCTGCGGCGCGATTCGGGCGGCGCCGGCGAGTATCGCGGCGGGCTCGGCGTGGTGCGCGAGTACGAGGCGCTGGCCGATGGTATCGCCTTCACGCACCGCGGCGAGCGCCATTTCAGCGCGGCGCCGGGGCTCGACGGCGGCCTGCCCGGCGCATCCGCGTGCTCGCTGATCCGGCGCGCGGACGGAACCCAGACTACGATCGCATCCAAGCTTTATACGACGCTCGATGCCGGCGATCGGGTGATCGTCGAGACCCCGGGCGGCGGCGGCTACGGCGACCCTCGCCGGCGCAAGGCGATCGAGCGCGACGTCGCCGACGGCAAGGTGAGCCCGGAGGCCGCGCGCCGGCTCTACGGCGGCGAATAACGGCGCCCCTCCCGCCCTCGCGGGAAGGGCTGCACGATACGGCGGCGGCCGCTCGAGCGCCTCATTCGAGCACGATACCCGCCTCGCGCACGAGCTTCGCCCAGCGCGCCGCATCGTCGCGGATGAGCCGGTCGAATTGCGCCACCGTGGTGTACTCGACATCGATGCCTTGGGCCGCGAGGCGCTCGCGCACCGCGGCGGTCTCCAGCGCTTTCTTCATTTCCGCGTTGAGGCGCGCGACGATCGGCTGCGGGGTCGCCGCCGGCACCATCAACCCGTACCAGACCGGAACCTCGAAGCCGGGCAAGGTTTCCGCGATTGCGGGCACTTCCGGCGCAGCCTGGGTGCGCTTGGCCCCCGTTACACCGATGGCCTTCAGCTTGCCGTTCTTCACTTGCGGCAGCGCCGCCAGCACCGGCAGGAAGGCCATCTGCACTTCGCCCTGGAGCGTGGCGAGGATATTGGCGGCAGCGCCCTTGTAGGCAACCGGCGTGAGCTTCAACCCGCTCATGATGGCGAAAAGCTCGCCCGCCAAGTGGTTGGTCGAGCCTTGCCCCGAGTGGCCGTAGGCCATTCTGGATCCGGCCCCGGTCTTGCCGTAGGCGATGAGATCCTTGACGCTGAGCGCCGGCGTCGCGGGATGAACCACGAGCATGGTGGCGCCCATGCCGACCACGGACACCGGCGCGAAAGCCTTCAGCGGATCGATCGGCAGCTTGCGTTTGAAGTTTGGGCTGATGGTGATGACGGGTTGGGCCATGAACAGCGTATAGCCGTCGGGGCTCGCGTTGGCGGCGATTTCCATCGACAGCGTGCCGCCTGCCCCGGGGCGGCCGTCGACCACGATACGCTGGCCCATCTGCTCGCCGAGTCTTTCGGCCATGGTACGCGCGATGGTGTCGCTCACCCCGCCGGGCAGGTAGCCGGTGATGATGCGCAGCGGCCGGTTCGGGAACCTGTCGGTCGCCTGCGCCCAGGCCGTATTGGTCGTGATCGCGATGAGGGCCGATGCTGCGATCGCCCGCACGATGAAGTTGTTCATGCCCGCTCGCCCTTCTTGCGCCTTGCGCCTCATTTCACGGTCACGTAGCCCGCGGGCACGTGGAACTCGAGAAAGCTCACGGGTTCTTCCTCCACCCGCAAGCCGTGTTTGTCTCCGGCGGGAAACACGGTCGCGCCGCCGCGTCCCAACACGTGGTCGCGGCCGTCGAACGTGAAGCGCACCTTGCCGGTGAGCGGCACGAACATGCTGTCCGCATTGGGGTGCTGGTGCATCACGGTCACCGTATCGCCCTGGTATTCGACGATCATCGCGTGCGCGCGCTCCGAGCGCGCGGCCGCGTCGTCGACGAAATAGATCCGCCGCTTCTTCTGCTCCGGGACGTCGGCCGTGGGGGCTCCGGCGCGCTTCGCCACCGCGCAACCGCCCCGGAATCCCGCCTCGACGGGCTTACCGCCCGGCGGCGGCGCCAGAACGCTGATGATCTCGGCGGCGTTCGTGCCGCCGTTCGCGAGCGCATAGGCGCTTTCCTCCTGCAGCGTCGCGAAGGCATCCTGCGCCACTTCCAGGGTCGTGCCCTGATACACGATGCGGAACGCCCCCGTCAGGGCGTAGAGATAGAGATCGGCGCCGGCGGGCACCGTGGCCTCGACGCTCGCGCCAGGCGCAAGCCGCAGCAACTCGGCGCTCATGTGGCGCGTGTCGGGGCCCGTGATCGCGGCGCGCGTGACTGCGGTACCGGTCTCGCCTGCGGCAAGCGCGGAGAAATCCACCATGCGTCCCATTGCACATCCTCCCTCGTGAACTGGTCGCCAAGCGCCAATACTAACGCGGATGCAGCGCGCTCAGCTCGCGTCGAGACCCAGCAGGCGGGCGGCCGTCGCACCGAGGACCGCTTGCCGCAGCGGCGGCTCGATCGCTGCACAGCGCGCAACCGCGGCGACGGGCTGCTCCACCCCCATGTCGAAACAGTAATCGCTGCCGAGGAGGATGCGATCGGCGCCGACGAAACCGGCCAGGAACGCGAGTATGGCGTCCGAATGGCACACGGTGTCGTAGTAGAAGCGTCGCAAGTAGGCGCTCGGCGGCGCCTGCAAGTGGCGGCATTCCGCGCGCACCGCATGCGCGCGATCGAGCCGGCCGGCGAGTATCGGCAGCACGCCGCCCGCGTGCGGCAGGCAGATATCGAGGTCCGAGAAGCGGTCGAGCACCCCGCCGAAGACCAGGTGCGCGGCGGCGATCGCGGTCTCGGTGGTATTGCCGATGACGTTGCCGAGATGAAAGGCGTTCAGGCGCTCTGGCGTGCCGATCACCGTGAGCGGCGCGTAGTGCAAGAACACCGGCAAGCGCGCGGATGCGATCGCCTCCCACAGCGGCAGAAACGCCGGATCGGACAGCTCGCGCTCGGCGAAGCGCGTGCCCAGGGCGACGCCGCAAATTCCGGGCAAGCTGCGCGCACGCGCCAGCTCTTCCAGCGCGGCGCGCGGTGAGCTCACCGGCAGGGATGCGAGCCCCACCAGGCGCCGTGGCGCGCTCGCGTGGGCGCTGCTCGCGGCATCGTTGAACGCCCGGCACAACGCCGCGTGCAACGCCGGCTCGAACGCGAAGCAGTCCGGCGGTGGAACGGATAGCGCGTGCACATCCACCTCTTGCGCATCCATGCGTGCGAGCCGCTCGGGCAGATCGGTAAAAGCCGCATCGTGCAAGCCATAACGCCGGCCGCTTCCCTTCAGCAGCGATTCGGGCGTCGCGGTTGAGTACGTCGTCCCGGACGCGAACCCGCGCTCGTGCAGCAGATCGAGATAGGCTCGGGGATAGAAATGCGCGTGGATATCGACCACGGGCGCCGCGGGCGAAGCGCTCAAAGCAAGCCCGCCCGGCGCAAGCGCGCCCGCAGGCTGTCCATCTCATCGAGCATGTCGGCCACCAGCGCTGCCAGCTCGGGCTCGGCTTCGAAGTCGCGCTCCAGGGCGCGGATGCGCCGGGCGCGGCCGAGGTCGCGGCTGCTGAAGCGCCACTGCGCGACCACCGCCGCCGGGCGTTCCAGCGCGCCCTCCTCGATGTGGCGCAGCACCCATTCCGGGCTCACCGCGCAGGCACAAGCCAACTCTTCCAGCGTGAGAGCGGCGTCTTCCAGGATCGCCGCGGCAAGGATATCGTCGTCGTCCATTGCTCAGCCTTTGATGGCTGCGCGCGGATCGAACTCGAGCTCGCGCGCCATGGTTGCATACAACTCCTTGGCCCGCGCGCTGGTGGCGGGCGGCACCACGACTTGCACGTCGAGCAGCAGGTCGCCAGGCGGGCTCGACGGGATGCCTTTGCCGCGCACGCGCAACTGGCGCCCGCTTTGCGCGCCTTCCGGAATACGCACCTTGAGGCCCGAACCGTCGGGCAGCGCGAACTCCACCACCGCGCCGAGCGCCGCTTCCCACGGGGCGACCGGCAGCGTCATGTAGAGGTCCTGGCCCTGGACGCGAAAGCGCGGATGGGGCTTGAAATGGACTTCGAGCAACAGGTCGCCCGCCGGACCTTCGCCGATTCCGGCCGCGCCCTGGCCCGCAAGGCGCATGATCTGGCCTTCGCGCAAGCCCTTGGGGATCTGCACGTTGAGCGTCCGCTGCTCGAGGCTGAGGTGCCCTTGGGCGTCGATCTTCGGTACCCGCAGCCCGATCTGGCGAGAGGCGCCCCGAAAAACGTCTTCGAGCTCCACCAGGATCTTGGCGTGGTGGTCCTCGCCGCGGCTGCGAAAACCCGCAGCGTGCCCGTGCGCCCGGCCGCGTGCGCCCATGCGGCCGAACAGCTCGGCGAAGAAATCGCTGAAGTCCGCCGCCTCGGGACCCGCGGGCCCGGCGCCCGAGAATTCGAACCCGGCATCCCAATCGGGCGGGGGACGAAACTCCTGGCCGGGCCTGTAGCCGCGGCCGAGCTGGTCGTAAGCCGCACGTTTTTCCGGATCGGAAAGGACCGTGTAGGCCTCGTTCACCTCCTTCATGCGCGCTTCGGCATCGGCCTCCTTGCTGACGTCCGGGTGGTACTTGCGCGCGAGCTTGCGGAACGCCTTTTTGATGGCGTCGGCGGTGGCATCCTTGGCTACGCCGAGCGTCGCATAGTAGTCCTTGAAATCCAACCGGCTCTCCTCTCATGCCGCATCCTATGGCCGGGGGCCCGGCCGGGCTGGGCAATCGTGTTAGATGGTGGCGGCTTATTCGAACATCAAGACATTGAAACCGGCGCGGCGCGGCCAAATTTTAACCGCTGAGGCCCGGCGCGCAGGCGCAGCCGGTGCCGTAGCGATTGATGGACCCCATTCATAGGAGGCACCCACGATGTTCGGATCACTGTTCCCGCGCGACATCGTCGCCGAGCTGGATCGCTTGCAGCGCGAAGTGCAGCAGGCGTTCGATCTCTCCCCCAATATCCGCGGCCTGGGGCGCGGTGGATTCCCCGCTGTCAACGTGGGCGGCACGGCCCAATCGATCGAGCTGTATGCGTTCGCTCCGGGGCTCGACCCGGCGACGCTGGAGGTCGACCTGGACCGTGGCGTGCTAAGCATTTCAGGCGAGCGCAAGAACGACTTGCCGGCACACGACGAGAGGACCGCGGTACACATCAACGAACGCTTCCAGGGACGCTTTCGCCGCGTCGTGACGCTGCCCGAAGACGCCGACCCGAACGGGGTCAGCGCGGCCTATCGCGACGGGATACTGCATATCACGGTGAAACGCCAGCAGGCCGCGCAGCCGCGGCGCATCAGCATCCAGTAAGCCACGAGCGAAGGAGACCGGATCATGAACGAAGTCAACAGCAGTCAAGTCAGCCGGCAAGCGCCGCCGGCCCCGCAGAGCGCGCCGGCGCGTAACGGCGCGACGCTGCTTCCGCCGGTCGACGTGGTGGAAGACAGCGCCGGCATCACCTTGTTCGCCGATCTTCCGGGCGTGCCCAAGGACAAGCTCAACCTGCACATCGAAGGCGATAACCTGTGCATCGAAGGCGACGTCGATATCGACCTGCCGCAAGGCATGGCGGCGAGCTATGCCGAGGTCAACCTGGCGCGCTACCGGCGGGTGTTCACGCTGAGCAAAGAGCTCGATGGTGGCAAGGTCTCGGCGCAGCTCAACCAGGGCGTGCTCAAGCTGCGCATCCCCAAGGCGGAGCATGCGCAACCGCGCCGCATCCAGGTGTCCGGTGGCTGATCCCGTACTGACCGCGCCGGTGGAGACGAGAGCATGAAATTCGACGACCTCAAGCAGGGCTTCAACACCTTATGGGAGTCGATGGCCGAAGGCTGGCAGCGACTGCGCCAGTCCGCCGCCGGTGCGCTCATCCGCTTCATGCCCACCGAGGCGTCCAATCTGCCGGGGAAGGCGGAAGTCGACGATGACTTCTACCTCCCCTCGCAGGGCTGGGCGCTGCTGGGCGGGGACGTGTTCGAGGACGAGCGCCGCCTGATCGTGCGGGTCGAAATCCCCGGCATGAAGAAGGACGAGTTCAAGATCGAGGTGGTGGACGATGCGCTGGTCGTGAGCGGCGAAAAGCGCTTCGAGCGCGAGGCCGCCGAGGGCCGCTATCGGGTCTTGCAGTGCGCCTACGGCAGCTTCCGGCGCGTGATCCCGCTAGCCGCGCGGGTCGTGCCGGACCAGGCGAGTGCACGTTATGCCGATGGGGTACTGAAGGTCGAGCTGCCCAAGGCCTTCCCGAGCAAGCCGCGCAGCCAGACCATCCACGTGAGCTGACGCTTCCCGGTCGACGCCGCGGCCCGCGTCCCAAGTGCGTGGCCCGGAGCCCGGAGCCGACGCTTCACCGTCAACCGGCCCCACCCGTGGGGTCGGAAGCCGGCGCTGACGCTTCGCAGTCGACCCGCCGGCCCGCGCCTACGCGTGCGGCCGCAGCTCGCGCGTCTCACGAGGCACCGATCGTGGGTGGGAGCGCTACTCGTCGCTTACGCCGCCGGCGCGGGCAGATTGGTCGCGACGATGCGCGCACCGAAGCTGCCGCCGCGTCCGTCGCGCACTTCCAGGCTCGCCCCCGCGCGGTTGTCGGAACGCAGATCGTGGCGCAGCAGCGCGAGTCCGATCGGGCGCATCACCGGCACGCCGGCGTCGGGGCGCGATGCCAACACCGGCACGCTCGTCCCCGAGGTGACGTAGCCCGCCTCGATGCCATCCGCATAGAGCGCGTAGCCGGCGCGCAACGGCCGCTTGGCATCAAACACCGCGAGCGGCTGGATCAAGTGCGAGAGCCATCGCGGCGCGCCGGCGAGCGCGCCCTCGACGATCGCCTGGTACTCGGCGCGTTGCGCATCGAGCGCATCGACACCAAGGTAGCGGCCGTTGCCGGGCCGGCGCACGCCGTAGCGCGCCAGCCGATTGGCGAAGATGGGAATGTCGCGGCCGTTGCGATCGAGCCCGAGCTCGTGGCCATACAGCGGCAGACCCGCCTCGAGACGCAGCGAATCGCGCGCGCCCAACCCGGCGGGTGGTGCGCCGGCATCGACCAGTGCTTGCCACAAGCCGGCGGTTCGCGCCTTCGGCACGAAGATCTCGAACCCGTTCGCTTCGCCGGTGTAACCGGTGCGAGCGACGATCAGGTCGAACCCAGCGCGCGAAGATTGGCGCAGGCGATTGCGCCGCGGCTCGGGGAGCACCTCGGCGCCGAGCACTTGCTCGAGCAGCGCGGCCGATCGCGGCCCTTGTAGCGCGAGCATCCCCAAGGCGTCGCTGTCGTCCGACAAGCACACCGACGCGGCGCGGGGGCTGGCGTGCAAGTATGCGCTATCCCTGACCCGGTTGGCCGCGTTGACCACGAGCAGGAAATCGTCGCTGCCGAGGCAATACAGATACGCGTCGTCGAGTGCCCCGCCGGCGGCGTTGGCGATGAGCGTGTAGTGCGCATGCCCAGGCAACAATGCGTTCGCATCGTTGGTGAGCACGCTGGCGAGATACCCGGTGGCGCCCGCGCCTGCGATGCGAAACCGCCCCATGTGGCAGATATCGAACAAGCCCGCATCGGTGCGCGTTGCGATGTGCTCGCGCGTGACGCCACCGGCGTAGTTGAGCGGCATGCTCCAGCCGCCGAATGCGACCATGCGCGCGCGCTGCGCAGTGTGCCAGTCGTTTAACACTGTCCGGCGAAGGGTCTCGGTCTCGAGTGACGCCATGGCATCTTGCCTACAGGGAATGTCGCCGCTGCACGCATCATACGCGTAGCGCCTGGTCGTAGAGCGATCGCGTTCACCAAGGTTTACAGCCTCGCACGAAAGCCGGTACATTTGCCCTTCGCGACGCGCGGTCCGCGCGGCCGCGCTCTTGCGCTCGCGTCGTGCCTCCCCATTCCGGTATGCCTTCGCCGATGAAGCTGCCTTCGTCCGTCTCGTTGCCGCTTGTGCTCGTCGCTGCCATCACGCTCGGCGGATGCAACCGGGCAGGATCCCAGCCGGCCGGCATGCCGCCGCCGGAGGTGAGCGTGGTCGAGGTGACCGCGCGCACGCTGCCGGTCACCTATGAATATGTCGGCCAGACGGCCGGCTCGCGCGATGTCGAAGTGCGCGCGCGCGTAACCGGCATCCTGCTCAAGCGCAACTTCCGCGAAGGCGCGAGCGTGACGCGCGGTCAATCGCTGTTCAACATCGATCCCGCGCCGTTTCGCATCGCCGTGCAACGGGCGGAGGCCGAGCTGGCCGGCGCTGAGGCGCGCTTGGACCAGGCGCAGCGCAACGCCGCGCGCTTGAAACCGCTGCTGGAAGCGAAGGCCGCGAGCCAGAAGGACTTCGACGATGCCTTCGCCGCCGAGCGCGTCGCCGCCGCCGACGTGAAGCTCGCGCATGCGCGGCTGGCCGAAGCACGCTTGAACCTGGACTACACGCGCGTGGAAGCGCCGCTTGCCGGCATCACGAGCCGCGCCGTGAGCTCCGAGGGCACGCTCGTCTCCGGCCCCGATGTGTTGCTGACCACCATCACCCAGATCGATCCCATCTGGGTGAGGTTTGGCATTCCGGAGCGCGAGCATCTTGCCATCCGCAAGGCGGTCGCGAGCGGCGCGCTCAGAGTGCCGGGCAACGGCGGCTTCGAGGTCGCCGTGCGCCTCTCCGACGGCGCCGAATTCGAGCGCAAGGGCCGGCTCGATTTCAGCGACGTGCGAGTAAACACGGCCACCGGCACCACCGAAACGCGCGCCGAGCTGCCGAACCCGCGCGGGGTGTTGAAACCGGGCCAGTTCGTGCGGGTGGTGTTGCGCGGTGCGACCCGCCCCGATGCGATCGTGGTGCCGCAGCGCGCGGTACTGGAAGGACCCAAGGGCAAGTTCGTCTATGTCGTCGATGCGCAAAGCAAAGCCGAGGTGCGTCCGGTGGAGGTGGGCGACTGGCACGGCGACGACTGGGTGATTCAGCAGGGGCTCAAGCGCGGCGACAGGGTCATCGTTGCCGGTCTGCTCCGGGTCGGACCCGGGGCGCCGGTGCGGGTCGCGGCCGCGGGCGCCGCTGAGCCCGCGGGCAAGCCGCCCGCGGCGGGCGCGCCGGCGAAAAAGTAGAACCAGGCATGCTTTCGCGCTTCTTCATCGACCGCCCCATTTTCGCGGCGGTGCTGTCGATCTTCATCGTGCTGACCGGGCTCGCCGCCATGCGCGTGCTGCCGATCGCGCAGTATCCCGAGATCGCCCCACCGGTTGTCACCGTCATGGCCACTTATCCGGGCGCCTCCGCGCAGGTGCTCGAGCAGACCGTGGCCGCGCCGCTCGAAAACCAGATCAACGGCGTCGAGCGCATGCTCTACATGAGCTCGAGCTCCGCGTCCAACGGCGTGGTCCAGATCCAGGTCACCTTCGAGATCGGCACCGATGTCGACCAGGCCGCGGTCGCCGTCAACAATCGCGTGAAGCAAGCCGAGCCGCGCTTGCCGCTCGAAGTCAGACGCCTCGGCGTGACGGTGGAAAAGGGCTCGTCGTCGTTCCTGCAAGTGCTCGCCTTCTACTCCCCGGACGCGCGCTTCGACGATCTCTACATCAGCAACTACGTGACCCTCAACGTGCTCGACGTGATGAAGCGCCTGCCGGGCACGACCAACGTCCAGATCTTCGGCGCCAAGGACTACGCCATGCGGATCTGGGTGCGGCCCGATCGGCTGACGCAGTTGAAGCTCACCACCGTCGATCTCATCGCGGCGCTGAACGAGCAGAATGCGCAATTCGCCGCCGGCAAGGTCGGCGCCGCGCCGACCGGCGGGCCGCAGGAGCTGGTCTACACCGTCACCACCCAAGGCCGCTTGTCCGAGCCGCGCGAGTTCGAGGAGATCATCGTGCGCGCCAACCCCGACGGCTCGACGCTGAAGCTCAAGGACGTTGCGCGGGTCGAGCTGGCCGCCAAGGACTACGAATTCATCGGCCGCATCAACGGCCGGCCGGCGACCCTGATGGGCGTCTTCCTGCTGCCCGGTGCGAACGCGCTGGAGGTGGCCGAGCGCGTGCGCACGACCATGCGCGAGCTTTCGAGCCGCTTTCCCGCCGGGCTCGCCTACTCGATCCCGTACGACACCACGCGCTTCGTCGAAGTGTCCATCCGCGAGGTTCTGATCACCCTCGCCGAGGCGATGGTGCTCGTGTTTCTCGTGGTGTATCTGTTCCTGCAGAAATGGCGCGCGACGCTGATCCCGATCGTCGCGGTGCCGGTGTCGCTGATCGGCACCTTCGCGGGCCTGTTCGCGCTCGGCTACTCGATCAATACGCTCACCCTCTTCGGCATGGTGCTCGCGATCGGGATCGTGGTCGACGACGCCATCGTCGTGCTGGAGAACGTCGAGCGCATCATGCGCGAGGAGAAGCTCTCGGTGCGCGAGGCGGCGATCAAAGCGATGCACGAGGTGACCGGCCCGGTGATCGCGATCGTGCTCGCGCTGTGCGCGGTGTTCGTGCCGATCGCCTTCTTCGGCGGCCTGACCGGCGAGCTGTACCGCCAGTTCGCAGTCACCATTTCGATCGCGGTGGTGATTTCCGGCGTGGTCGCCCTGACCCTCACGCCGGCCTTGTGCGTCGTGCTGCTCAAGCACGGCAGCGGCGAGCCCAACCGCTTCTTCCGCGGCTTCAACCGCTGGTTCACCCGCATCACGGACCGTTACGCGAGCGGGGTCGCGTGGATGATCCGCCGCGGCGCGATCGGGCTCGCGCTGTTCGCGGGCATGGTCGCGGTTACGGCCTGGCTATGGCGCATCACGCCCGGCAGCCTGGTGCCCGACGAAGACCAGGGCTTCTACATCGCTGCCGTCATCCTTCCCGATGGCGCGACCCTGCAACGTACCGACGCGGTGGTCGCCGAGGTGCTGGAGATCGTCAAGTCGAATCCGGCCAACGAAGACGCGGTCGCATTCACCGGCTTCGATTTCATCGGTGGCGGCTTCCGCAACAACGCGGCGACCATCTTCGTCACGCAGAAGCACTGGGACGAGCGCAGCGTCGGGACCCCGCAGCTCGTGGGCGAGCTGTTCATGAAGACCGCGCACATCAAGGAAGCCCTGGTGCTCGCGTTCGCGCCGCCGCCGATCTTCGGCCTGGGCACCGCGGGCGGCTTCGAGTTCTACATCCAGAACCGGGGCGAGGGCGGCGCGGCCCGGCTGGCGCAGGTCATGCAGCAGTTCCTCGCGAAGGCCAACGGCGAGCCCATGTTGGGCGGCGTCCAAACGCTATGGCGCGCCTCCGTGCCGCAACTCTACGTCGACCTCGACCGCACGGCGGCCAAGGCGCGCGCCGTGCCGCTGGACGACTTGTACAACACCCTCGCCGCCACCCTCGGCAGCTACTACGTGAACGACTTCAATCGCTACGGGCGCACCTGGCAGGTACTGATGTCGGCCGAGCCGGCGTACCGCATGCGCCCCGATGCGATCGGCGATGTGTATCTGCGCTCCCAACGCGGCGACATGGTGCCATTGGGCGCGCTTGCGAGCATCCGTTTCACCTCCGGTCCCGACGCGCTCGACCGCTTCAACAACCTGCCGGCCGTGAAGCTGATCGGGCAGGCTGCCCCCGGCGTGAGCTCCGGCCAGGCGATCCAGGCGGTGGAGCGTATCGCCGGCGAAACGCTGCCCGCGGACTTCAGCTACGACTGGGGCGGCGCATCGTTTCAGGAGAAGCGCTCGTCCGGCACCTCGACCATGGCGCTCGGGCTCGGCGCGTTCATGGTGTTCCTGATCCTGGCCGCGCAGTACGAACGCTGGTCGCTGCCCTTGTCGGTCCTGCTTGCCATGCCGTTCGGCACGTTCGGCGCGCTGGCCGCGGTGTACTTGCGCGGGCTGACCAACGACGTTTATTTCCAGATCGGCCTCGTGACCCTGCTCGGCCTGGCCGCAAAGAACGCGATCCTGATCGTCGAGTATGCCATTTACAAGAAGCAGGAAGGCATGACCGCCTCCGCCGCCGCCGTCGAGGCGGCTCGCCTGCGCTTCCGGCCGATCCTCATGACGTCGCTCGCGTTCATCCTCGGCGTGCTGCCGCTGGCGATCAGCACCGGGGCGGGCGCCGGCGCGCGACACTCGGCGGGCACCGGCGTCATGGGCGGCATGATCGCCGCGACCTTCCTCGCGATCTTCTTCGTCCCCCTGTTCTTCCGCGTGCTGGTCGATCGCAAGCTCGCCGAGCGCCGCTCAAGCGCGGAGATCAAAGCCGAGATCGCGCACGTGCGCGATCTCGCCCACAAACCCGCCGAGCATCCGCATGTCTCGCCCCGGCATTGATCGGATTGCGCGCGCCGGCATGGTCGCGCTCGTGCTCGCGGGATGCGCGCCCACGCCGAGCGCGCCGGTCCGCCCGGCGCTCGATCTGCCCGCCGCGTGGCCCGGGCAACCGGCCACGGGCAAAGCGATCGACGTGGCGCGCTGGTGGCGCATTTTCGGCGATTCCCGGCTCGATCAGTTGGTGACCGAAGCGCTGGCGAACAACCTGGATCTCGCGATGACCATCGCGCGGGTCGATGAAGCGCGCGGCCTGCTCGCCCAAGCCGATGCCGATCGCATGCCGCTCATCGACGCAACCGCCCAGGCCGACCGCAGTCGCGTGTCGCGGCGAACCAGCGTGCAGCAGCCCGCGGGAACGCCCACCGAGCGCAACAACCTGCGCGCGACCATCAATGCTTCGTACGAGATCGACCTGTGGGATCGGCTGCGCAACGCCAGCGCCGCCGCCCGCGCCGAGCTGCTGGCCGCGGAAGCCGCCCGCGACACCGTGCGCATCGCGCTCGCCGCGCAAGCCGCCCAATCATATTTCACGCTGCGCGCGCTGGATGCGCAGCTCGATGTCACACGGCGCTCGATCGGCTTGCGCGAACGCGCGCTCGAATTGCAGCGCAAGCGGGTCGAGGCCGGCGTGCTGGCGGAGCTCGACCTGCGTCAGCTCGAGGCCGAGCTGGCGGCGGTGCGGGCCCAGCTCGCGCCGCTCGAAGGGGCGCGCTCGCGCGAGGAAGCCGCGCTCGCGCTGCTGCTGGGGCGCTCGCCGCGCGCGATCATGGCCGATACCGTGGTCGCCGAGTCGGGCAGCACGTTGGCTGCGCTCGCCGCGGTCGTCCCGGCCGGCCTGCCTTCCGAGCTGCTCCTGCGCCGGCCCGACATCGTCGAAGCCGAGCAGCGGCTCGCCGCCGCCAATGCACGGGTCGCGATCGCGCGCGTCGCCCATTTTCCCTCCATCGCCCTCACTGGCTATCTCGGTGTGGAAAGCGCGGCATTGGGCAGCCTGTTTTCAGGCCCCGCGGGCATTTGGCGCGCGGCGCTCGCGCTCGCGCAGCCGATCTATGCTGGCGGCCGGCTCGAAGTCGAGATCGATATCGCTACCGCGCGCGAACGGCAAGCGCTCGCGCATTACGAAAGCGTCATTCAAAGCGCATTTCGCGACGTGCGCAGCGCGCTGGCGTCGCAAGCGCAAGCGCGCGCAAGCTACGACGCCGAGCAGGCGCGAATCCTGGCGTTGCAGGAAAGCGTGCGCCTGGCACGGCTGCGCTACGAGGGCGGTCTTTCGAGCCAGCTCGAGCTGCTCGATGCCGAGCGTAATCTGCTTGCGGCCGAGATCAATCGCATCGATGCGCTGCGCGCGCAGCACGCCGCCGTCGCCAATCTCATGCACGCCCTCGGCGGCGGCTGGCAATAACCGGTCGGACCAGGGTCGGACCTGGATCGACACTCAGCGAACGGACCTGGATCGGGGTCAGGGTCGGACCAGGATCGACGTTCAGCGAAAGAATTGAGCCAGTGTGTATTCGTCCGTGCGTCCCGGATAGCGCAGGGGCGAGCGCATCGCCCAGGATCCGAGTTGGTGGTGGAGCAGCACTACCGCGTGCTCTTTCACCGCCAGCGCCATGGCCGCGCGCGCCAGGCTCTCGCGCTTGACCTGGTCCACGCTGGCGAGGCTCTGCTCCACCAGGCGATCGAGCTGAGGATTCGAATAGCGGCCCCAGTTCCAGGTGCCGAGGCCTTTCTCCGCCGACGGCGTGGCGACCAGCGCCCGCAGCGCGAGATCGCCGGCGAAGGAGCCCCAGCCCAGCAGCGCGACGCCGAAGTCGCCGTTGCGCGCCTTGGTGAAATAGGTCGCCGCCGGCAGCGTCTCGACGCGTGCAGCAGCAATGCCGATGCGCGCCCACATCTGGGCGATGCTGTGCGCGATGCGCTCGTCGTTGACGTAGCGGTTGTTCGGCGCCGCCAGCACCAGGCGAAAGCCGTCGGGATAGCCTGCCTCGGCTAGCAGCCTGCGCGCCGCTTGCGGATCGTAGGCCGCGGGTTTGAGCGCGGGATCGTGACCGAACACCGGTGGCGCAACGAGATTGCCCGCCGGCAGCGCCATCGCTTCCATCACTTTTTCGACCAGCGCCTTGCGATCGATCGCGAGCGACAAGGCGGCGCGAACGCGTGCATCGGCGAAGGGATTGCGCCCGAGCGGCTTGCCGTTGCGATCGGTGACCCCGGGCGGCGAGTCCCGGTATTGATCGAGATGCAGGAACAGCGTGCGCCACGACACCCTGCGCTCGACGCGGATGCGCCGGTCGCGCTCGAGCCGGCCGGCATCGCTGGTGGGAATGTTCTCGATCGCATCGACGTCGTTCGCATGCAGCGCCGCCAGGCGCGCTGCATCCTGCGGCAGGATGCGCAAGGTCGTGCGTTCCCAGCGCGGCTTCTCTCCCCAATAATCGTCGTTGCGCGTGAGCTCGATACGATCGCCGCGAGCGAACGAGCGCAACTTGAAGGGCCCGGTGCCGAGCGCGGCGCGACCGGCGTTGAAGTCCTCGGTGGCCGCCGCACCGATGGCGCGCGAGACGATGAAAATCGAATTCAGATCCTGCGCGAGCACCGCGTGCGGCCGAACGGTCTTGAAGCGGATGGTGTGCGGATCGACGATCTCGATGCCGCCGATGGCGCGGACGAATCCGCCGAACTGGCCGCCTTTTTCGGCCAGCGCGGCGGCACGCCGGATCGAAAACTCGACATCGCGCGCGTCGAACGCCGAGCCGTCGTGAAAGCGCACGCCCTTGCGCAGCGTGAACTCCCAGGTGGTATCGTCGATCGCGCGCCACCCGGTCGCGAGCCCCGGCACGAGCCGGGTATCGGCATCGACATTGGCGAGCGCGTCGAAGATGTGCCAGCCGAGCGCGTTGTTGGGTGCAATATTGGCGAAGTGCGGATCGACCGAGGTTACATCGGCCGCCATGCCGATGCGCAACACGCTGTCCGCGGCATGAGCCGGCAACGATGCCCAGATCAAGGCGACGCCCGCAAGCAGAATGCGCAATTTCACGGTTGCTCCGAACAATGTCAGCATGCGGTCTCGCCCACGTTGGGCTGGCGGCTAGCGTTCGTCTCGGCCACCAGGACCGCCGAGAGTCGAAGCCATGAGCGCGAAGTAACGAAGTCTAGCATCGGCGGCTGCGCGGCCCGCCGCTGCTCGCGCTCGGTGTATCATCGAATCAGTCCCGAATCCCGAGCGGTGATGCGCATGATCGAGTGGCAGTTTCCTTATACGTCCCAGCGCATGCCCGTGCTGGCATCCAATATCGTCGCCACCTCCCAGCCCCTGGCGGCGCAGGCGGGCTTGCGCATGCTGCTCAAGGGCGGTAACGCGGTCGATGCCGCGCTGGCTGCGGCAATCACGCTCCCCGTGGTGGAACCAACCAGCAATGGCATCGGATCCGATGCCTTCGCCCTGGTCTGGGACGGCGGCAAGCTGCACGGCTTGAATGCCTCGGGGCGTTCGCCCGCGGCTTGGACGCCCGAGCGCTTCGCCGCCGCGAGCGCGATGCCCAACCGCGGCTGGGATGCGATCACCGTGCCGGGGTGCGTCTCGGCCTGGCGCGCGCTGTCGGAAAAGTTCGGCAAGCTGCCCTTCGCCGACTTGTTCGAGCCCGCGATCCAATACGCGCACGACGGCTTCCTCGTCAGTCCCACGATCGCGCGGCTATGGGCACGACAAGCGCCCGAGCTCGAGGATCAACCGGGATTCCGCCAGGCGTTCCTGCCGAAGGGCCGCGCACCTGCCGCCGGCGAGCTGTTTCGCCACCCCGAGCAGGCACGCACGCTGCGGCTCATCGCGCAAACGTGCGGCGAATCCTTCTATCGCGGCGAGCTGGCCGAGCGCATGATCGCCCATTGCCGCGAGCACGGCGGCGCGATGACGCTGGAGGACCTGGCGCGCCACTCGCTCGATTGGGTGGAGCCCATCCATATCGACTATCGCGGCTACCGCATCCACGAGATTCCCCCCAACGGCCAGGGGATCGCCTGCCTGATGGCGCTCGGCATGCTCGAGCAGTTCGACATGGCGAGTCTCGCGCCGGAATCGGCGCACAGCCTGCATCTGCAGATCGAGGCCATGAAGCTCGCGTTCGCCGACGCGCATGAGCACATCGCCGATGCCGCCAGCATGCGCGTGCGCACCGGCGCGCTGCTCGACAAGAGCTATCTCAAGGAGCGCGCGAAGCTGATCGATCCGGCCAAGGCCGCCGATCCCGGCTTCGGCACGCCGCGCGGGGGCACGGTCTACCTCACCAGCGCCGATGCATCCGGCATGATGGTGTCCTACATCCAGTCGAACTTTCAGGGCTTCGGTTCGGGCGTCGTGGTGCCGGGAACGGGCATCAGCATGCAGAACCGCGGCATCGGCTTCGTGCTCACGCCGGGGCACGTCAACCAGGTCGGACCGGGCAAACGGCCATTCCATACCATCATTCCCGGCTTCATGACGCGCGCGGGCCAAGCCGTCATGGGGTTCGGGGTCATGGGCGGTTTCATGCAGGCGCAAGGCCACACGCAGATGGCGTTGCGCCTCGTCGATCACGCACAGAATCCGCAGGCCATGATCGATGCGCCGCGCTGGCGCGTGGAGACGGGACCGAGCGTCAATATCGAAGAGGCCATGCCGGCTGCTTCGGTGCAGGAACTGCGCGAGCGCGGTCACGTGATCACCGTCGCGGATCGGTTCAATACCGACTTCGGCCGCGCCCAGATCATATTGAAGACCGAAGGCGGCTACATCGGCGCCTCGGAATGGCGCACCGACGGGCAAGCGGTCGGGTTTTAGAGCGCTGCGCCCGAAATCCGCCGCACCCTCCCGGCTGCCATGCCGGGTTTGACAATGCAGCGACCAACTTCAGACTCAGGACAGGAGCATTCCGCATGTCGGAGCATCGCGCACAAATCGTCTGGAGCCGCAGCTCCGCGGACTTCACTTATGCCACTTACAACCGCGAGCACGAATGGCGCTTCAAGGGCGCGGTCGTGGTCAGCGCGTCGGCCGCACCGCAATTCCGCGGCAGCGCCGACCATCCCGATCCGGAGGATGCCTTCGTCGCGTCGCTGGCGAGCTGTCACATGCTCACCTTTCTCGCCGTGGCCGCCAAGCGCGGCTTCACGGTGGATCGCTACGAGGATGCGGCGGTCGGCCACCTGGAGAAGAATGCCAAGGGCAAGCTCGCGATTCAGCGCGTCGAGCTCGATCCCAGGATCACGTTCGGCGGCGAGCGAAAGCCGGATGCCGCCACGCTCGCGAGCATGCACGATGCCGCGCACCACGAGTGCTTCATCGCCAATTCCGTGCTGACCGAGGTCACGATCAAGCCGGCCGCTGGCACTTGAATCCCTGACGGGAGCCGAACCATGAGCAAGACAAGCAACGAATTCGACGCCGTGAGCTGGCGCCCGACGGTGGCCGGGCGCCATCACGCCGTCGCGAGCGGTCACTATCTCGCCACGCTGGCGGCGCAACGCGTGCTCGATGCGGGCGGCAACGCGATCGATGCCGGCGTCACGGCGGCCATGGCGCTCGCCGTCCTGCAGCCCGATATCGTGAGCTTCGCCGGTGTCGCCCCCACGCTCGTCTATCTCAAGGACGAAGCGCAGGTCGTGAGCCTCGCCGGGCTGGGTTATTGGCCGGCGGCCACCGATGTCGAGCGCCTGCGGCGCGAAGGCGCGGGTACTGTGCCCGAGGGCATTCTTCGCACCGTCATGCCGGCTGCTCCCGCCACCCACATCGAGGCGCTGCGCCGCTGGGGCACGATTTCGTTCGAGCAGGCCGTGACGCCTGCATTCGAGCTCGCGCGCGACGGTTTCTACCTGTATCCGCTGCTTCGCCACGTGATCGAAGCGAACGCCGCGAAGTTCGACCGCTATCCCGAAAACCGCGGCGTGTTCCGCCCGCACGGCAGCACCCCGCCGATCGGCAGCGTGTTGCGGCAAGAAAACCTGGGGCGCACGCTTTTCCGGCTGATCGAGGCCGAGCGCGCATGCCGCGGCGACCGCGATGCCAAGCTCCAGGCCGTGCACGATTGTTTTTACCGTGGCTCGATCGCCCGCGATATCGCCGAGTTCCATGCGCGCGAGAACGGCTTCGTCACTCGCGACGACCTGGCGGGCTTCCGGGTACCGGCGGAGCCGGGCATCGCGTGCAGCTACAAGCAGTACACGCTGCACTCCTGCGATGCGTGGTGCCAGGGCATCGTGCTGCTGGAGACCTTGAAAACTCTCGAATTCATCGATCTGGCGAAGCTCGGGTTGAACAGCGCCGAGTACATCCACACCGTGGCCGAAGCGCTCAATCTCGCCTTCGCCGACCGCGAAGCCTACGTCGGCGATCCGAAATTCGTCGCCGTGCCGGTGGCCGGATTGCTGGCGGACGAATACGCCGCGCGCCAGCGCGCGCGTATCGACAGCCGCCGCGCCTTCGGCGCCATGCCCGCGCCCGGCGTGCCTGAGGGCGCACCGCAACCGCGAGCGGCGAGTGCCCCGCGGGTCGCGGGCGGACGCGTCCCGGCGCCGGCCGATACGATCTACGCCTGCGCCGTCGATCGATTCGGCAATGCGTACTCGGCGACGCTGTCGGATACCAGCTACGACAATCCCATGGTTCCCGGCCTGGGGCTTTCGGTCAGCTCGCGCGGCAGTCAGTCGCGGCTCGAGCATGGCCATCCGGCCTGCGTCGCGCCCGGCAAGCGGCCACGGCTCACGCCGAGCCCCGCGCTGGCGTTGAAGGACGGCGAATTCTTCATGGCATTCGGCACCCCCGGCGGCGACATCCAGAGCCAGGCCATGCTGCAGGTGTTCCTGAATGTCACGGAGCTCGGCCTGCAATTGCAGCAGGCCATCGAAGCGCCGCGCTTCGGCACCTTCAGCTTCCCCAACTCGTTCGCGCCGCACGACTACTTTCCCGGCCGGCTATGCATCGAGAATCGCGTCGATGGCGCGTGCGTGGAGGCGTTGGCCCACCTGGGCCACGACATCGAACGCTGGGGGGCCGCAGTTTGGCTGGGCGGCGCGGTATGCGCGATCCGGCGCGATGCGGGCACCGGCGTGTTGCACGCCGGGGCCGATCCGCGCCGCGAGGCGTACGCGCTGGCCTGGTAGCCGCGTGCGGGTGTTCGATCACCGCATGAGGCGTGCCGGTACCAACATTCATCACGCGCCAGGGCGTCCGACAGCCGGGGACAAACCACGTCTTCCTTTCGACAGCCTCGTTTCCGGCATGCATAGGCGCACCGGCGATCATCGACCCGATCGCGTGCCCTGCGTACTTCTTGGCGAAGCCGCATGCCGCCTCCAGCGCCCAACATGACGCTCCGGGCGGGGACATCGAGCCCCTCGGTACAGTGCCGGTGAACGCAGCGCGCAGTGCCGGCCCTCGACCGCGCTATCGCCTCATCGCCGAACGGCTATTGGCCGAAATCGCCGGTGGCAAGCAGCCCGTCGGGAGCCTCCTTCCCACCGAAGTCGAGCTGTGCCGGCGGTTTCGTGCGAGCCGCTACACCGTGCGCGAAGCCCTGCGCGTGATCACCGAAAAAGGGCTCGTGACGCGCCGCCCGGGGGCGGGATCGATGGTGGTCGCGAGCAGCCAGGCTGCGGTCTTTACCCAGACGCTGAATTCCCTCGGCGAAATTCTCAGCTATCCGCCGCACACCTACCGCGACGGCAGCAAGAGCGCGCACGTCGTCGCCGATGCGCGGCTCGCCGCGCTGCTCGGCTGCGATGCGGGGACGCGCTGGTTTCGCATCAGCGGCGTGCGCCGCTCGGAGGGAATCGCGCTGCCGCTCGCGTGGCAGGACATCTATATCCTGCCGAGCCTGAAGCGCGTGGTGCGCTCGCCCGATCTCGACCGCGAGCCGGTCTACGCGCAGCTCGAACGCATGTTCGGGCTGACGACCGAGTGCGCGCGGCTGCAGATCTTCCCTAGCCGGGTCAGCGCCAAGGTGGCGGCGGCGCTGAAAGTGAAAGCCGGGACACCGGCCATCACCATCATCCGGCGCTACATCGACAAGGACGACCGGAACTTCGAGACGACGGTGACGATACATCCCGAAGGACGCTTCACCTACTCGATGGAATTTCGCCGCGAGCTGCGCACGCCGCGCTGAGTCGCGCTACACGCGAGATCGCGAGCGCGACGCAGCGCTCTTCGCGCGCGAATCAATGATCGTGCTGGGCCGCCGGGGCCGTGGCCGAGCATGTGCAGGCGCCGTTGATTGCGCGGGGTGCCCGTTCAATGATGGTGATGGCCGCCGGGCCCGTGCGCGTGACCGTGCGTGATCTCATCCTCGGTCGCGCGGCGCACCGACTTCACGGTGCAGTGAAAGTCCAGCGTCTTGCCCGCATACGGATGGTTGCCGTCGACCTCCACCCGCTCCTCGCCGACCGCGGTGATGGTGTAAACGCGCGTTTCGCCGGAGTCCTCGCCGGTGCCTTCGAAACGCATGCCGACTTCGACGTTGCGAGGAAATGCCGCCCTCGGCTCCGTGCGCTTGAGGCCATCGTCGTATTCGCCGAAGGCATCGTCGGGGTCGAGCCGAACGCGAATTTCGGCGCCGGGCTCGAGACCTTCGAGCTCGTCCTCCACCGCCGCGAACATGCCCGAATAGCCGCCATGCAGATAGCCGATCGGCCCGCTGCTCTTTTCCAGCACGCTGCCGTCGGGGTCGGTCAGCTCGAAATCCAGCGCAACCACCGTGTCTTTCGCGATCTTCACGGGCGACTCACTTTCTCAACCGACGCACCAGCTCGAGCACTTCGTGCGCGTGACCGGCGGCCTTGACGCCGTAGCACACATGGCGCAGCAATCCGTGCCGATCGATGATGAACGTGGAACGAGCGACGCCGACCCGGCGCACGCCCTCGATTTCCTTTTCCTGCAACACGCCGTATTGCGCGCATACCTCGGCATCGGCGTCCGACAGCAACCGCACCGACAACCCGTGCTTGTCGCGAAACGCGCCGTGCGACAGGCAATCGTCGCGGCTGACGCCGAGCACCACCGTGCGCAATTCGGCGAACTCGTCTTCCAGGTCGGAGAAGTCGATCGCCTCGCGGGTGCACCCCGGCGTGTCGTCCTTGGCGTAGAAATACAGCACGACATTGCGCTTGTTGCGGTAATCCGCCAGGCTCACCATCTCCATGTCCGCATCCGGAAGCGTGAACTCCGGCGCTGCTTGCCCGACCCGAAGCATATGGCGGATCCCCTCTGGTCACTGCACGCGTGGATCGAGCGAGAGTATAAACGCTTTTCATGCATGCCGAGCCAAGCTCGCGAGCGCCGGCAACGGTGCGCGCCGGGGCGTCGCTATAATCGAGCGCGATGAATGCATCGGTGCTGGGCACGCTCTCCCCCTCGCAATTCTTGCGCCGGCACTGGCAGAAGAAGCCGCTGCTGGTGCGCGCGGCGCTGCCCGAAATTCGCACCGCCTTCTCCAGGAGCGATCTGCATGCGCTCGCGTGCCGCGACGATGTCGAAGCGCGCATGGTCACGTGCGCGCGCGGGCGCTGGTCGGTCACGCATGGACCGTTCACGCGCGCGCAACTCCGGCGCCCGCCCGCGCGTCACTGGTCCTTGCTGGTGCAAGGCGTCGATCTGTACCTCGAGCCAGCGCGCCGAGTGCTCGACCGTTTCGCTTTCGTCCCCTATGCGCGCCAGGACGATCTGATGCTCAGCCTGGCGCCGCCGGGCGGGGGCGTCGGACCGCATTTCGATTCCTACGACGTGTTTCTCATCCAGGTGCGCGGCAGACGGCGCTGGCGCATCGGCGCGCAGTCGGACCTGCGGCTGGTGGGAGGTGCACCGCTACGTATCCTGCGCGATTTCTCGCCCGAGCAGGAGATCGATGTCGATCCAGGCGACCTGCTGTATCTGCCGCCGCGCTATGCGCACGACGGCATCGCGTTGTCCGAATGCATAACCTGCTCGGTCGGATTCCGTGCGCCCGGCAGGCAAGAGCTGGCCGGCGCCTTCCTGCAATGGTTGCCCGAGACGCTCGCGCTCGCTGGGCGCTACAGCGATCCCGATCTCGCGCCGCAACGCCATCCCGCGCGCATCGCCGGCCCGATGGTTGCGCGCATGCGTGCCATGCTCGGCTCGATCCGGTGGAACCGCGACCTGGTCGAGACATTCTTGGGCGAGTACCTGACGGAGCCGAAGCCACACGTCTTCTTCGACTCGCCGCGGCCGCCGCTCGCATACGGTGCATTCATGCGCGCGGCGCGCAGCCGCGGCGTGCGACTCGCACTGAAGACACGCATGCTCTATCGCGGCCGGCGGGTGTTCGTGAACGGCGAAGCCGAAAGCGTGCCCGCGCTCGCATCGATCCCGATGAGGCGGCTCGCAGACAGGCGCGCGCTGACACCGTGGCCGAGAGGCTCTTCATGGGCCGACCGGACGCTGCACGCCTGGTATCGCGCCGGCTATGTCGAGCTTTGCCCCTGACGACGGCGTGCCGCCGCGTGGAGGGTTGCTGCGCGACGAGCAGGCTTTGTCCGGCGTCAAGGATTACGCCGCCGCGCTCGATGGCGTGCTGGCGCTCGCCCTGGGCCGCATTCGCATATTCGACCGCGCGCTGGGGCTCGACTACAACGCGCCCGCCCGAATCGAGACGCTGCGAGCATTCTTGCTCGCGAATCGGGCCAACCGCATTGCCATCGTGGTGCACGAACCCGAGCGCATTCGCACCCGGTGCCCGCGCCTGGTCACGCTGCAGCGCCAGTTCTCTTATGCCGTGAGCATTCATCGAACGCTGTCCCTGGCACGCAACGTCTACGACCCGTTCTGTGTCGTGGACGGCAGCCACTACGTGCGCCGCTTCCATTTCGACTCGCTGCGCGGCGTGCTGGTGCGCAACGATGCCGACGGCGCCGCGGAGCTCGTGCGCCGCTTTGGCGAAATCTGGGAAGCCTCCCAGCCTGCTGTCACGGCTACAACACTGGGCCTGTGAAATAGCCGCTCCGGGGTCGGTTCGCTTGCCTGCTGCACTGCACTACGTGTTACACTGTACGGATCGGTCGTCTGCCGCAGTCCTGGCATGCGGCCGTGTTTGCTTCCAACGTCAACGCCACGTGCAAAGGAAAACCGATGAACCGCTCTGTGCTCGCCGCCGCCGTATTTGCGCTTTTTGTGGCCGGCTGCGGCGAAAAGCCTGCCGATAAACCTGCGCCTGCTCCCGCTCCTACCGCGGCGCCCGAGCCCGCTCCCGCGCCTGCCCCGGCGCCCGCCCCTGACGCCAAGCCTGCCGAAGGTGCCGCCCCTGCCGGCGCACCCACCAGCGGCGAAGCCAAGCCCGGAGATGCACCTGCCGCGGCCGGCGCGCCCGCTCCCGCTGGTACCGCTCCCGCCCAGACCGCTGGCGACGGTAAGGCCGAGACCTTCCCGCCCGTGCCCTCGTACAGCGCCGATCAGGCCAAGCAGATGGCCAAGGACGCGGTCGACAAGGCCAAGGACATGGCGAAGGACATGACGAAGGATGTCATGAAGAAGTAGTCCTTCCTGCATTCACGAAAGAGCCGGCCTCCAAGCCGGCTTTTTTTTGCGGCAGCGGCGCTTGCCGCTTCAGCCCGGCGTAGGGGCAGCGTGCCTCACGCCGGGCGTGATCGAAGACGTCCTCGGCCTACACCAGCTCGATCCACCCGACCCCCATTTCCTGATTCGCGACCAGGATGTCAGTGGGGTCCGTGCCGAGCGCCGCGGCCAAGGCGCGGCGCGCAAGCGCCGGCGTATTGTTCGTCTCGGACAGGTGCGCCGCCACGACGTGACGCAAGCGCGAATTGTCGAGGCTTGCCAGCAACTGCGCGGCGTCTTCGTTCCTCATGTGCCCGAAGCGCGAGCCGATGCGCGCTTTGAGCGCAGGCGGATAAGGGCCTTCGCGCAGCAGCCCCGCGTCGTGGTTGCATTCGAGCATGAGCGCCGTACATCCGCACAACATGGCGCGAATATGGGCCGTGGCGACACCCACGTCGGTGAGCAATCCCAGCCTTTGCCGGCCGTCGTCGACCACCATCTGCGCGGGCTCGCGCGCATCGTGCGGAACCGGAAACGGCTCGATGCCGAGCTCGCCGATGTGAAACGGGGCGTGCGGATCGAAACAGCGGTAGCGCACGCGCTCGAATTTCCGGCCGAGGGCCGACAGCGTGCCGGGGGTGAGATAGACGGGAATGCCGACCCGCCGCGCGAAGCCGGCAACGCCGCCGGCGTGATCGTCGTGTTCGTGGGTGATTACGATCGCATCAATATCCTCGGCCGCCAGGCCGATACGTTGGAGCCGCGCCAGCGCCTCGGCGAAGGTGAAGCCGCAGTCGATCATGACGCGGGTGCGGCCGTACTCGACGACGAGCGCGTTGCCGCGACTGCCGCTGCCCAGCGAGGCGAATCGCATCGATCAGCGTCTCGATGCGCCGCCGAGCCCGGCCAGGCGGTGCATCGCGCATGCGCACGGCCAGAGCGCGGAAGGAGTCAGAGGCAGTGCGATAGTGACGCGGGGAGCCGGACTCCGCGCCACGCTCATCACTTGAGCTGCTCGTAGAGCAGGGACAGGATGCGGTTCGCCGTCTCCGAGCGATCGAGCTGGCCGTCCTTGTTGAGGACGTTGACCTCCGAGCCCGCGCTGCCGTTGCCGTCCTTGACGGCGATGCGGTACTGGGCATTGCGGTCCTTCGGATCCGGGGTGCTGCGCCAGAAGGCGAGCTTGGACAACAACCCGGTCGCCTGCTTGCTGCGCGCATCGGCGTCGGGATCGACGTAGCGCACGAAATACAGCCCCTTGGAACGGTCGCGGTCCTCGACGGTGAAGCCGACGCGATCGAGCGCGAGGCCGACGCGGCGCCACGCGCGGTCGAATTGATCGTCGATCGCGAGCTGTCCGCCGCCGTCCTTCATGCGCGTGATGCGTGCGCGCGGCGTGATGCTCGCCTGCTGCAGCTCGGCCTTGGCGCGCGCCTCCTGCACGCCGAAACGTATCATCAGCCGGCCCAGCATTTCGGCTTCGAGATCCGGGTCGGCGGGCCGCGGCTGCCACATCGTCTTGTCACCGCTGCCTTCGAGCACTTCGATCATGCCGCGATGGCTAATGTAGATCTCGGTGCTCGCCCCACCGCTGCCGCGCTCCAGGCGGGTCCGGAACTTGTCGCGCTCGGAAGTCGACGAGATGCTGCCGAGCACCTTGCCCAGGAAATTACGGATCATGCCGTCGTCGATCTTCGCCCGGTTCTCGGCCCAATCGGTTTCCATGACGCCGGCTTCCGGAACCTCGACGTTGACGACGAACCCCAATTCCTGCCAGAAAGCTTTTACCGTTGGCCAGAGCTCGGCGGGCGCGCCATCGACGACCAGCCAGCGCTGCGTGCCTGCGCGCTCGATATGCGCCTTGTCGACCTTGGGAAGCAGCTCGGGGTTCGAAGCGGCCGGGCGGCCGGATCGATCCTTGGAATACGCCGAGTAGGTGGCGCTTCCCGATGGCGTGACATCGGGGACGACGAAACGCTCGTCGGTCGCGGGACGGGTGAGGTCGGGCGGAATCTCGAGCGGCGGCAGGCGACTGGTGCTCTTGTAGTCGACTTTGCGGCTCTCCAGGATTTCATTGACCGAGGAGCATCCCGTACACAGCACGACGAGACTCAGAATCGCGACAGCGGATTTCATGGAGACGGTGGCGCGGCGGGCGCAAAGAGGGGTGAGACGCAGCTTCACGCAGTGAGTTCCGCGTGACGCATGGCGTTGCGAACGAGGTCGTGACAGGCGCCTGACAGGCGCGTGAGCGGCAGGCGAATGCCGCCATCGATGAGGCCGAGCTGCTGTGCGGCCCACTTGACGGGGATGGGATTCGGCTCGACGAACAGCGCCTTGTGCAGCGGCATGAGCCGGGCGTTCAGATCGCGCGCGAGGCGAGCGTCGCCCGCGACCGCGGCCGAGCACATCTCGTGCATCAAGCGCGGGGCGATGTTCGCGGTCACGGAGATCACGCCATGGCCGCCGACCAGCATCAAGGCGAGCGCGGTGCCGTCGTCGCCGCTATACACCGCAAAGCTCGCCGGTGCGCGCCGAACCAGGTCGGTGCCGCGTTCCAGGTTGGCGGTAGCATCCTTGACCCCGACGACGTTCGGCAGCTGAGCGAGGCGCAGCAGCGTGTCGTTGGAGAGATCCGCGACGGTGCGACCCGGCACGTTGTAGACGATCATGGGCAGGTCGACCGCCTCGGCGATCGCCTTGAAGTGCAGGTACAAACCTTCCTGGGTCGGCTTGTTGTAATACGGAACTACCGACAGGGTCATGTCGGCGCCCGCCTCCTTGGCGTACGCCGACAGCTCGATCGCTTCACGGGTTGAATTGGCGCCCGTCCCCGCGATGACCGGCACCCGGCCGGCCGCGTGGTCAACCGTGGTGCGAATTAACAAGCGATGCTCGTCCCAGTCGACGGTGGGCGACTCGCCGGTCGTGCCCACCACCACGATTCCGTCGGTACCCTCGCGCAAATGGAAATCGATCAGGCGCCGGAAGCGATCGAGATCGAGGCTGCCGTCTTCGTGCATGGGTGTAACGATTGCCACCAGGCTGCCGGTAAGCATAGAGCCCCCGTCTCGAAAGGTCGTCTATTCTAGCGCATCGTTCCGCTGGACGG
Source organism: Burkholderiales bacterium (assembly GCA_020848435.1). Taxonomy (GTDB): domain Bacteria; phylum Pseudomonadota; class Gammaproteobacteria; order Burkholderiales; family WYBJ01; genus WYBJ01. The sequence continues at coordinate 11,580 of JADLAC010000026.1, read as the reverse complement.
CACCCGCGCGGGACGTTCGCGACACGGCCTCGACCGATCGCGCGAACGTCGTGACACGTCCCTGACCGATCGCGCGAACGCAATCGCGGATCAGGGCACGCTTGCCGGGCCTCGCTCGGCGCAGATCCGTTGCACCAGGGCAGGCCTCGGCTCATCGACCTGGAGATCTTCATACGCGAGCACCCGCAGGCGAGCGCGCACGAGCTCCAGCAATTCTCCGGGCCGCAGCAGGAATTCGGGATTCGACGGGCGGCCGAAGCGCTCGTTACCGCTCGCGAACGTCTCGTAGATGAGCACGCCGCCCGCAGCGACGGCATCGACCAGCCGCGGCAGCAGCGGCCGGTGCAGATAGTTCGCGACGATCACTGCTTCGAAGCTCGCGCCTTCGTAGGGCCATGCCTCCGATTCGAGATCCGCCTGCAACGCGCTCACCCCGGCAATGCCAGCGAGCCGGGCAATGGCCGCCGCGTCGCGATCGACCGCGTGCACGCGATGACCCATGCGCGCGAGCATGAGCGCGTGCCGGCCGCCACCGCAGGCGACATCCAGCACCCTGCCCGCGGGCGGAATCCGCGATGCGAAGCGGCATACCCATGCCGAGGGCGCAAGATCGCGATGCGATGAATCCGTCAAGCCATGAGCTCCTGCGGCAGACGGCCTGTATTATAGGAGCCATCATGTCCGCGCCCGCAGCCCGCATCGAACGCGTCGCCTTGTACCTGCTGCGCGTGCCGTTGAAGACGCCGTACAAGCTCTCTTTCGGTGCGTTGACGCATTTCGACACCATCGTTGCCGAGCTGCACGATGCGAGCGGCCGAGCGGGTCTGGGCGAAGCGACCATCGTCACCGGCTACACCGACGAAACCATCGCGGGCGCCTGGTCGCTCGCGCAAGCGCTCGCTGCGAAGCTGCCCGGTATGACACCCGCGGGCATCGCGGCGCTGGTCGAGCCGCGGGTCGCAGCCGATCCGTTCGCGACCACGGTGGTGCACACCGCGGCCGAAATGCTGCTCGGCTCGGCACTGCTCGACGTGGCCACGGCGGCCCGCGTGCCTTTGCTGGGGCTGGTGAACAGCATGCACGAGCCCGAGCTGGAAGCGGAGATCGAAGGCCTCCTCGCCGCCGGCTATGGCACCCTCAAGGTGAAGGTGGGATTCGATGCCAGCGCCGATGCCGCTCGCGTACGCCGGGTCCAGAAGCTCGTCGCAGGCCGTGCCCGCATCCGTCTCGATGCCAACCAAGGCTACGACCGCGCTGCCGCCTGCGGCTTCGCTGCCGCGCTCGCCCCCGAGGGTATCGAGCTGTTCGAGCAGCCTTGCGACGCGCACGATTGGGATGCGGCGGTCGCGGTCGCCCGCGTCTCGACCGTGCCGATGATGCTCGATGAATCGATCTACGGCATGAAAGACATCGAGCGCGCCGCCGAGCTCACGGCCGCGCGCTACATCAAGCTCAAGTTGATGAAGCTCGGCTCGCTGGCGAAGCTCGAGGCGGGCTTGCGCCGCATTCGCGAGCTCGGGATGACGCCCGTATTGGGCAACGGCGTAGCATGCGATCTGGGCTGCTGGATGGAAGCCTGCGTCGCGCGCGCCGGCATCGACAACGCCGGCGAGATGAACGGCTTTCTCAAGCCGGTGCAGCCGCTGTTCGAGCGACCGCTTTCGATCGAGCGCGACGCGATCGTGCTGGAGCCCGGATTCCGGCCGCAGCTCGACCCCGAGGCGCTCGCGCGCATGAGCGTTGCGCGCGCCGATTACCATTGATTCGGGCACGACTCGTGGCGCTCGCTCGGCCGTTGCGCGCCCGCGGCCGTGGCTCGCCAAGCACGTGATTAGACATCTGGGCCGGCCAGCGATGAAAACGTCTCTGCGCGCTAGGCTGCTGGTCGCGGCTATCGCGACCCTGTCTTGCTCCAACGCCTTGGGCGCTGCCGCGGATTTCGCTGCTTGTCTGGCTCAATTGCGCGCCCAGGCCGCAGGCGAGGGCATCTCCGCGCGCACCCGGGACAGCGCGCTCGCGGCCGTCGAGCCGGACCCCAGCGTGATCGAAGCGATGGCGTATCAACCCGAGTTTCGAATTCCGATCTGGGACTATCTCGCCGGGCTGGTCGACGAGCAGCGCATCGCCGATGGACGCAGCCGCCTGCGCGAATGGGCTCCGGTGCTCGCGGCGGCCGAAGAGAAGTTCGGTGTCGACCGGCATACCATCGTCGCCGTCTGGGGCGTCGAATCAGATTATGGCCGGCTGATGGGAACGCGGCCGCTGGTGCGCTCGCTCGCTACCGTCGCCTGCCTCGGCAATCGCCAGCGCTTCTTTCGCGCCGAGCTGATCGCCGCGCTGCGCATCATCGATAGCGGCGACTTCGTACCCGAGGCCATGGTGGGATCATGGGCCGGCGCCTTCGGCCAGACCCAGTTCATGCCGTCGACATTTCTGCGCATCGCGGTCGATTTCGATGCCGATGGCCGCCGCGATATCGTCGGCTCGGTGCCCGATGCGCTGGGCTCGACGGCGAACTACCTGAAGCGCGCAGGCTGGGTGACGGGCGCGCCGTGGGGCTACGAAGTGCGCCTGCCGGCGAACTACAGCGGGCCGTCGGGGCGCCGCGACAAGCAGGCGCTCACGCAATGGAGCGCGCTCGGCGTGCGTCGAATCGACGGCAGTGCGCTCGACGGCCCCGGAGCGGCGGCGCTATTGCTGCCGGCGGGCGCCGCGGGTCCGGCCTTCCTCGTGTTCAGGAATTTCGACGCGATCTATGCGTACAACGCCGCCGAGTCTTATGCGCTCGCCATCGCGCAGCTTGCCGATCGCCTGCGCGGGGCGGGAGCGTGGGCGACGCCCTGGCCCACCGATGATCGCGGTCTGTCGCGAGCCGAGCGCAAAGAGCTACAGGAGCGACTGATCGCGCAGGGCTACGACATCGGCACCGCCGACGGCATGATCGGTCCGAAAACCCGCGCCGCCATCCAGCAATTCCAGAACGCCCGCGGCCTCGCCGCCGACGCCCGCGCGGGTGGACGAGTGCTGGATGCCCTGCGCGCCACGCCGTCCCCGGCCGCGCAGTGAGCGCGGCGCCTTGGCTACAGCGCCGGCCGGAGCTGGCCGGGTGCGCCGGGCCGCCGCGCACGCTGGTGACGCGGCGATAGGTGAACGTTTCGCGCTCGCCAGGCGGCGGCCACGTTCTGCCCGAGACTCGGGCTGGCCCGGGGCGCTACATCACCCTGAAATTCTTGAACTGCCAGGGATCGGCGGGATCGGTGTCCTCGGGGAAGAGCACGCCGCGCTCCTGCAACGGCGTCCAGTCGCTGTACACGCCCACCATGTTGCCGAGGTAAGGTCGAGCGACTTCGAGCACGCGCCTGAAGTCCATGTCGTCCGGATCGACGACGCCGGCGCGCGGATTCTCGCATGCCCACACGATCGCGCCCAGTACCCCCGCGGCGACCTGCAAAGTGGTCGCGTTGTTGTAGGGAGCGAGCGTGCGCGCCGCCTCGATGCCCAGTTGCGATCCGTACCAATAGGCGCCGCGCTTGTGCCCCATGAGGAGCACGCCGAGCTCGTCGATGCCGCCCTGGATGTCGTCCATCAGCACGCGGTGCTCGGGCTGCATGCGATAGTTGCGGCCGCAGAGCTCGTGCACCGACAGCACTGCGCCGTCACACGGATGGTAGGCGTAGTGCACCGTCGGCCGAAATCGCACGCGCTCATCCGCGCGCACCGTGAAGTAATCGGCGATGGATACCGACTCGCCGTGGGTGATGAGCAAGCCGTGATAGGGACCGTTGAGCGGCGTCCAACTGCGCACGCGCACCGACACGCCGGGGCGGTTGAGGAATATCGAGCACCCCGGACCGAAATCGTAGCTCATGCCGTCGGCCGGAAAATGGCGCTCGTGCGTTCCCCAGCCCAGCTCGCTCGGTTGCGCGCCTTCGCCGACGAATCCTTCGACCGACCAGGTGTTCACGAACTCCTGCGGGCGCTTCTGCGGAATGGCGAACTGGGTATCGCGCTCGGCGACGTGCACGACCTTCATGCCGACGCGCTCGGCGAGCAGGGCCCATTGCTCGCGCGAGGCGGGAATGACCTCGCCGTCGCCAGAATCGCGCGCGAGATTCACCAAGGCTTGCTTGACGAAGTGCGAGACCAGGCCGGGATTGGCGCCATGCGTGACCATCGCGGTCGCGGCGCCCGGATACTGCGCATCGAGCGCGCGTGCCTTCTCGCGCAGCGCGTAGTTGGTGCGGCGGGCCGCCGGAACGCTGGCATCGGTATAGCCGCCCAGCCACGGCTCGATGCACGTGTCGAGATAGAAGATGCCGCGCTGGAGACAGTATTCGATCAGGTCGGTACTCGAAACGTCGACCGAGACGTTGAGCAGGAAGTCTCCCGGCCGCAGCACGGGATCCAATATGCCGCGGAAGTTGCGTGGCGTCAGGGGCTCGACGCGATAAGCAATGCCGTACGCGGCGGCTTCGGCCGCACCGCGCTCATCGCCATTGATGATCGATACGGCTTCGCGGCGTACGTCCAGGTGGCGCAGCAACAGCGGCAACGCGCCCTGACCAACCGAACCGAAACCGATGAATACCAATTTCCCCGGGAGCCGGGCGTGCTTCTTGTGCTCGACCATTTCTCGATAGAGCCTCCGTGGCTGGATGTGCACGCTGCACGATTACGAACGCGTGAAAGTTTAGCAACATCGTGCTGGCACCGCAAAAACCGGGCCGGACGCGGATGACGGCTTGGTATCATGCAAGGCGCGGCCCGGGCGCGGCCGCATAGAGGAGCGATACATGAACAGTGCCGAGAATGGCGTGAAAGCCGTCGTCGCAGCGCTGGTGGCGCGCGCACGCGCGGCGCAACGCATCGCGGCGCGCTACGACCAGGCGCGGGTCGACGAGCTGGTTCTCGCCGCCGGCTGGGCCATCATGGAACCGGCGCGCAACCGCGAGCTCGCGCACCTCGCCGTACGCGATACGGGCTTGGGCAAGACCGAAGACAAGATCAACAAGAACCATCGCAAGACCCTCGGGCTGCTGCGCGACCTGCGCGCCGCCAAGTCCGTGGGCGTCGTCGCGCAATACCCCGACAAGGGGCTGATCGAGATCGCCCGGCCGGTCGGGGTGGTGGCGGCGGTCGTGCCTTCGACCAACCCCGGCGCGACCCCCGCGAACAACATCATCAACGCGCTCAAGGGCGCCAACGCCATCATTCTCGCCCCCTCGCCCAAGGGCTACAGCACCTGCGCACGACTGCTCGAGCTGGTCCACGCCGAGCTCGAGCGCATCGCTGCGCCGCGCGACCTGGTGCAGATACTGCCGCAGCCGGTATCGAAGGCGATGAGCGAAGAGCTGATGCGCCAGGCCGACCTGGTCGTGGTGACCGGCTCGCAAGCGAACGTCCGAGCGGCGTATTCCAGCGGCACGCCGGCGCTCGGCGTGGGCGCGGGCAACGTGGCCGTGATCGTGGACGAGTCGGCCGACCTGGCCGGCGCGGCCGCGAAGATCGCTCTGTCGAAGACCTTCGACCATGCCACGAGCTGCTCTTCGGAGAATTCCGCCGTGGTCCTGGACAAGGTATACCCGCCGATGCTGGCCGAATTCGAACGCCAAGGCGGCGCGTTGCTCACGGCGGACGAGAAAGCGCGCTTGCAGGCGGTCATGTTTCCCCAAGGCAAGCTCGGCTCGGCTACCACCGCCCAGCCGGTGGCGAGCATATGCACGCTTGCCGGCCTGTCGCGTCCGTCGCTCACCCAGGCACGTTTTCTCATGGTCGAGGAGAGCGGGACCGGGCCGGCGCACCCGTTCTCGGGCGAGAAACTGTGCCCGGTGCTGACCGTCTATCGGGCGCGCGATTTCGACCACGCGCTCGCGATCACCCATGCGATCTACGATTACCAGGGCAACGGCCATTCGGTCGGCATCCATACCGGCAACGAGGCGCATGTCATGCGACTCGGGCTCGAGCTGACGGTGTGCCGCGTCATCGTTAACCAGGCGCACGCGATCGCCAACGGCGGCAGCTTCGACAACGGCCTGCCGTTTTCGCTCTCCATGGGCTGCGGCACCTGGGGCCGCAACAGCTTCTCGGAGAACTTGAACTACCGCCACTTCCTCAATACGACGCGGATCGTGCGCACCATAGCGAGCGACGAGCCCGACGCGGCGGAGCTGTTCGCGGCGTACCGCGCCAAGTACCGGATTTGAACGCGCGCCGAATCGAGCATGGCGCTACGGCCATGATGCAGCCCCGCACCGTTCGTCACTACATCGATTGGCGGGCGCGCACCCAGCCCGAGAGCGCCTATCTGCTCGCGCCGGAAACCGGACGCACGCTGACCTACGGCGCGCTGCAGCGCGCGTCGATATCGCTCGCGCGTTATCTCGCAGCCCTGGGGCTCGTCAAAGGCGACAAGGTCTCATTCATGCTGCACAACGGCTTGCAGGCGGCGCGGCTGCTGCTCGGCGCGATGTACGGCGGCTACGTGGTTCAGCCGATCAATCTGCTCGCGCAGCGCTCCCAGCTCGAATACGTGCTGGCGCATTCGGATACGCGCGCCGTGTTCGTCGCAGCGGAATTCCATGCGCGCTTGCGCGCAGCGCTCGGCGCGAGCGGGCGGCGCATTCACGTGCGAGAAGTCGATGTCGATGCGCAGCACCTGTTTGGCGATGCGGAGGCGCCCCTGCACGAGCTACCGCCGATCGCCGAGGACGATGACGCGCTGCTGATGTACACCTCGGGCACGACCGGCAAACCCAAGGGCTGCCTGCTCAGTCACAAGAACTGCATCGCCGGCGGCGAGTTCACCTCCGCGGCGCACCGGCTCGGCGCGGGCGACCGCGTGCTGTGCGCGCTTCCGCTCTACCATATCAATGGCCAGATCGTGACCGCGGTTGCGCCACTGGTTCACGGCGGATCGGTAGTGATGCCGAATCGATTCAGCGCCTCGGCCTACTGGCCGCTGGTGGCGCAGTACCGATGTACTTGGCTCAACGTCGTGCCGACCATCATCGCCTACCTGTTGCACGGCCCCGATCCACGCGCACACGGGCTCGCGCCGTCGCAAGTGCGCTTTTGTCGGTCTGCATCGGCGCCCTTGCCGCCCGAACAGCACCGCGCGTTCGAGCAGCGCTTCGGTATAGGTATCATCGAAACCTTCGGCATGACCGAAACCGCGGCGCCCTGCTTCACCAATCCGTTCGACGCGACCAGGCGCAAGATCGGCAGTCCCGGCACGGCGTTCGGCAACGAGGCCAAGATCGTCGATCCGGCCAGTGGCGCCACGCTCGGTCCCCGCCAGGCGGGCGAGATCATGGTGCGCGGCGACAATGTCATGAAAGGTTATTACAAGGATGCGGAAGCCACCGCCCGCGCCTTCGATGCCGAGGGCTGGCTGCGTAGCGGCGATCTCGGCTACCTGGACGCGGACGGGTTTCTGTTCGTCACGGGCCGCATCAAGGAGCTCATCATCAAGGGCGGCGAGAACATCGCGCCGCGCGAAATCGACGAAGCGCTGCTCAGGCATCCGGCCGTGCTGGAAGCCGCGGCGGTCGGCATCGCCGACGCGCATTACGGCCAGGAGATCCTGGCGGCAGTGGTCCTCAAGCCGGGACAAGCCTGTAGCGAGGACGAGTTGCGCGCGTTTTGCGAGCGCGAGCTCGGCCGCTACAAGACGCCCAAGCGCATTCGCGTGCTCGACGAGCTGCCCAAGGGACCCTCCGGCAAGGTGCAACGGCTGAAGCTCGTCGAGTTCTGATCACGAGGAGGCGCGATGGAGCACTACCAAGGCGGTTGTCATTGCGGCGCGATTCGCTTCAGTATCGAAACCACGCTCGATAACGCGAGCCAGTGCAACTGTTCCATTTGCACCAAGAAAGGCGTGATCAATCATCGCGTGCCGCCGCAACGCTTGCGGATCTTGCAGGGTGAAGACCGGCTCGGCCTGTACCAGTTCGGCACGCGCACGGCCAAGCATTGGTACTGCACCGGATGCGGCATACACGTGTTCAGCAACCCGCGCCGCGCCCCGGACCAGTACGCGGTCAACCTGCGCTGCCTGGACGACTTCTATCGCGTTCTCCCCGGGATTGCGATCAAGCAATTCGACGGGCAGCATTGGGAACAAGCCGTGCGCGCGGAAAGCGGGGCAGCACGTTAGCCACGCCGCGCGCGTGATCGAGGCGATATCGCGCGCTTCGCGGCTCGCTGCTAGCCGCGGCGCCAGATGACGATTTCCTCGCCGTCGTGCTCGAGCCGGGTACCGAAGCGATCGCACAGCGATTGCAGCCGCGCCAGCGCTTGGGTTTCTTCGCCCGGATGCGAGAAGTAGGTTTCGTTCCTGTCGTCGTGGCGCACCAGCCTGAAGGCCACGCGCTGCAACGCCGTGCCGTCGTAGGTCAAGCGCGCAGCCTCGCCGATCCAGTTGCCGTGCTTGCGCCCGCCGTGACCGGTATGGAAGGAGAAATTGCCGAGCCCGTAGAACACGGGCCTGTCCCGGTACATCTCCATCGCCAGCGAGAAGTGAGGACCGTGCCCGATCACGGCGTCGGCGCCCGCATCGATGCCGGCATGCGCGATCTCCACCTGATAGTCGAGCACCTCCTCGAACAAGCCCCAGTGATGCGAGACGGTGAGTATGTCGCATTGGGCGCGCAAGGCGGCCACGTCGTCGCGATAGCGCGCGAGGTGCGTGGGGTCGGCCCAGGTGATGATGGCGGGGGGCACGCCGGGGCGATTGGCCGGCGGCAGCTCGGGCCGGATCTTGTACAGCATCGGCTGATACGCGGTGTGTCCCTGCAACACCGCGATGCCCGGCGAGCTCTCGCCCGCTTCGTGATTGGTCGGCCAGTACACCGAGCTGCGCTGCAGGAAGCCGTAGCGGATGCCCTTGCGCTCGACCACGACCGGCGCGTAGGCAAGCGCGCGATTCGCACCGGCCCCCGTGCTCGGTATGTCGAGCGAGCGCAAAGCAGCGCACGAAGCCATGATGGCTTCCGCACCGTAATTCACGTTGTTCGCGTTGCCGATCGCATCGATGCCGGCCAGCTTGAGCGCCTCGCCGAGGGCGGGCGCGGCGAAGAAACCTTCGTCGCGCAGCTCGTGTCGGGTCTTCTGCTCGTACAGGCAGCATTCCAGGTTGGCGAAGCGGCAGTCCGCCTCGGCCAACGCCGCGCGCACGCGCCGAAACGGCACGGCGGCGTCGGTCACGTTCATGAGATTGATGTCCCCCAGCAGGACGAGCGAGTGCTTCACGAGGCTATCCTCCGACATCGTTGCATCCGACGAACGGCGCATCATGCAGCAAGTCCGCCGTGGATGCCAGTTCGAGGCCGCGCGCATCGAGCGCCGAGCGCGTGCTATAGAATCGGCCTCGCCACGGGAGCATGCCATGCCGCGAGTGCGTATCGACGCCGATCTCATGCTGCACTACGCGGTGGATGATTACACGGATCCGTGGCGCACGGCGCAGACCGCGATCCTGCTGCACGGCCTGGGCGAAAGCGGCGCGGTATGGTTCGGCTGGGTGCCCGAGCTCGCGCGCGAGCTGCGGGTGGTGCGTCCCGACATGCGCGGCTTCGGCGCATCCACCCCCATGCCCAAGGGGTTCGCCTGGAGCGTCGATCTGCTGGTCGCCGATTGCCTGGCGCTCGCCGATGCGTTGGGGTGTGCGCGCATCCATCTAGTCGGTGCGAAGCTTGCGGGCAGCGTCGCGCGCGCCTTCGCGGCCCGCCATCCGGATCGGATGCACACGCTGACGGTGGTGGGCTCGCCGCCGCCGCTTTGGCCCGGCCGCGCCGAGCGCCTGCCCGCTTTGATCGCCGAGCTGCGCCGCCTCGGCGTTGCGCGGTGGGCACGCGAGGGCATGGCAAGCCGCTTGGGCGATCGCTTCCCTGCTGCGGGTATGGCCTGGTGGTCGGATCTCATGGGCCGCACCGATCTGGAAAGCCAGGTCGGCTTCATGACGACCATAGAATGCGCCGACATCCGCGCCGAGCTCGCGCGCATCGCTTGCCCCACGCTCGTGATCACCTCGGAAGCAAGCGGCGTCGCATCGGTGGAACAGACGCGCGCCTGGGCGCGTAGCATCGCGCGCTCCGAGCTTTGCGTCGTCCCCGGCAATTCGTATCATGTCGCGGCAAGCGATCCGGATCGATGCGCGCGCGAGACGCTGGCCTTCATCCGGCGCCATCAGTAGCAAGTGCAGTCGAACCCCGAGCGAACGTGCGCTGATCTGCGGCGCCCTGCACCAGCGCGCTTTTCCCTGCGTGCCGTTGGGTGCATACTGCGCGCTCGGCGCGACGCGGCACGCGCAAACCACAGCAGAAGGGGTGGGCATGGAACTCAAATCTCGCCGGCATATGGCGCCGGATCTGTCCGGAGCGATCGAGCTTTGCTACACCAATGGCTGGACCGACGGGCTGCCCGTGATTCCGCCGACGGCCGACCGGGTGGAGGCAATGCTGAACGCAGCCGGGCTCGCACCCGAGCACCAGCTCGCCTTCATCGAGAATCGCCAGACCTCGGTCACCGCGGAGAAGGTCGCCATCAATGCCGTGATGGCCGGATGCAAGGCCGAGTACATGCCGGTGGTCGCGGCCGCGGTCGAGGCGCTGGCCGATCCGCTCTACGGTTACCACGGCCCTGCCACCAGCACCGGCGGCTCGGCGGTATTCATGGTGGTGAACGGCCCGATCGCGCGCGAGCTCGACATCAACTGCACCGACAACCTGTTCGGCCCGGGCTGGCGCGCCAACGCGACCATCGGCCGCGCGATTCGGCTGATCATGCGCAACGTGATCGGGACCATCCCCGGCGAGCTCGATCGCAGCAGCCTCGGCCATGCGGGCAAGTACAGCTATTGCATCGCCGAGAACGAAGCCGAAAGTCCCTGGCCGGCATTCCACACCACGCGCGGTTTTCGCGCCGATCAGAGCGTCGTCACGATCTTCGCCGCGCTCGCGCCGCATCAGTTCTCCAACCAGTTGAGCGCGACGGCCGAAGGCATACTCGAAACCGCCTGCGCGCAGATGCGGATGTCGGCCGGCACGGCGCGCCAGCCGCAGTATGCGCTGGTGTTCGCGGGCGAGCATTCGGAGACGATCAAGAAGTCCCGCTGGACGCGCGAGCAGGTGCAGAAGTTCGTCTATGAGAATTCCCGGATCAGCCGCGCCGAGCTCAAGCGCGCCCACATCGAGCCCGGCGACATCACGCCGCAGGACGAGCGCACCATGGTGCCGCTGGTGCACGAGCCCTCGGATCTGCTGGTGATCTCCGCCGGCGGGCGTGCCGGCGTGCAATCGGCGTATATTCCCGGCTGGGGCGGCAAGAACGGTTCGCAAAGCGTCAGCAGGGAAATTCGCCGGCCCTAGGAGCCTGTCGGACTTGATTTCGCGCGATGCGTTGTGCCCACAACGCGCGCAGGCAAGGCGCTCGGTGCAGGCCAATATCGGGAATATTGGCAAGCCGAGCAACGCCGCATGCGTGCGTTGTGGGCGCAACCCGAAGGGACGGGGCGCTTTTCGCGCATGGCGGTGTCGAACGACTTGCCGATAGTCTCGCTATCGGCTGCGTCGTCCTCCT
>JADLAC010000025.1 GCA_020848435.1 Burkholderiales bacterium | reverse complement strand
GTACTTGCTAAACTCTTTCATGACCTGCCCCCTCAATTGCGGCTCTGCGCCGCCGGTTGAACAAACCCCAAGCGTAACCCGCGTCAACTTGAGGTGCGGCAGGTCAATACATGCACATGATGTCTAGGAGCCTGTCGGACGAATCGATCGCAATACGCGCCGACGGCTTGACGCGTTGCGACCTCATCGTGTGCTGCGCTCTCGACCGCGGCCGGCGTGTCGGCGCGTAATGCAACGGTGGGCGGATCGAGGCACTGGGGCGCGGTTAGAATGCGCGGGTTGACCGCCGCGGCCAATCACGGCGCGCGCTGCGAGGCGAAGCGCGCCGCGGCCGTAGCACGCACCCCGATTCCTCCAACGTCCATCGGAGCAGACAATGTCCGCCACACCGACTGCCGAGCTCGCCGGGTTCATCGCCGGCTTGCGCTACGACGACATCCCGAGCGCGATCCGCGAGCGGGTGAAGGATTACATCCTCGACGCGCTGGCAAGCGCGATCGCCGGCCGGCACGGCGACGAAGTGCGCCAAGTGCACGCGTTGGCAGCCGCGCTCGGGCATTGCGAGGAGTCGAGCGTGATCGGTGGCGGCAAGCTTTCGCTCGCGGGCGCAACGATGCTCAACGGCTACCTGGTCACCGCGGTCACGGTGTGCGACGTGCACCGCCCGACCCTCTACCACACGACGCCCGAGGTAGTGCCGCCGGCGCTCGCGATTGCCGAGCGCGACGGCGCGAGCGGCAAGGCGCTGCTGCTGGCCGTGGCGGCGGGCTTGGAAACCTCCGTGCGGGTCGCGCTCGGCACCAACTACAGCGCGTTTCGCGGCCGCGGCTGGCATTCGCCCGGCGTGGTCGGCCCCTTCGGCGGTGCGGCGGCGCTGGGGAAGCTACTGGGACTCACCGCGGAGCAACAGCGCAATGCCTTCGGCCTGGCCGGCAGCCAGTCGGCCGGCACCTTCGCGCACTGGGGCACGCCGACCATCAAGTTCCATCAATGCCGCGGCGCGCTTTCAGGGCTCATGGCGGGGTTGCTCGCGCAGCAGGACTTTCGCGCCTCGGCCGAGATCCTGGCCCATCCCGACGGCGGCATCTACAGCGCGTATTCCGATGGCGGCAAGCCCGAGACGGTAGTGGCCGGGCTGGGCCGGGAATGGCTGCTGCAGCAGATCGCATTGCGGCTGTGGCCGGCCGCAAGCTCCATCCAGAGCGCGATGACGGGCTTGTTCGCGCTGATCGAGAAACACGATCTGCGACCCGATAACGTGGCCGAAATCCGCGTCGGCCTATCGCAGGGCGTGTACGACATGCACGGCAGCCTGCCCTGGAACGACAAGTTCAAGGCGCTGCTGTCCGCGCCCTACGTGACGAGCATCATCCTGCACGATCGGCGCTGCTGGCTCGATCAGTTCGAGCCTGCGCGCTATCAGGACGCCGCGGTCGACCGGTTCACGCGCAGCCGCGTGAAGGTGAGCGCCGATGCGTCGCTGCAAGGCACCGCGGCGAGCGTGGAAGTGCGAACGAGCGCCGGTGCGGTTCTCACCGACCGGCGGCAATGCGCCAAGGGCGACCCCGACGATCCTCTTACCCGCGCCGAGATCCAGGACAAGCTGCGCACGGCGGCGAAAGGTGTCCTCGCCGAGCCGAAAGTCGCGCGCGTCATCGCCCTGGTCGATCGCTTGGACGACCTGGGCGACGTGCGCGAGCTGACCGCCGCGCTGCGCGCGTGAACCCGGAGCGGGGTAACCCGGACCGGGGTCGGACCGGGGTCGAGCGCGCACGGCGCAAGTCCTGCACGCATGTCGTCACCGCGCGTGGTCATCCGCCGGCAGGCACGCGCCGCCGGCATCGAAACTTCCCGTGCCCTGGGGCAATCGAAGCCGTTTAGGCCGCGCGGCGCCAGCGCAAGCACCGCCCATGCCGTCCGGACGGGCGGTTCGTGCCACCGATGCGAATCCGCCAAGCCATCGCGGGACGCGTTGGGACGCTTAGGCGCGCGTGCAACGGCGCGACCAGGCGCCAGGAGATCGAGATGAGACGAGCTGTGCCTCTCGCTGCAATGACCCTCTTCATGGCAGGTTCGGCGCTCGCAGCCGAGCCCGATATGTCGTCGCCATACGACAAGAATCCCCAGTGCGCCGAGCGCCGCGCCGACGGCACCGCGCCCGAGTGCGTGATCCAGAGCGAAGGCGCGCCGCGCGTGCTCCACCCGCCCAAGGCGACACCCACGCCCCCCAAGCCGCCCACACCGCCCGCACCGCCCGCGCCTCCCAGCGCTGCCGCGCGCGCCAATCCGCAAGGCAGCGGCGCATCGCGTTGATGTGTGTCGACGCGGCACGGCGCGAGCGCCGTCTCGTTACTGGTCGCCGCGGGTTCGACGCGCTCGGGGCCCGCTGCTACACTGCATCGAGCTGACAGCGCGGCGCGACGGCCAACGCGGCCCGCGCGCTCAATCGTCGCGAGGAGAATCATGAACGCAGCCGAATCCAGACCGCGCCTGGGCTTCATCGGGCTCGGGAAGATGGGCGCGCCCATGGCGCGCCGCCTGCTCGATAGCGGGCATCACCTCATCGTGCACGACATCGCGGCCGCGGCCGTGCGCGAGATCCAGGAAGCGGGCGGCCGCGCCGCCGGCTCGCCACGCGAGGTCGCCGCCCAGGCGAGCATCGTCTTCACCTGCCTGCCGAGCCTCGAGGCGGTGCGCGAAGTCGCGACCGGACCCAACGGCCTCACCCACGGCGGCGCGCTCGAGATCCTGGTCGATCACTCGACCACAGGTCCGGAGTTCGCCGAAGCGCTCGGCCAGGACCTCGCGCAGCGCAAGGTCCATATGCTCGACGCGCCGATCAGCGGCGGCGTACAGCGGGCGCGCGAAGGCAAGCTGTCGGTGATCGTGTCGGGCGAACAGTCCGCTTTCGAACGCGCTGCCGGATTGCTCGAAGCGCTGGGCAAGGTGCATTACATGGGCGCCCGCTCGGGCCAAGCGCAGATGATGAAGCTCGTCAACAATCTGCTGTCGCAGATTTCGACCGCCGCCACCTACGAAGCCTTCGTGCTGGGCGCCAAGGCCGGTCTCGATCCCGACGCGATGGTCGAGGTCATCAATGCGAGCACCGGCATGAACAACTGCACGCTGAACAAGATGCCGCGCTCGGTGCTCACGCGCAGCTTCGATTACGGCAGCAACATGGAGATCACCTACAAGGACATCAGCTTGTGCATGAAGGAAGCCGAGCGGCTCGGCGTCACCATGTGGCTCGGCAACATGGCGCGCCAGTTGTGGGGCTACGGCGTCAGCCACGGCGGCGCCAAGCGCGACTCCTCGACCTTGATCACCTACTTCGAGGAATGGGCCGGCGTGAAAGTCGTCGGCGCGGCGGGCCGGCGCAAGAACGGCGGGCAATGATCCGGTAAGCGCGCCGGCAGGGACGGAGCATTCGCCGCCGGCCATCGACCGAGGAGGAGAGCATGGGCATCCGCGTGCATTCGCCTGTAGCCGTGCTGTTCGGTGTCGCCTGCGCCTGTCTCGCGGCAGGCAGCGCGTTGGCGCAAGCCGATTTCCCGACCAAGCCGATTCGCTTCCTCGTGGGCGCCGCGCCGGGCGGTGCGACCGAAATCATCGCGCGCGCGCTCGGCAACAAGCTGGCGGAGAAGTATCCGCAGCAAGTCCTGATCGATCCGCGGCCCGGGGCCAATCACATCATCGCGGGCGAAATCACGCTG
Source organism: Burkholderiales bacterium (assembly GCA_020848435.1). GTDB lineage: Bacteria > Pseudomonadota > Gammaproteobacteria > Burkholderiales > WYBJ01 > WYBJ01. Next base: position 8,005 of record JADLAC010000025.1, on the reverse strand, counting down.
CAGGCGCCGCCCGACGGCCACACCATCCAGATGATCCCGGAAGGCTTCGTCATCAACGCGTCGATCTATCCCAAGCTGCCGTTCGACCCGGTGAAGGACTTCACCGCCATCGCCATCGTCGCCATGGTCCCCAACATCATGGTGGTGCATCCGTCGCTGCCCGCGCGCTCGGTGGCGGACTTCATCGCGCTCGCCCGCAAGCGCCCGGGCGACTTGACCTACGGCACTTCCGGCGTCGGCTCGCCCAGCCACATGGCGGCCGAGCTGTTCAAGCTGCTCGCCAAGCTCGATTACGTCCACGTGCCCTACAAGGGCCAGAGTCTCGCGCTGGTCGATCTGATCGGCGGCCATCTACAGTTTGCCTTCCCGTCGATCCCCTCCTCGCTCGCGTACATCAAGTCCGCGCGCCTGCGCCCGCTCGGGGTGACGACCCCGCAACGCGCCTCCGCCGTGCCGGACGTGCCGACGATCAAGGAGGCCGGGCTGCCCACCTTCGAGGTGAGCGGCTGGTACGGCGTGATCGGGCCCAAGAACATGCCGCGCCCCCTGGTGGAGCGCATCAACCGGGATATCAACGCCGCCTTGAAAACGCCCGAGCTGGCGAAGCTGCTGTCCAGCCAGGGCGCCGATCCCTTGACCGCGACCGCGGAAGGCTACGCGAAATCGATGGCCGCGGACCGGCAGAAATGGGCCGACGTGGTGCAAACCGCCGGCATCAAGGTCCAGCGCTGAGGCAACTTCCGCGTACCGATGTGCGGGCACCGACCGATCCGGGTTTGCTCGAAAAGGACGACCGTGGATCGCTCGCAGCACCATTCGACCAGATCGTGATCCGGACCGCACTGAGAGAAGCCGCTTAGCCGGCCGGAAAACGCGCGCCTCGGAAGCGCATTTCGGTATCATCTCCGGTTCCCGCGCGAGGGCAACGTACCCTCGCGCGAGGGTCGCTAGTCCATTCGGAGAATTCGCATGAAGCCCGCATCCACGCTCGAACGCTGCCTGATGGCCGTCTTGTTGTGTATCAGCACCGCCGCTCCCGGGCAAAGCCCGCCCAAGGAGAGCTACGAACCGCAAGTCGGACAACACGGCAAGGATGTGATCTGGGTGCCGACCCCGCAGGCGCTGGTCGACAAGATGCTCGCGCTGGGCAAGGTCACGCCGCAGGACATCCTGGTCGATCTCGGCTCGGGTGATGGCCGCACGGTCATCAGCGCGGCCAAGCGCGGGACCACGGCGCTGGGTATCGAGTACAACCCGGACATGGTCGAGCTGTCGCGGCGCAATGCGCAGAAAGCCGGTCTCGGCGCCAAGGCGGAGTTCAAGCAAGCCGACCTGTTCGAGACCGACTTCTCCAACGCGACGGTCATCACCATGTTCCTGCTGCCGGACATCAACATCCGCCTGCGGCCGAAGATCCTGGACATGAAGCCGGGCACGCGGATCGTTTCCAACTCGTTCACGATGGGCGAGTGGAAATGGGACCAGTCGGTGACCGCCTCGGCCGAAGAAGGCTGCACCAGCTATTGCACCGCCTACTTGTGGATCGTTCCGGCCAAGGTCGCCGGCACGTGGAAGACAGCACAAGGGACGCTTCAGCTCGAGCAGGAATTTCAGAACGTCTCGGGCACGCTCAGCGCCAACGGTCGCACGCTCAAGCTGACCGGCGGCAAGGTGAATGGCGCGCAGATCACGTTCAGCGCGGGCGGCGCGAGCTATAGCGGCCGGGTCGCCGGCGAGCGCATCGACGGCAGCGTAAAGACCGGCGGCAGCGCAAATGCCTGGAGCGCGACGCGGGAATCGAAGTCTTAGGCGTACGCGCACGGCGCGCGCTGCGCACACCATCGCGGGGTGAAGCCGAGCGTGCTTGGATACACGCCGGGTCGCTCCGAGGGAGCCCCCGCCAAGCGGCGAAACGGCTGCGGCGCGCGGATACCTGCGCGCGCCGGAAACTGTTATCATTCCCATCGCTGTCTGCCGTTCAATCTCCCGGGAGAGTGATCATGCGCAAGCTGCTCTGCGGTATTGTCTTGGCGACACTGGCCGGCGCGGTATCGGCCAACAACTGCCCGAACGAAATGAAAGCGATCGATGCCGCGATGTCGGGCTCGAAGCTCGGCGCGGCGCAAATGAGCGAAGTGAAGAAGCTGCGCGCCGAAGGCGAGCGGCTGCACCGGGAGGGCAAGCATGCCGATTCGATGGCGGCCTTGGGCAAAGCGAAAGGCATGCTGGGCATCAAGTAGCGCCGCTGCCGGGGCGCGCGCTGCGCAGCGCCCCGGCCGTCGCCCCCCCGGCCTCAACGGGTAGCATCCCTCACCCCGCGCGACAGCGCCCCGCCGGCGGCGAGTATCAACGCCACGATCCAGAATACGGCCGACAGGCCGAAGGCCGAGCCGACCGCACCGAATACGATCGGCCCGGCGACGCGCGTCAGGTTATTGGCGGTCAAGCGCAGCCCCAGCGTCTGGCCCGAGCGCCCTTCGGCGGAATTGGCGAACATCAGGATCACCGTGAGCGGTATGCCGATGCCCATGCCGAGCCCGAACAGGAATGCGATCAGGGCGAGCACGATCGCGTTGGCCGAAAACGGCACCAGCGCGAACCCCAGCGCACCCATCGCGAATACGACCACGAGCAAGCTGCGCCCCGGCAGCCTCCTCACCAGGTAGGCGAGAAACATCCGCACGACGAAGGCGGCGACTGCCATCGTGGCGAGAATCGACCCGATCGCCGAGGCCGACAAGCCGATCGAATGCGCATAGATCGGCAAGTAGAACTGGAACAGATCGTAGCCGAGCTGCACCATGCCGCTGATCACGAGCATGCGCGCGACGCCGCGATCGATCAGCGGGCGCGCCGGGCCGGCTGCGCGCGGCGCAGCGCTTCCACCGGGCGGATACAAGCGCGCCCAGACGAGCAGCAGGGCCGCTGCGATGGCGGGCTGGGTCGCGGCGATCAGGCAGGCCCAGGCGTGCCCGAATGCGTCGATGGAGAATCCCGCCAACAGCGGTCCGAGAAAGTTGGTCGCCGCACCGGCGAGGCTGAAGTTGCTGAAGTTGCGTGCGCGCTCCTCTGGCTTGCTCAGCACGCCGATCAGGTATTGCAGCGTGACATGGACGAACGCGAGCCCCAGTCCGTTGAGCGCGGCCGAGAGATAGAACGCGGGCAGGGCGCGAAAGAAGAAAGGCAGGACGAGCGAGACGACCCCGAGAAGCGATCCGAGCAAGAGCAGCGCGCGACCGCCGCTGCGATCGGCCGCCGCCCCGATCGGCCACGACAGCAGGAGCGCGAACAGAAACAGCAGGCCGCCGAGAACACCGACCGCGGAGGCGGGGGCACCGAGATCAAGCGCATACAGGGTCAGGACGACGCGGGCAGCGGAGGTGCCGATGAAGTTGAACAGCGTCAACGCCAGCGTCAGGTAGATCGCCGCTTGGCTGCGATCGATCGACAAGCGGCGCGATCCCGCAGTGACGAGGCGTGCGGCCGGCGCGGGGGTCGGGATCGCCTCCCTTGCCCGGCCGGTGCGAGGATGAGCCGATCAGCCGCCGAAGCCCGGCGTGTACTGCTCGCCGATGCCCGGCTTGCTGCGGCCGAGGCTCGGCAGCTCCCAGATTCCGGCCCCCGAGGGATTGAGCTCGGCGCCGATATTGGCATCGATCAGGTACGGGCGGCCGGTCGCGATACCTTCCTTGATGGCCTGGTGCAAATCGGCTGCCTTGTCTACGCGCACGCCTTCGATGCCCGCCGAGCGTGCCATGGCGGCGAAGTCGGGGTTGTAAGGCTCACCGGTGCCGGGATGGCGGAAGTCGGTCGCGAGCTCGCGCCCGCCGAGGTAGCCGCGCTGCAAGCCTCGGATCGAGGCGTAGGCGTAGTTGTTCCATACCACCCACACCACCGGGATCGAATACTCGAAGGCGGTGCCGAGCACGTTGGCATGCATGAAGAACGCGCCGTCGCCGCACACCGAGACGCACGGCCGCTCCGGGGCCGCGAGCTTCGCCCCCAGCACCCCGGCGACGCCGAAGCCCATCGGGCCGAATCCCATCGAGCCGATGAGCGAATCGGGCCGGCGCGGCTGGCAGAACTGCAACAGCCAGTTGTGGTGCACGCCGATGTCGCTGACGAGGATCGCGTCCGCGGGCAGCGCCTGGTCGATCTCGTGTGCCGCGCGCTGCGGATGAATCGGTGTCGTGTCGGCCTGGAAACCCGGCGCGATGAACTCGTTCCATTGCTTGCGATAGCCGTCGATGGTTTGCAGCCAGGCGAGCCGCGGCGCGGGAATCGGGCTCTGGGCGCGACGCGCGTCGAGCTCCGAGAGGACTTGGCGCAGGAAGGTGCGCACGTCGGCCATCAAGCCCAGCGCGACCGGGTAGTTGCGGCCGATCTCGTCCGGATCGATGTCGACATGGATCAGCCTGGTCGGCGGGATGGTGAATGAATAGCCCGGAATCCACGAGCTCGAAGTGCGATCGTCGAAGCGCACGCCGAGCGCGAGCAGCACGTCGGCTTGGCGAGCGGCGTGGTTGGCCTGGTAGGCGCCGTTGCGCGCGATCAAGCCGAGCGCCAGCGGATGGCGCGAATCGATCGCGCCCGCCCCGCTCGCCGACCAGGCGACGGGAATCTTCAAGCGCTCCGCCAGCTTCAGCAGCTCGCCGCTCGCGCGTCCATAGCGCACCCCCTGACCGACCAGGATCACGGGCCGCTCGGCGGCGAGCAGCATGTCGACCGCCTTGGCGAGCCCTTCGGGGTCGGCCCCGCAGCGGCAGCTGATGTTCGCGTTCCACGCTTGCGGCAGCGGCGTGCCGTCGCCGCACGGCTCCTTGAAGATGTCGAAGGGCACATCGAGCACCACCGGACCCGGCCGCCCCGTGACCATCGTCTTCCATGCCTGGCGCGTGGCTAGCGCGACCTGCTCCGGGCGCGTCGGCTGGAACACGCGCTTGCAGTAGGCGCGCACGGTGGAGGGGAAGTCGGCCTGGTGATGGCGATAGGTTTCCTGGAAGGCGCCGCGATTGAATTGAGTGGTCGGCACGTTGCCGGTCACGGCAAGAAACGGCACCGAATCGAAGAACGCATTGGCGAGGGCGATCGGCATGTTGGCCGAGCCCGGACCGCAGGAGGTGAAGGTCGCGCAGGGCTGGCCCGAGACGCGATAGAACACGTCCGCCATGAAGCCGCAAACGGATTCGTGGTGCACGGAAACGGTCTTGATCGCTTCGCCACGCGCGTAGAGCGAATCGATGAAGCCGATGTTGCCGTGCCCGCACAGGCCGAAGATGTAGGGCACCTTCTCGCGAATCAGGTAATCGACGATGACGTCGGCACCGGTCTGGTTCGCGGCTGCGGGGGCATGAGCGGAATCCGTGAGGCTGGTCACTCGCTTTCTCCTCGTTCGTACGCTGGGCCCTGGATCGGACCAAGCTTACGACTATGCCACGGATCGGCCCGCCTTGCCACGCAAGCTCATCTATACTGCACGCGCCGGCCACCGGCAACGCGATCGCCGGCGCGGCCATGCCGAAGGCTGCGTCCGGCTTGTCACCGCCTCCGTTTTCTGCCACGAGGATCACGCATGACGCTACGCATCTGGCACCAAAGCTTCACCGTTCTAAGCGACCTGCCGGCCTACGTGGATGCCTTGAAGGCGCGAATCGGCGAAGTCGTCGCACCGGGCACGCAGGTCGTGCTGCACGGGCAGATACCCAACACCTATCCCAGCGAGTATCCGGGCACCGATCTGGCATACAACTTCCTCTACCGGCTGCACGAGCTGCAGTGGGCTGCCGCGGCACGCGAAGCCGAACGTCAAGGCTACGACGCCATGGTGCTCGCCAGCATTCCCTCGCCCATGATCCGCGAGCTGCGCACGCTGGTGAACATCCCGATCGTCGGCTACGGCGAAACCGCGTTCAATCTCGCCGGCCTGTACGGCCGCCGGGTCGGCATGCTGTTCTTCAATGTCTCGCGGCGCGACTTCTGGCTCGAGCAAGTGCGCCAGTGGGGCGTGGCCGAGCGCTTCGCCGGCATCGCGGCCGCCGGCGTCTCGTTCGACGACGTGGTCGCGGCCCACGTCGATCCGAGCCGCCTGGACGGCGTGGTGCAAACCATCGTCGCGAACGGCGAGAAGCTCGCCCAGGATGCCGGCGCCGACGTGATCGTCCCCGGCGAGATGCCGATGAATCTGCTGCTCGCCAAGGCCGGCGTACACAAGATCGGCGGCGCCACCGTGATCGACGGCATCGCCACCTGCTTCAAGATGGCCGAGACGCTGGTGAGCCTGCAACGCCTGGCCGGCATGAGCCCGAGCCGGCGCGGCTATTTTCACGCCCAGCCCGACCCGGCGCGGGTCGAGCAGGTGCTCGACTTCTATGGCTTGGCCGAGCTCGGCCGGCGCATTCCGCAGGCGTGATCGGGGCGTAAGGCCGAGGGCGCCTGGCTGGTCAGAGCGCCGGGCGGTCGCTACTTGCGCGGCGCATCGGCCAACTGGCGGATCACGTCCTTGCCGGTGCGGTTGCGATCGCGGTTCTCCGGGGTCTCGCGCCCGAGCGCGGTCGCCGCGACCAGCTCGAACATGGCCGCTTCGCCCTGGAAGATCTTCGGCGTCATGCCCACGCCCTCGAAGGTGCGCGCCAGCTCGTGCATTTCGGGCACCCAGCGATACGCCTTGGGCGGCATCGCCGGGAGCGTGCCGAGAAACCAGTTGTACAGGTCGGCGCGCGAGTCCAGAAGCTGCTTCTCGACCGCCTCGTATACGCCCAGGCGTTGCGCGCCCAGCAGCACCTGCAACAGCAAGCCCTGGGTGCCCTTGTTGAAGGCGCTGTAGCACATCTTGATCGCGCTGGCATCGCCCAGGCGCTCGCCCGCCAGGTGCACGACGAGCTGCTCGTTGCCAAGCCCTTCGAGGTCGGCCACGCCGGGACCGGCGATATACAGGTGGACCTTGGCTTTGCCGCGCGGCGGCGGTCCGATCAGGCCGCCGTCCAGGCAGCGCGCGCCCGCCCCGGTGATGGCCGTCTCGATCGCGCGCATGGTCTCGGGCGCGACCGCGTTACAGTCGATGAAAAGCGGCTTGCGCGCCTGGTTGCGAATGGCGGCTGCCGCCTCGCGCGCGAACTCGAGCGCGGCGCCGGGGTTCATCACCGACATGATGAGATCGCATTCGGCGACCAGGCGCGAGATCGAACCGAGGTCGGCAAGCCCGATGTCGGCGGCCATCTTGCGGCTGCGCTCGCTGCGCTTATCGAGCGCGGTGCAGACCGTGTAGCCCTTGTTCTTGAGCTGCATCGCTACCGCCTGACCCATGTCTCCGGGGGTCATGAATCCGATCCGTTCGATCTTCATGCGCTCACCTCTCGCGATGGATGTGTGTGGACGGGCTTGAACGCAACCGCCGCCCGCCTCGGGCGGGCGTTGGCCCAACTTGCGCGGCAGTATGTCATTTCAGGCACGGCACGCAAAGCCCCGGTGCGGCGCTCGATCCAGTCCTGGCGGTGTTCGCGCCGCGCGCGCGTTGCGATCGGGGCGGGTGCATGGAGGAACAAGGCGAATCTTCGCGCCAGCTTATACGCTCCCGGCGCTACCACAGCCCCTTCAACCGCCCGCCGTCCAGGCTCAAGGACACGCCGGTGATGTAGCTCGCCCGCTCGGAGCACAGAAACACGATCGCGTTGGCGAGCTCTTCGGGCTTGCCGAAGCGATTGAGCGCATTCTTGCGCGCGGCCAGCCTGCGCGCTTCCTCGCGGCCCTGCCCGCGATGCCTAGGAGCCTGTCGGACTTGATTTCGCGCGATGCGTTGTGCCCACAACGCCCGCAGGCAAGGCGCTCGGCGCAGACCAATATCGGGAGTATTGGCAAGCCGAGCAACGCCGCATGCGCGCGTTGTGGGCGCAACCCGAAGGGACGGGGCGCTTTTCGCGCATGGCGGTGTCGAACGACTTGCCGATAGTCTCGCTATCGGCTGCGTCGTCCTCCTAGCCCTGCGCGAAAATCGCCTCCGTCGCACACG
>JADLAC010000024.1 GCA_020848435.1 Burkholderiales bacterium | reverse complement strand
TCAAAAGCGCGCGTGGGTGTTTTCACGGCTCGCCTGGGCTGCGGCCGCATGCCCTAAGGGCGTGCGATCGGCCGCGGGTCGATAGGTTCAATCAGTCTTGATGCCGGCATTCTGGATGATCGGCGTCCAGCGCGCGATCTCGTTCTGGAGGTGGCTGGTGAATTGCTCCGGCGTGCTGCCGATGGGCTCGATGCCGAGCGCGAGGAGGCGCTCGCGCGTCTTGGGCGCCGCGACTGCCTTCGCCAGCTCGGTGGTGAGCCGAGCGACGATCGCAACCGGCGTGCCGGCGGGCGCGAGCGCGCCGTACCACGCGCTCACCTCGTATCCCGGGTAGCCGGCTTCGGCGACGGTCGGCACATCGGGCAGTGCGGTTGCGCGCTTGGGCGTGGTCACGGCGAGCACACGCAAGCGTCCCGAGCGGATGTGCGGCATGCTCGCCGGCGCGCCGACGAAGGTGAGCTCGACCTGACCGCCCAGCACGTCGGTGATCGCCGGCCCGCCGCCCTTGTACGGGACGTGCACGATGTCGACCTTCGCCACCGTCTTCAGCAGCTCGCCGGCGAGATGCATCGTTCCGCCCGAGCCGGACGAGGCGAAGTTGAGCTGTCCGGGGCGCTTGCGCGCGAGCTCGATCAGTCCCTTGAGATCCTTCACGGGCAGGGCTGGGTTCACGACCAGCGTGAGCGGCCCGGATGCGGTGAGCGAGATCGGCGCGAAGTCCTTGATCGGGTGATACGGAATGGTCTTGGCGTGCAGGACGGAATTCATCGCATGGCCCGCGCTCACATAGGCGAAGGCGTAGCCGTCGGGTGGAGCCTTCGCGACCAGCGCGCCGGCGATGATGCCGTCCTGACCGGGGCGGTTGTCCACCAGCACCTGCTGGCCCAGCAGCTCGGCGAGGCCCTGCGCGATCAAGCGGCCCTGCACGTCGACCGCACCGCCCGGCGAGAACCCGATGACCATGCGCACGGCCTTGATCGGATAGCGCGCGGCCTCAGCCGTTGCGTCCGCTGCCGCGGCTGGCTGCGCGGCCAGCAAGCTCGCGCTGATCGTTGCCGCAAATCGATGCGCATAAGCGGCGCGAAACAGCGCTGCGCAGCACTGCTGATGAGCGTCCGTCGTCATGCGCGGGTTAGACACCGATGTAAGTGACAGCCCCAACCTTGGCAAGCGGGATCTGAGCGAGCAATTCTTGAACCAGCGGCTGAAGATCGGCGAGCCGATTGGAGCGTGCCCTCAGTACAATAACTGCGATCGAAACTGCGGGGAGGTTCTGCTGAAAAGACAGATTGCGATCTACGGTGAGGAACACGTCAAACTGCTGTGGAGCGAGCGCCAGGAGTTCTCCATTCTTGATGAGTGACCAACCCGTCTGACGCGCAGTCTTTGTTTCGTGGTCAGCAATGCTCCTCGCGAACCGCCAGTCGATGCATTCGTCAATGAATACCTTCACGTGGTCGCGGCGATCAGGCGGTCCTTCGCCTGATCAAGAAAAGAAAAGCAATGACTTGTACTCGACTGACCGAAGGGAAACCCTCAAGAAAGTCGTCGATGGATTCTCCTGCCTCCAGATAGTCAAGCAGAGTTTGCACGGGAACCCGGGTCCCCAAGAAAACCGCGGTTCCGCCCATTACGTCGGGGCTACGGGAGATGATTGCGTCGCTCATGCGAAGAGACTACTCCCGTTCGGTCGGCCGGCGCAACCTCGGGGTCTATCCCATCGCTGATGCACGACGCCTGCTGTCTTCCTCCGTCAACACGGCGAACGGCCGCCTCACGGCTGCTCGGTGATCGCCAACTCCGTTACGATCTTGCTCCAGCGTGCCAGCTGCGCCGTGACGTAAGCCGCCAGCTCTTCGGGCGTGGAGCCGATCAGCTCCACGCCCTGGAGCGCGAAGTGGTTCTTGAGCTGGCTCGTTTCCAGCGCGCGTGTCATCACCGCGTTCAATTGTTTGGTCACGGCCGGCGTAAGCTTCGCCGGCCCGAACACGCCGAACCACTGCACGACCTCGAAGCCAGGAAAGCCGGCCTCGATGAAGGTGGGCACGTCGGGAATCGCGCTCAAGCGCTTCGGGCTGGTGACTCCGAGCGCGCGCAGCCGGCCCGATTTCATGTGCGGCAGGTAGGTCGACACGGCGCCGAACGACATGTCGGTCTCCCCGCCGAGGAGCGCGGTCGCAGCGGGCGGACCGCCCTTGTAGGGGACGTGGACCAGATCCAATCCGGCGGTGCGCCGGAACAGCTCGCCCGCGACATGCGGAGCCCCGCCGTAGCCCGGCGAGCCGTAGCTCAGTCTCTGTCCCGGCCGGGACTTCGCCAGTTGTACCAGATCCTTGATCGACTTGGCCGGCATGGCGGATTGCACCGTGAAGATCACCGGCGTCAACGCGACGTGGGTGATCGGCGTGAAGTCGCGCACCGGGTCGTAGGGCAACGCGGCGCGCAGCGCCGGATTGATCGAGAACTGGGTCGACGATCCCATGATGAGGGTATGAGCGTCCGGCGGCGCCTGGGCCGCGAGCTGCATGCTGATGGTGCCGCCGCCGCCGCTACGGTTGTCCACGATCACTTGCTGGCTGAATGCTTCGGTCATGTGTTGCGCCAGCGCGCGCGCCATCAGATCGGCGACGCCGCCGGGTGCGAAACCGACGATGAAGCGGATGGGACGGCTCGGATACTTCTGAGCCCATCCGAGCGCCGGCACCGCTACGGCGAGCATCAGCGCGAATCGAGCAAGCCGTCTTTGCTGGCGAATCTGTCTCATGCCGTGACCTGGTTGTCGGCAAAGCGCGCAGCGGCAAGTGTATGTCAACCGCGCGCCGCGGTGGACTCAGACCGATCGTCGCGAGCGCGAAAGCCGAGCCGGCGTGCTGCCGAATGCGCTATGCTCGGCCCATCGATAGCGCCAGGTGCATGCGCGCTCGCATCGCACCTATCCGTGCAGGAGCCTCCCCATGTCCGCCCTAGAAATGCTCGTCGGCAGCGGCAAGTACACCTACCGGGTCGACGAAGATTGGGCGCGCGTGCCTTCGGGCATCGACATTCTCGCCGCCTCGGTGACGGTCGATTCGAAAGACCGGGTCTACTGCTTCAGCCGCGACCGGTCGCATCCCGTGGTCGTGTTCGATCGCGATGGCGGCTTTCTCGGCTCGTGGGGGGCGGGGCTGTTCGCTTTCCCTCACACGATACGCGCCGACAACGCCGACAACCTTTGGCTGGTGGACCGCGACCTCGGCCAGATGATGCTGTTCACGGCCTCGGGGCAGCTCTTGCGCACCATCGGCACGCGCGGCTTTCGGTCCGACACCGGCGTGCGCCCCGACGATTTTCGCTCCGACGCCTATCGCGACGTGACCCACGGCGGTCCGCCGTTCAACCTGCCTACTGACATCGATGTCGCGCCGTCCGGGGACCTGTTCGTCACCGACGGTTACGGCAACGCGCGCGTGCACAAGCTCGGCCCCGACGGCATGCACGTGTTGTCGTGGGGCGAGCCGGGCACCGAACCGGGACAGTTCAAGCTTCCCCACGGGGTGTGGATCGATCGCCGGCAGCGGGTGCTCGTCTGCGATCGCGAAAACGATCGCGTGCAGGTGTTCGACCAGGCAGGCGGCCTGCTCTCGATCTGGCCCACGCGCCTCATCGGTCCCGCGGTGTTGTACGTCGATGCGAACGACATAGCGTACGTGGTCGAGCACAACGCCGGCATGGTGAGCGTGCTCACGCTCGATGGCGAACGCCTCGCGCAATGGGGCGACCCCGCGTTTCGCTCGTGTCACGGCATCTGGGGCGATTCGCGCGGCGATCTCTACGTCGTACGGCCGGGATCGTGGGGACGCCGGCGCCGCATCGTGAAGCACGTTCGCGTCGGTTGACGCGCCTCGCGCATCGGTGATGAGCCGGCGCGCTCGCCGCCGCCGTTTTCGCCCGAGCCGAGCGGTGTCAGAATAGCGCCGAAGACTGCATAGGAGGAACGAAATCATGGCGCTGCGCATCGGATACCTGTTGCCCACGCGGGAGTCGATCATGGAAGGCCGACCTGAGGCCGAACCGCTGCTCGGTCTGGCCGAACGCGCCGAGGCATTGGGCTACGATTCGGTCTGGGTGGGCGATTCGCTGCTCGCGCGCCCGCGGCACGAGCCGATCACGCTGCTTGCCGGTGTTGCCGGACGCACCCGGCGGGTCGCGCTCGGCACCGCCGTGCTCCTGCCGGCGCTGCGCAATCCCGTACTCCTGGCGCACCAGGTCGCGACGCTCGACCAGGTCAGCGCCGGCCGGGTGATCCTCGGCGTGGGCATCGCGACCGATGTTCCCAACATCCGCGCCGAATTCCGTTCGGCCGGTGTGCCCTTCGACAAGCGCGTCGGTACGCTCATGGAAGGCATGCGCTTGTGCAAAGCGCTGTGGAGCGGGAAGCCGGTCGACTGGGACGGCCGCTGGCATGTGGAGCAAGGCGTGATCGGTCCGACGCCATTTCAGCCGGGCGGCCCGCCGCTGTGGGGCGGAGGCTCGGCCCCGGCAGCCTTGACGCGCGCGGGGCGCTTTTTCGACGGCTGGTTCCCCACCGGCCCGGACGCGAAGGGCTGGGGCGAGCAGTGGCGCCAAGTGCAGGCGATCGCGCGCGACGCGGGCCGCGATCCGGGCAAGCTGGAGGCAGCGGTGTACCTCACGCTCGCCGTGGACGACGATTCGGCGAAAGCAGCTCAGCGCATCGACGATTTCCTATCCGCGTACTACGGCCAGCGGCCCGACGTGCTGAAGAAGCGCCAGGCGTGCTTCTCCGGATCGGCGCAAGCCGCGGTCGAATGGATGGCGGGATACGTGCGCGAAGGGGCGCGCTACCTCGTGTTGCGCTTCGCCGGCGACCACGAGCGCCACCTCGATACGTTCGCGCGCTTGCGATCGATGCTGCCGGCATAATAAGCGCTAGCGCAACACGCGGGAGCTCGCCAGGCGAAGGCAGCGCGCCGCCGGCAGTGCATCGCACGATTCGGCAGGCAGGACGCAAGGAGGAGGTGTCATGTCGAGCATCAAACGCGCGGGCGCGATGGGACTCGTCTTCGGGCTCGGTTCGCTCGCGGGCGTGGCCTGTGCGCAAGCCTATCCCACCAAGGCCCTGCGTATCATCGTTCCGTTCCCCCCCGGGGCCGCCACCGATACCACGGCGCGCTACCTCGCGCAGAAGCTCGGCGAGGGCTTCGGCCAGCAAGTCATCGTCGACAATCGGCCCGGCGCCAACGGCACGCTCGGCCTCGACTTGGCCGCCAAGGCGGCGCCCGATGGTCACACGCTGGTGATCGGTCAGACCGGCAATCTCGCCATCAGCCCGCATCTGGCCAAGGTGCCGTACGACTCGTTGCGGGATTTCGCGCCGGTGTCGATGTTGATTTCCTCCCCGCATGTCGTTGCCGTACATCCCGCGCTGCCGGTGCGCTCGTTCAAGGCGCTGATCGACTTGGCACGCGCGCGTCCGGATCAGCTCAATTACGCTTCCACGGGCAGTGGCAGCGCGGGTCATCTGGGCGTCGAATTGCTCAAACGCGCGACCGGGATACAAATGATGCACGTGCCCTACAAGGGCGCGGTGGCGGGATTTACCGACCTGGTGGCGGGTCATGTCGTCGTGATGTTCACGTCGGTCATGTCGACCCACGCTTTCTCCAAGGCCGGCAAGGTGCGTCTGCTCGCGGTGGCGAGCACGCAGCGCTCGCCAACGGTGGCGGAGGTACCCACGATCGCGGAATCGGGGTATCCGGGCTTCGAGGTGTCGTCCTGGTGGGGACTGCTCGGCCCGGCAGCCACGCCGCGGGAGATCGTCGGCCGGTTGAACGGCGAGGTAGTCCGCATCATGAGCGGCGCCGATGCGCGCGATCGGCTCGGCTCCATGGGGGCCGACCTCGGCAGCGGGACGCCCGAGCAGCTCGCCGCGTACATCAGATCCGAGCATGCGAAGTGGGCACAGGCGGTCAAGGTGTCCGGCGCACGGGTCGATTGAGCCGCGCGCAGCGCCTCGTGCGCTCGCCGCAATCGAGTCCCCAGTCCGCGCCATCGACGCGCTTGCGCGCCTCGTGCCATAATGCGGTCGCTGCTCAATTGAAGCGGTCCGCACATTCCTTGGGAGGAGAGGGCGTGATCAGACACACCCTGGCTGCAGTGGCGCTCGCGCTCATCGCGGGCACGATCTCGGCGCAAACCGCGAGCTATCCCGGCCGCGCGATACGCATCATCATTCCGTTCCCGCCGGGCGCGACGACCGACGTCCTGTCGCGCACGGTGTGCGCCAAGCTCAACGAGGCGTGGGGCCAGCCCTGCATCCCCGACAACCGCGGGGGCGCCGCGGGGCTGATCGGTACCGAAATCGTCGCGAAAAGCCCGGCCGACGGCTACACGCTGGTGACCGTGATCTCGAGCCACGTGATCCACCCGCTGTTGCACAAGAAGGTCGGCTTCCATCCGCTCAACGATTTCGTGGCGGTGAGCGGGCTCGGCCGCTCGCCCAGCCTGCTGATCGTGCATCCGGCCTTCCCGCCGCGCACGATCAAGGAATTCCTCGCGCTCGCACGCGCGCGCAAGGGCGACCTCGTCTACGGCACGGCCGGCACCGGCACCAATGGCCATGTCATCACCGAGATCTTCAAACGCGCGGCCGGCATCACGATGGAGCACATCCCCTACAAGGGCGGCGCGCCCGCCGTGGTGGACCTGCTCGGCGGCCAGATCCCGGTGATGATGGCGTCGTTCCTCACGGCGATCCCGCACGTGCGCGCCGGCAAGGCGCGCGCGCTCGCGATCACCAGCGGCGAGCGCAACAAGCAGCTCCCGGAGGTCCCCACGATCGCCGAGTCCGGCTTTCCGGGCTTCGAGGGCTACGAATGGTGGGTGCTGCTCGCGCCGGCCGGCACGCCGCGCGAAGTCGTCGTCAAGCTGAACGCGGAGGTCCAGCGCATCCTGGCCCTGCCCGACGTGAAGGAGCGCATGCTGTCGTTGGGTACGGAACCCATCTTTGGCACGCCTGAAAAGATTGCGGCGTTTCTGCGCACCGAGACCGACATGTCGAGCAAGGCCCTGCTCGCCGCGGGCGTGAAATCCGAATGATCCACCACGAAAACAGCAGGGGAGCAGCATGACCATCGCACGCGATCTCGCCATCTTCTCGCGCGGCCTCAAGTTCAAGGACCTGCCGCCCGAGGTCGTGCACGAGGCGAAACGCACCGTGATCGACATGATCGGCTGCACCATCGGCGGTTACTCCGGCGACGCGAGCCGGATCGCGCGCGAGGTGATGGGCGACTGGGGCGGCGGGCGCGCGGCGAGCATCATCGGCAGCGGCGCGAAGACGAGCTGTCTGAACGCCATCATGGTCAACGGCATCACGCTGCGCTACCTCGATTTCAACGACACCTACCTGATCCCGGTGGGCAACCTCGTGCTCGGCAACCACCCGAGCGAGATCCTGCCCGCCGTGTTCGCCCTGGCCGAGCGCGAGGGCACTAGCGGGCGCGACATCATCGCCACCATCGTCATGGGATTCGAGCTCTCGGCGCGCTTCAACGACTGCTGCGCGATCCCCGGCGTGCCCAAGCCGACCATCGAGGCCAAGGGCTTCAACACCGACTCGCGCGGCGTCTTCGTCATGCCGATCGTCGCCGGGCGCATGCTCAAGCTCACCGAGGCGCAGATGGAGCAGGCGATCGGCATCTCGGGCAGCGCCGGCCCCATCCTGGGGATCCTCGACGCGACCGGCGAGGAGTACAGCATGACCAAGAACCTGCGCTTCCCGCGCACGGCCTACGGGGGCACCATGGCCGCCATGCTCGCCAAGCGCGGCTACACGGGACCTTCGCGCGTATTCGAGGGCAACAAGGGCTTCATCGATTCGGTGATGCAGGGCGACTTCAACGTGACCGACCTCACCCGGCCGATCACGCGCTACAAGATCCTGGACACCATGTACAAGGCCGTGGCGGCGGACGCGACCACCCACGGCCACGTGAACGCGACCCTCGCGCTGGTAAAGGAGCACGACATCAAGCCCGCGGACGTCGTGAAGGTGAACGTGAAGGCAGGCTCGCGCTGCGTCGAGCACACGGGCGACCCGGTCAAGCGCTATCCGAAGAACAAGGAATCCGCCGACCACAGCTCGTACTACCTCACCGCCATCTCCATCTTCGACCGGCGCGTCGGTCCCGCGCAATACACGCCGAAAAAGTGGAACAACCCCAAGGTGCTGGAGATGATCGACAAGGTCAGCTTCGAAGCCGATCCCTCGCTCGATCGCTTCGGCCGGGCCGGAATCTCCGAGATCCACCTCAAGTCCGGGCAGGTCGTCAGCAAGCGGCTCGAGTACCCGCCGGGCGACCCGAAGAACCCGATGTCGGACGCCGAGCTCGAGGACAAGCTGCGCGCGATGGCCGAGCCCTACATGTCGAAGAAGCGCATCGACGCGCTCATCGCTACGATCCACCAGCTCGACCGGATCGAGACGATCGAGCCGCTGATCAAGGCGACGAAGTTCGACCGGAGCTAGCAGCGGGCGAAGCGCGGGCGAAGGTGCGCGCCGGGTCTCGGCTTCGTCTGCGCTGACTCGACGCATGCTGAGGATCGGCCCCGCCATCAGCGCCGGTCGGGGTAGGAAACCGCCATGCCGGCGCGTACATCCTGCTGAATGCCGTATTGCGGGAACGGGTAGCGGAAGCCGTTTTTCGCCAGGGCAGCCATGCCCTCGAGCGCCCGCGCGATATCCTCCGGCGGCAGCGCCATGAGCATCTCGTCGTCGAGCACGCCGCCATAGCGGCGTTCGGCGAAGCACGGGATCGACAGGCTCGGCTGCCGCGTCACGAGCGCGCGCCCCCACGAATCGGCGCAGGCCGATTCGCCGACCACGCTCCAGTCGAAACGCCGATAACCCGACCACTGCAGGCCGTTGATGAAGTAGATCATCGCTCCGGGCGTCGCGTAGAAGAGGGCGATATCCGGCGGATCGAGGCGCCCCGAGGCAAGCGGCGCGACTGCGAGCGCGGCGTAGCGGCCTTTCGGTACGCAGTGCATTGCGCTTTGATGCGCGCCCGCATCCTGGGGCGTTGCGTACCACACGCCCGTGATATGCGCCCCCGAGCGCCACTTCTCGTCCTGCCCGCCGAGACCCACCACCGAGCGACACTGGTCACCGACGAGGTCCTCGGCGGTGACACCGACCGTCCAGCCGAGCCGCGCGGCCTGCGCCACGATCTGGTCCAGGGTGTGCACGCTGCCCTTCGGCCGGCGGATCTTGGCGATCGCCTCCATGGCCTCGCGATGCTCGAAAAGTTTCATGGCGAAAGGAATCGAGCGCAGCCGAAGCCACCGCTCGAGCTCCGCGGAGAGCTTGGCCCAGTCCATTTGTGCAACGCTCATTGTCGCTCCCTGAATCGTCCCTGGCGTACTGAGCAAGCATTGTAGATCGATCCGAGTTTCTGCCGGCAAGGCGCTGCGGCGCAGCGTGGAGCATGCGATGTGCGTGCCGCCGGCCGGGGGTACGGCAGCCCGGTCGATCCAGCCGCGCAACCTGTGCGGGCGTCGTAGCGAATTGACAGCTTCACGTGCGCGGCGTAGCGTTTGCCGGCCATGCCACCCATGGCCGGAGGAGGCAGCAATGAAGGATGACCTGCGTTTCGTCGACTGCGACATGCACGTGATGGAGCCCGCGGATCTGTTGGAGCGCTATCTCGATCCGCGTTTTCGCGAGCGCGTCGTCGTGCCCGTCGGCGCCGACGGCCGGCCCAAGCGCGGAGCGGTCATGATCGACGGCCTGTCCAACTCCAGGGATCCCGAGCTACAGCAGTATCGCAAGCGCGGCCGCAGTGGCCCGGTGTCGGCGTCGGCTTCCCAACCGCTGTCCGGATCGCGCTTGCAATCGACCGACCGTCTCGATTTCGCGCTCGAGCGCAAGTACAACGCCGAGGCGCAGGTGATGGGCATGGCGATCGAGGGTATCGATATCGCCGTGCTCTACCCGACCGCGGGCTTGAGCCTGATCTCGCGCGACGGCATGGATCCGCAGCTTTCGCTCGCGCTATGCCAGGCGTACAACAATTGGATCCACGAGTTCACGCGCTACAGCCCCGAGCGCTTGAAGTTCGTCGCCATGCTGCCGGTGCACGACGTGAACCTTGCCTGTCGCGAGTTGCTGCGCTGCGTGCGCGAGCTCGGCGCCGTGGGCTCGTTCGTGCGGCCGAACCTGCTCAACGGCCGGTACTGGCACTCGAACTATTGGGATCCGCTCTACAGCCTGCACGAAGAGCTCGATGTGACCTGGGGTTTTCACGAGGGCACCGGCGCCTGGAACTCGCACATGAACGTCCTGTACGGCGAGAACCGCTTCTACCGCCATGTGGCGAGCCACTGGATCGAAATGCAGCAAGCGTTGATCGCGATGATGATCGGCGGCGTTTTCGAATTCCACCCCAAGCTGCGCGTGGGTTTCCTCGAAGCGCAGAATTCCTGGGTGCCCGGCTTGCTCTCGCGCATCGAGTGGGACTATCCGCAATACCGCGACTCGCACGCGCCCTATCTCACGCTGACGCCAAAGGAATATTTCCAGCGCAATTGTTGGGCCGCGGTCGAAGGCAGCGAACCCGAGATCGAAGCGACCGCCGCCCTGATCGGGGCGGATCGGATGTGCATTTCGAGCGATTATCCCCACTTCGACTCGAACTTCCCGAACGTGTCGAACAACCTGCTCAAGACCTGCTCGCGCGCGACTGCCGCGAAGATCTTCATGGGCGGCGCGCATCTGTATGCGTTCACGGAAGCCGCCTTCGAGGCGGCGGACAAGGCGGCGCGGGCGGGCGCGGCTGCGTTGCGAGCCGCCATGCCGCGTGCGATGCGTGAAATGGCGGCAAGCGCATGAGCATCGCCGCCGAGCTCGCGCGCTTCGTCGTCGCTACCGCAGTCGATCGCATTGCCCCGCTCGCGCTGGAGCGGGCGCGGATGGTGATCGCGAGCACCATCGCCAGCGCGGCGATGGGCTCGCGGATCGACTCGTCGCGGATCATGCGCGAGCTCGCCAAGGAGCGCGCGGGCGCCGCGCAGGCGAGCATCTGGTTCGACGGCGCTCCCAGGCTTCCGGTCGCCGATGCGGCGCGCGTCAACGCGGTCATGAGCGATGCCGCCGCCTCCGACGATAGCGACCTGCGCAACATCGCGCACATCGGTACCATCGTGACGACGACAGCCATCGCGATGGCGGAGCGTCTCGATGCAAGCGGGCGCGCCGTGCTCGCGGCGATGGTGCTCGGCTACGAGATTGCCGGGCGCATCGACGAGGCGCTCACGCCGGGGCGTACCGAGCGCGGTTTTCACAGCTCCATATCGACCATCTTCGGCGCCGCGGTCGCATCCGGCAAGCTGCTCGACCTGTCCGAGCAGCAAATGACGCAAGCGATCGCGCTGGCCGCGACATCGATCGGTGGCATGCACATGGCGGCGAATACCAGCCTCGCCCGCGAGTACCACGCGGGTCTATCCGCGATGCTGGGCGTCAACGCCGCGCTCGCCGCGCACAAGGGCTTCGTCGCGGAGCCGAGCATCCTAGAAATGCCGCGCGGATTCTTTTCCGCGTACGGGGGTGCACACATCGAGGACGTGACCAAGGACTGCGGCGAAACCTGGGACATCGTCACCGACATGGCGATCAAGCTCGTTCCGGGCGGACACCCGCATCATGCGGCTGCGGAAGCGGCGGCGAACGCGGCCATCGCCGGGGACGTGAATCCCGCCGATGTGCAGAGCATCATGCTCTCGGCGCCCAAGTATCGGACATTGACCGGACCGAAGCACCCGACCGATCTCATCGGCGTCGCGCACAGCCCGGTGTACTTCGTCGCCGCGGCAGTCGCGGACCGCGGCTACGGCTGGGTTCATGCCACGCCGGCAAAGGTGTCGGACCCGGTGATCGCACAGTTGATCGACAAGGTGCGCCTCGATCCCGATCCCAAGCCTTATCCGGACCGCTTCCCGCACCATCACGGCGCGACCGTCACCATCACGTTGAAGGACGGCCGCAGCTTCTCCGATCACGTCGATTTTCCGCGCGGCTCGGGCCCGCGCGGCATCGACTGGGCCGACGTCGATTCGAAGTACCGCACGCTGCTGCCGCTTTCGGGGCTGCCGGCCAGGAAGATCGAGCAGAGCTTGCGGGTAGTGCACGAATTCGAAACCGTCCGCGCGGTGAGCGAGCTCACCGAATCCCTGCGCTAGCAGTCATCGATCGAGGCTGCACGAAATGGCTTTCGGCAACATGCACGACGATCGCGTTCTTGGACGAGAACAGCGGCCGCGCAGGGAGCCGGTCGGTGAGTGAGCGGCGCAAACGTCCGGCGAAGGCCATCGGCGGCGTTGCCAATAAGCCCAAGCCCGAGTCCGCCTCGGCCAAGCCCACCTCGGCCAAGCCCACCTCGGCCAAGCCCGCCTCGGCCAAGCGCGCGCGACCCCTGCGGCCCGCGATCGCGAAGGCCAGCGCCCCAGCGCAGCGGCAGACCGCGTTTCCGATCGTAGGCATTGGCGCATCCGCCGGCGGCCTCGAAGCGCTGGAAGTGTTTTTCAGGCGCGTGCCGCAGAATTCGGGCATGGCATTCGTCGTCGTGCAGCATCTCGATCCGAGCCACAAGGGCGCGATGGTCGAGCTGCTGCAGCGCTGCGCGCATATCCCGGTCAGCGAAGCGGCCGACGGCATGAGAGTCGAGTCGAACCACGTCTACGTCATCGCGCCGAACTGCGATTTGTCGATCATGCACGGCACGCTACACGTGATGCGCCCGCTCGGTGCGCGCGGACTGAGACTGCCGATCGATTTCTTCTTCCGCTCGCTCGCCCAGGACCAGCAAGAGCGCGCGATCGGGGTCGTGCTCTCCGGCATGGGATCCGACGGTGCGCTGGGTCTACGCGCCATCAAGGAGAAGGCGGGCGCCGCTTTCGTGCAGTCTCTGGTTTCGGCGAAATTCGACGGCATGCCGCGCAGCGCGATCGAAACCGGGCTCGCGGACGTTGTCGAGAGCGCGGAAGCGCTTCCTGCCAAGATCATTGCATACGCGCGGCACGCGCCGCATATCGCGCACGACGCGAGCGCGCCGGAAGAAAAGGCGCGCAGCGCGCTGGAGAAGATTTTCGTGCTGTTGCGATTGCGCACCGGCAACGACTTTTCCAGCTACAAGAAGAGCACGATCTACCGCCGCATCGAGCGGCGCATGGGGTTGCACCAGATCGACAGTATTGCGACCTACGTGAGCTATCTGCGCGAGAATCCCGAGGAGATCGAACAGCTTTTCAAGGAACTGTTGATCGGCGTCACCAGTTTCTTCCGCGATCCGGAGTCGTGGGACTATCTCGGGCGCGAGGCGTTGCCGACTTTGCTCGCCGAGCGCGGGGCGGGCACGGCGCTGCGCGCATGGGTGCCGGGGTGCTCCACGGGCGAGGAGGCTTATTCGCTCGCCATCGTGTTCAAGGAGACGCTGGAACGCCTGAAGCCTGCCACGAACGTCACGCTGCAGGTGTTCGCGACCGATCTCGACAAGGATGCGATCGAGCAGGCACGCACGGGTGCATATCCGGCGAATATCGTCGCCGACGTTTCGGCGGCGCGCCTGCGCCGGTTTTTCGTGCAGGACGAGCGCGGCTACCGCGTGGGCAAGGACATCCGCGAGATGGTGATCTTCGCCCCGCAGAACCTCATCATGGACCCGCCTTTTACCAAGCTGGATATCCTGTCGTGCCGCAATGTGCTCATCTATCTCGCGCCCGAGGTACAAAAGAAGCTGGTGCCGCTGTTCGGCTACGCTTTGAATCCGAGCGGCATACTCTTTCTTGGCACCGCGGAGACCGTCGGCACGTTCACCGATTTGTTCGCGCCCCTTGACGGTCGCACGCGCATCTACCGGCGCCTGCCTGCCGCGGTCGGCGCCCAGGTTGAATTCCCGACGGTTACCGCGCAGGGCGCCCGCGCCGAATCGTCCCAGGAAGCGGGCGAAGACATGCCCGCCCCCATCAACCTGCAGATGCTCGCCGAGCGCGTGCTCGTCCAACGCTTCAGTCCGGCCGCTGCGCTCACCAACGACAAGGGCGATGTCCTGTACTTCAGCGGCCGCACCGGCAAGTACCTGGAGCCGCCCGCGGGCCGCGCTACTCTGAACATCTTGTCGATGGCGCGCGAGGGCTTGCGCGCCCCGCTCGCAACGGGCTTCCGGCAGGCGCTGCATGACGGACGTGCGGTCAAGCTGAGCCGCATCAAGGTGAAGACCAACGGCGGGCGGCAGGCGGTCGATGTCAGCATCGAACGCATTGTCCAGCCGCCACCGCTGCGCGGCACGGTCATGGTGGTATTCACGGATATAGACAAGGAACACGCCGATAGACCGGCGAAGGAAAAGCCGCACTCGGCGCGCGAGCTGCGCTATGCCGAGGTGTACCAGCAGCTCCAGGACTCGGCGGAGGAAGCCCAAAGCATTCGCGAGGAGATGCAGACTTCGCAGGAGGAGCTCAAGTCGACCAACGAAGAGCTGCAATCCACCAACGAAGAGCTGCAATCGACCAACGAGGAGCTGACCACGTCGAAAGAGGAGATGCAGTCGCTCAACGAGGAATTGCAGACCGTAAACCACGAGCTGCAAGCCAAGGTCGACGAGCTCTCGCGCGCCAACAACGACATGAAGAACCTGCTCAACAGCACCGATATCGCGACGCTGTTCCTCGACGGCCAGCTCAACGTACGGCGCTTCACCACGCAGACGACGCGTATCATAAAGCTGATACCCGGGGATGCCGGTCGACCGATCACCGATATCACCACCCAGCTCGATTACCCCGACATCGTGGATGACGCGAACGAAGTGTTGCGCACGCTCGTCTTCAGGGAGCGGGTGGCACCGGCGCGTGATGGGCACTGGTATTGCGTGCGTATCCTGCCGTATCGCACGCTGGAAAACGTCATCGACGGGGTGGTGATCACGTTCACCGACGTCACCTCGGCGAAACAGTTGGAAGCGACGTTGCGGGACCAGGCGTACCAGCTTCGCCAGATGGCCGAGGCGTTGCCGAACCTCGTCTGGGCGGCGCGCCCCGACGGCACTTGGGATTACCTGAGCCGGCAATGGGTGGAATACACCGGCGTGTCGGAGGCCGAGCAACTCGGCTACGGCTGGCTGGAGCGACTGCACGGCGATGACCGCGAGCGTGTGCGCGAGAATTGGAAGGCGGCGGTCAGGACGGCTGTTCCCTTCGACATGGAGCTGCGTATCTGTTCAAGCGCCGGCGAGCACCGCTGGTTCACGGCGCGCGCGGTGCCGATTCGCGACGAGGCGAATGCGATTCTGCGCTGGTGGGGAACGTGTTCGGATATCGAGGATTTGAAGCGTAAGGCCAACCCCCCCCCCCGTCCGGGCGGAGCAGCCGATGGCGAGGAGCCAGCCCAAGCCCATTGAGACGCGCGCTCCGCGCCGGCGCGGCGTCGAGCGCCCCCGCGCGCGCGCGCGCCCGGCGGCGAACAGCCGCGATACCGAACGCTTGCTGCACGAGCTGCACACCCACCAGATCGAGCTCGAAATGCAGAACGAGGCGCTGCTGAGCGCGCGCACCGAGCTCGAAGCAGCGCTCGCGCGCTACACCGAGCTGTACGATTTCGCCCCGATCGGCTACCTCGTCCTCGGCGCCGAGGGGAATATCCGCGAGCTCAATTTTTCGGCCGCGAGCCTGCTCGGCGTGACGCGCGGCGCGCTGGCGAACGAGCGGCTCGACCGATTCATGCCGAAAGCCGAGCGGGCGGCGTTCATCGACTTCCTCGCGACCGTGTTGCAGACTCGCAAAGATCGCGCCTATCAGCGCGATGTCAGCATCGACACCACGCGCGGCCTGGTCGATGTCCACGTGACGGCCGTGCTGCGCCCGACCTCGGAGCCGACGCTGTTGCTCGCCATCCAGGACATCACGGCGCGCAAGCAGGCCGAAGCCATGGCGCTCGAAGCGAACCGGCGCAAGGATGAGTTCCTCGCGGTGCTCGCCCACGAGCTGCGCAATCCGCTCATGCCGATAAAGATGAACCTTGCCATCGCCGATCGCCTACAAGTCACCGACGAGCGATTACGCAAGGTATTCGAAGTCATCGAGCGGCAGGCCTCGCATCTCACGCGCATCGTGGACGACTTGCTCGATGTCGCGCGGGTCGCGCGCGGCAAGATCGTACTGCGGGTGCGCCCTGTCGATCTGGGCGACATCGTCCGCCAAGTCACCGAGGACTATCGCTCCGCCGCCGACGCTGCCGGGATTGCGCTCATCTCGCGGATCGAAAGCGAACCCTTGTGGGTGGAAGCCGATCGGACACGAATGACGCAAGTGATCGGCAATTTGCTCGGCAACGCTCTGAAGTTCACGCCTCGCAGCGGTTGGATCGAGGTCGCCCTGCGCGGGGCGGACAATCACGCCGAGCTGCGCATTCGCGACAACGGCATCGGCATGGCGGCCGAGGTGCTGCGCCATGCCGGCGAAGCGTTCGCGCAGGCGCCGCAATCGGGCGATCGGCCGCGCGGCGGGTTGGGGCTCGGACTCGCGATGTCGAAAGGACTGGTGGAGCTGCACCACGGGTCGCTCGCCGTCGCGAGCGAAGGACTGGGCCGGGGTGCAACGGTCGTGGTACGGCTACCGCTGCGCACCGCGCCGTCGATGGCTGCGTCGGATGCACGCGATGCGGCGCTCGGCCATCACCGGATCCTCATCATCGAGGACAACCTCGACGCCGCCGAGAGCCTCAGGCTGCTGCTCGAGCTGAGCGGGCAGCATGCGCGCGTCGTCCACGATGGCGTCGGCGGCGTTTCGGCCGCGAAGGCGTTTCGCCCCCACATCATCCTGTGCGATATCGGCTTGCCCGGAATGGACGGCTATGCGGTGGCACGCGCTTTGCGAGCGGACTCCGCCATGAAGGATGTCTACCTCGTCGCATTGAGCGGCTACGCGCTGCCGCAGGACGTGCAGCGCGCCAGCGAGGCGGGGTTCGATCGCCATATCGCCAAGCCGATTTCGGAACATCAGCTCGAGAACCTGCTACTGTCCGTCCCCGCCGCTCCCCACGGCGGGGCGCATTGAAGATCCCCTGAGCGTTGCGAGCTGCCAATGGCCGGTGGAACGACGAGCCCCAGGTGCCCGAGCGCGGCGAAGCGCATCGCCGGGGCACGGCCGGCAACGCGAGCACTTGCGCGCGCGAGCGCGTCCGCCCAGGCGCTGCCGAGCCGCATCGTCGTGATCGGCGCATCGACCGGCGGCGTCGGGGCCCTGTGCGCATTGGTCGAGGATCTGCCCTCGAATCTGGCGTGCGCGATATTGATCGTGCAGCACGTCGGAGCGAAAAGCATCCTGCCCGAGGTGCTGCGGCGCTGCCGGCACGAGCGTGATGACAGCGTCACCGTGCCCATCGACGGTGAACCGATCCGGCCGGGGCGCATCTATGTCGCCATTCCCGATCGCCACCTCACGGTCGAGGATGGCCGGATTCATCTGCCCAAGGGGCCGCGCGAGAATTTGCACCGGCCTTCGATCGACGTGTTGTTCCGCAGCGCCGCGCGCGCCTACGGCTCGCGCGTGGTCGGCGTCATTCTCACCGGTGCATTGGACGACGGCGCATCGGGCATGTTTGCCGTCAAGGCGAAGGGCGGCATCGCCATCGTGCATGATCCGAAGGAGGCGATTGTGCCCGACATGCCGCTGAGCGCGATGAAGGCCGTGCCGGTGGATCATTGCCTGCCGATTGCGGGGATCGCGCAGCTCATCGTGAAGCTGTCGAGTGAGCCCGTAGCCAAGGCGCCGGGCTCGCGCGCAAAACGACCCCGTCCGGAGGTGAAGGAGCGTCCGCGGTTCGACGCTTCGCATCCGGCATTCGTCTGTCCGGAGTGCGACGGCCCGCTGATCGAGTACCGGGAAGGCAACGTCGAGCGCTTCGAGTGCAAGGTCGGGCACGCCTTTTCGCTCGAAGGTCTGGGCGAGGCGCACGCCGATACGCTCGAGCGCGCGTTGTGGATCGCGCTGCGGGTACTGGAAGACCGCGCCGCCATCCAGCGGCTGCGTGCGAAGAAGTTCGCGGAGCAGGAGGAATCGAGGCGCGCTCGGGCCTCCTCGGAGATTGCCGCGCAAGCCGAGCGCGACGCGAAGCTGCTGCGCGAAGTGATGGAGCGGTTGTAGCGGCGCCGCAATGCGCAACTTCGAACCGTGGCAGCCGGGCATGCCCGGATCCGCCGTCCCGCGCCACGGCGATCACCGATGTCGCTTCGATCGGTGCGCGTGACCCGAAGTGAGCGGGCGCAGGCTAGCGTCTACGCTGTCGCTTTAATCGTCGAGCTTGATGTTGGCCGCTTTCGCCAGCTTGCTCCAGCGCTCGCGCTCGCTGCGAATGAAATTGCCGAATTGCTCGGGGCTCATGGTCGCGGGCTCGGCACCGGTTTTGGCCAGCAGCGCTTTCATGTCCGCCTGATCGAAAGCGCGGTTGATTTCCGTATTGAGCCGCGCGACCACGGCTCGCGGCGTGCCGGCAGGCGCGAGCACGCCGTACCAGGTGCCGGCCAGGAAGCCGGACAAGCCGGCCTCGGCCATGGTCGGTATGTCGGGGGCAAGCGGCGAGCGCCTGCTGCCGGTGGTCCCGAGCACCAGCAGCCGGCCGGCCGCCACGTGCTGCTGCACGACGTTGATGCCGATGAAGGTCATTTCGATGCGACCGGCCAGAAGATCGGTGACCATCGGCCCCACGCCTTTGTAGGCGACGTGCACCGTGCGCGCCTTGGCGATGTGGTCGAACATCTCGCCCGCGAGGTGCGGCGCACCGCCCACGCCGGATGAGCCGTATTTCAGCTTGCCCGGATGCTCGCGCGCGATCCGGATCAGCTCCGGCAGCGTCTTCGCCCCTGCCGAGGGATGAACGATGAGCGAGAACGGGCTCACCACGATCAACGCGATCGGCACGAAATGCTTGTCCGGATCGTACTTGAGCGCCGGGTTGAGCGCCGGACCGATGGTGATCACGCCGGCGGAGCCGAACAGCAGGGTATAGCCGTCGGGGGTGGCACGCATGACCAGCTCGGCGCCGATCGCGCCGTTGGCGCCGCCGCGGTTGTCGATCAACACCGTCTGACCGAGCGCCTCGGTGAGCTTTGCGGCCAAGGGGCGCGCGAAGTAATCGGCACCGCCCCCGGGTGCGAACGGGACGATGAGGCGGATGGGCTTGGTGGGATAGGTTTGCGCCACCGCAGCCGTGGCGCCGAGCCAGGCGCTGAGCGCTGCCAGCACGGCGGCCGCCTTGAACAGTAGCGGACGATTCGATCGCATCGGTGTCTCCACGGGGCGATGTAAGGGTTCGATGATGCCGCGGGCCACGGCGGCGCGCATCACGCCGCAGGCCTGCCGGGATACGCCGGTCCGAGCGGATACAGCCGCACGCCGGCGCGCAGCCTGCGGTAAGGATACTTCGCCGGATCGCTCCAATGCGCGCCCGGCGCAGCGACGATCAGGATGTCCTCGGCGAGCGGCCCGAAATCGGCCCGGAAATGGACCGTGCTCTTGAGCGCGAGGATCTTCTGCTCGGCGGGCTCGATACCGACGTGACGGAACGGCGCCTGATCGTGCGCCTGCATGCGCACGCTGCTCAGCACGATGGCGACGCCGCCGATGCGAAGCTGCGCCATCTTGCCGAGGTCGAGATCGCGGCCGCCGACGTGCGGCCCGGTGGTGCGCAGCCGCCCGCTGCCGAGCTTCACGACCTGAAATCTGCCGTGAAACGGCGCCACTCCCGCGGGGCCGAAGCGCCCGCCCAGCGCGAGCTCTATTTCCGCGCCTTCGCCCGCCGCGTGCGCGCGATCCGCGGCGGCCGGATCGTAGAACACGCCTAGGCATGCGCCTTGCGCCTGGTGGCGGACCAGTGCCGCCAACAATCCCGTGGTATCGGCGCTGCCGCCTGCGCCGGGGTTGTCTTGCGTGTCGGCGAGGATGACGGGGCGGCTCGCGCCCGCGGCGATCTCCAGCGCGCGGCGCACACCCTCGTCGGGCGGGTAGAGCGTCACGGCGAATTCCGCTTCGCGGCGCTCGATCTCGCGTGCCAGCGTGTCGGCCGTGGCATCCGCCAGCGCCTGCGAATAGGCGTGCACCGATACCGAAGGGCCGCATTCGCCCAGGTCCGATGGCGGAAAGCCCGCCAGGTAGGAGCAGTTGAGCACGTCAGCGCCTTCGAGGCCGAGCGCTTGTTCGACCACGGCCTTGGACGGATCGACGTCGGTACACTGCGAGGTGAGCGGGATGAGGAACGGGATGCGTCGCAGCGCACGGCCCTGCGGGCGCCCGCGCGCGAGCAGAACGTTCATGAGCTTGGCTGCCCGCTCGCCGGTTTGCGGCTGGTCGATGTGGGGGTAGGTCAGGTAGCCGACCAGGCCGTCGCTATGGCGCACCATTCGCTGCGTGACGTTGGCATGCCAGTCGAGCGAAATCACGATCGGCACGCGCTCTCCCACGGCTGCGCGCACGCGGCGCAGCAGCTCGCCTTCGCCGTCTTCGTAGTCGTCGCTCACCATGGCGCCGTGCAGGTCCAGGTACAGCCCGTCGACTGGCAAGGCCTCGGACAGCCGGCCGACGATCTCGCCGGCGATACGCTCGTACGCCTCGCGCGTGACCGGCCCCGAGGCGAGCGCCGCCGCCCAGACGATGGGCACGATCTCGTGCGCGTCCGCCATCGCGTGCAAAAAGCCGGCGGTCGCGAAGGACGTGCCGCGCAGGCGCTGGACGACTTCCTGGCCGCGCGAAAGCGGCGGGCGCGAGCCGTGGGTGTTGTAGGTGGCAAACTCGGTGGGAGTGGGCACGAAGGAATTGGTCTCGTGCATGAAGCCCGCGATTGCGATGCGTGCCATAGGCGCTTTCTCGTCGATGTGAAGATAAGGCCAGCCGAGCGTAGGCGCCGGCCTGAGCCTCAGCGCTCGCCCGATGCGCCGGATGCCGCGCGGCGTTCCTGCCGGGCTTGCTCGAGCGCTTCGAACTGCGGCCCGCGGTCGAAGAAGGGCGGGGCAATAGCGCGCTCGGCTTGGCGCTGCGCACGCTCGCGCGCCGTGGCGGCGAGGTCGGCGCTGAGCGTGGCCGGATCGATGATCACGGCATAATCGGCGAGCGCAGCTTCGAGGGTGACGAAGCCGTCGGCGACATCGTCTTCCACCCGTGCCACCTCGCGCGCGAGCGGATCGCCATAGCCACCGCCGCCGGTGGAGATGATGCGCACGAGATCGCCGCGCGCGAGCTTGATGCCGTCGGAGAAGCCCGCGATGCGCCGCTCGTCCGCTTGCCCCGGATTGACGATGATGCTGCCGGTGCGCCCGGCCATGCCGCCGTTCACCCCCCACGGCGGGGTCTTGCGATTGGCCATGCGCGTCGCCAGCGTGACGTTGTCGGCGAGCATGCGATAGTCGCGTACGATGCCGAGCCCGCCGCGGTATTGGCCGGGACCGCCGGAATCCGCGGCGATGCCGAAGTGTTCGATGCGCATGGTATAGGTGTTTTCCAGGAACTCCATCGGGTAGTTCTTCTGCCGGCGCGAATAGATGACGTCGAGCCCGTCGGCAAACGGACGCGCGCCCTGGCCCACGCCGAGTCCGTCGGTACACAACACGTACTTGCCGCTCTGTGCATCCAGGGTGTGCATGATGACGATGACGTAATCCGGCGATCCCGCCGGCGTGCCGCCCGCGGTGGCCTGCGCGAACACGCCCAGCACGGCGTTGAGGAAACGGTGCAGGGTATGCGCGCGCAGCCCGAGCGGGGCCGGGCGGGTCGGCTGCAGCAGGCTACCGGGGCGCAGCTTCACTTCCTCGACTACCCGGTAAGCGCCCTGGTTCTGGAACGCCGTGCGGTCGTCGCGCAGCAGGAAGCGCGACAGCATCATGCGACAGATATCCGGATGCAGGATGTAGTTGATCGGGCCCTTGGCCTGATCGTCGCTGCCGCTGCCGTCGACCAGGCGCACTTCGTCGCCGTCGATGTCGACCGCGAGCTCGATGCGATAGGGCGTCTCGGTGACGCAGTCATCGTCGACGTAGTCGGCGAAACGAAAGCGCCCCGAGCGGCTGTAGCGGGCGATGTGGCTGCGCACCACCTTCTCCGAGCGCAGCAGCAGCTCCTCGAAGCACGCCTCGATCTGCTCGGCGCCGTAGCGCTCGAACAGCTCGACCAGGCGGCTTTGCCCGATGCGGGTGGCAGCCATCATGGCGCGCGTGTCGCCTTCGAGCATGTCGGGGAAGCGCGAGTTGCGCAGGATGAGCCGGTACAGGTCGTCGTTCAGCTCGCCTTGCGCCACGATCCGTACCTGGGGCACGGCGATGCCTTCCTGAAAGATGTCGGTCGCGCTCGGCGAGATGCTGCCGGGGCGCGCGCCGCCCACATCCCAGAAGTGCCCGAAGCACAGCGAGTAGCCGATCAGCGTCTCGCCCAGGAACGCGGGGGCGATGAAGCACATGTCGGGCGAGTGCGAGATCGCGCCGCGCAAGAGATAGGGATCGTTCATCCAGTACACGTCGCCGGGGCGCATGCATTGCGCCGGATACTTCTCCCAGATCGTTTCGATCATCCCCGGACCGGCGCGATCGTTGGTGGTATAGAGCAGCCGCGCCCGGCGGTCGGTGAGCCCGGAGAAGTGATCGCCCTTCTCGCGGATGAAAGGCGACATGGAGGTGCGCACGATCACCGACTCCATCTCGTCGCCGCAGGCCTTGAGCGCGCCTTGTACGATCTCCACCACGACGGGATCCACGGTGCGGTCCTTGGCCGCTCGGCTCATCGTCTCACCTCCATTAGCACATTGCCGAGGCGATCCATGCTCGCGAGGTGGCCCGGCAGCACCAATATCGTGGAGAAGCGCTGTTCGACGATGGCCGGTCCGGCGATGGTCTGTCCAGGCACCAGGGCATCGAAATCGTGCACCGGCGTAGCGCGGAAACCACCCTCCCGGCCGCCGAAATAGACCTGCCGCCGCGACCGGGGGACGGGCGGCGGTGGATTCGGCGGCGCAGCGCGGGCTGCCAGCTCTAGCTTCGCCAGCCGGCCGTAGGCCGACACGCCGAGATTGACCAGCTCCACGGCGAGCTCGCGCGACGACCAGGAATAGAGCTGCTCGTGGCTGCGATGAAACTGATCCTCGAGCTGCGCGAGATCGGCCGCCGTCAGCGCCGTTTCGCTGCGTACGGCCGGCTTTTCCGGCAGCGCGACGGTGATCTCGTAAGCCTGGTTGATGTAGCGCAGGCTCGCCGTGCGCACCAGCGTCGCATCCTCCGGCGCGACAGCTTCGCTCTGGAACCAGTCGTGCGCGCGCGCTTCCAGCAGCGCGAGCGCGGCATTGAGCTTGGCGAGGTCGTATTGATCGGAGCGCTGAATGAGCGTCTGCACGAAATCGCTTTTGAGGTCGGTGGCAAGCAGCCCGAGGGTCGACAGCAATCCGGCGGCTGCCGGCACGATGACGCGCGGAATGTGCAGCAGCTCGGCGAGCCGCCCGGCGTGCAGGGCACCGCCGCCGCCGCCCGCGACCAGGGCGAACTCGCGCGGATCGTGGCCGCGCTCGACCGATACCGCGCGGATCGCCGCCGCCATGTTGTTGTTGAGCAGCTCGACGATGCCCTCGGCGGCCTGCGCCAGGGTAAGATCGAGCGGCTGCGCCACGCGCGTGCGGATGGCGTCCTCGGCGAGACGGGCATCGAGTGCGACTTCGCCGCCCAGGCTCGCGGGACTGCGGCCGAGCACGAGGTTGGCGTCGGTTACCGTGGGCTCGGCTCCGCCGCGACCGTAGCAGGCCGGTCCGGGCTCCGCGCCCGCGCTCTCGGGACCGACGCGCAGGCTGCCGTTGTCGGTGACCTTGGCGATGGAGCCGCCGCCCGCGCCGATGGTATTGACGTCGAGCATCGCGACATTCAACGGCAAGCCGGAAATCTCACCGGCCGCGGTGATCTCGGGACGGCCATCGCGCGACAGGCAAATGTCGGCGGACGTGCCGCCGATGTCGATGGAAATGATGTTCGGATGTCCGCTCGAGCGGCCCACCAGGATCGCACCGACGACGGCGGCAGCGGGACCCGACAACGCCGTGTGGATCGGCTGGCGGGCGGCTTCGTGCGCGCTGTACATGCCGCCGTTGGACTTCATGATGCGCAGCGCTGCCGCGATGTCGAGTGCCTTCAAGCGTGTTTCGAGCCGCTGGTGGTAGCCAGCGACTTTCGGCATCACGTAGGCATTGATCACCGTCGCGGTGGTGCGCTCGTACTCACGGAAAACCGGCAGGACTTCCGCGGATAGCGAACAGGGCACACCGGGCAGCTCCGCGGCGGCGATCGCGCGCACGCGCTGCTCGTGCGCCGGATTGGCATAGGCGTGCAGCAGGCATACCGCGAGCGATTCGATGTCGCGCGCGCGCAGCCGTCGCAGCGCCCCGCGCAAGTGCGTTTCGTCCAGCGCCTTTTCGGTCTTGCCGTCGGGACCCATGCGCTCGATCGCTTCCTCGA
Organism: Burkholderiales bacterium; assembly: GCA_020848435.1. GTDB lineage: Bacteria > Pseudomonadota > Gammaproteobacteria > Burkholderiales > WYBJ01 > WYBJ01. Next base: position 51,064 of record JADLAC010000024.1, on the reverse strand, counting down.
TCCGCCGCGGCGGCACCAGCCGCGCCGGCCGGATCCAGAAGTAGCTGTTGGCGTTCTTCGCCACGTCGTGGCGGCCGATGTGCAGGACGTAGCGGCAGCCCTGGGTCGTGATGAGGCCGAGGTTAGCGCCCTTGCGCTCGAGGATGGCGTTGGTGGCGATGGTGGTGCCGTGGAATACGCCAGCGACCTGGCCGGGCGCGATCGCGGCCATGGCCAGCACGCGCCGTATGCCTTCGGCGAACGCAGCCGACTGGTCGCTCGGGGTGGTCGGCACCTTCACCTGCCATAGCCGCCCCGATGCCCGATCGGCCAGGGTGATGTCCGTAAACGTGCCGCCGATGTCGACGGCGATAGCGTAGGTTTCGTTGCCAGCCAAGCTCTGCGTGCTCCTGCTCTGTCGCGCGGCGGTTCTGCGCGCAGGCGTAAGCTACCACCGGATCTCGCGGTTGCGGTCGCCACGCGAAGGGCGAGTTTGCCATAATGTGGCAAACAGTCGCTGCCGATTCGCCATGACCCGCACGGTTCCGCCCGGCACCCAGAGCATCGTTCGCACCGTCGAGCTGCTCAAGGCTCTGGGCGCGCGCCGCCAGATCGGCTGGCGGTTGACCGACCTCGCCGCGCACTGCGGGCTTACGACCAGCACCGCGTATCGCATCATGACGTGCTTGACCGCGCTACGCCTGGCGCGGCAAAGGCCTCGAGACAAGCGCTATGTGCCCGGCCCCGCGCTATACGAGCTGGCCCTGAACGTGCCCTCGGGTGCGCGCTTCCAGGGTGCCTGCCGGGCGAGCCTCACGGCCGTCGCCGAAGAGACCGGTTGGGTTGCTTTTCTCGCCCTGCGCTCCGGTGAAGATACCGTGTGCATCGACCGTGTCGGCCGCACTTCGGTCAACATCATGAACGAGGTCGGACGCCGCCTGCCGATGGCGGGCTCGTCGCTGGGTGTGGCGATTCTGCTCGCCTTGCCGGTGCGAGAGCGCAGCCGCGTGCTCGCCGCCAACCGCCGCGCCCTGCGCAGCAATGCGGCGCACCGCGAGCGAACCTACGACCAGATGTGGCGCGAATCACGCCGGCGCGGCATCGGCATCAACCTGGGCGACATTCTCCCGGGCGGCGCATCCATGAGCGTTGCGATTCGCGACGGCGAGGGCCGTCCGCTGGCCGCGATCGGCGTGGCCGGACCGCTGGCCGAGTTCACCGAAAGTCGCATCGGCGCCGTGAAGCAAATGCTGGTGGAAGCAGCCACCCGCATCGAGCGCGACCACGCGGCGCTGGTCGCCGAGCTGGCGTGGGCGTGATCAGCGCGGTTCTGACCTGCCTCCGTTCTGCAGAGTCAGTTGTACGCGAGCGCACGCGCCGCGCGCCGGCGACTTGCGCCTGATCATCGCGCACCAGGAGACGTGCCAGGACAATCGTATCGACGGCGCGCATGCTTCTTTCGCATGTACGCGCGGACAGCGTCCTTCACGCTTGCGCGCGGCGTGGGTTGGACTGTTGCGAACAACGCGGCATGGACTGCGCTCGACGTGTGCTTGCCGGCACGCCGGACGACGATCTCGTCGTCGCGTTCATCCCATTCGACGACGGAGCCAGGCCCGACACCGAGCTTCCTTCGTACCTCGGCGGGAATGGAAATCTGTCCTTGGGCCGTGAGCTTGGATTGAGCGATTGGCATGGAAGCACATTACCCGGGTAATGAGGTTGCGTCAATCAGTAGCAGGCGCGACAGTAGCAGGCGCGCGACCCGGCCGCGGAGGCTGCCATCGCGCCGCGTGGAGCACAGGTGCCGTCGGTGGTTCAGCGCCAGTAAGCTGCGTTTCGCGCGCCCGGTCGGGCCGATTCATTCCCTACTTCGGCCGTGGCGGCATCAGGCCGGAGTCGGGCGCGAGCGAAACACCGGCGCGGATGGCGGCGACGGCCTGAGCGACAGCGCGCGCGACGTTGCGCGTTTCTTCCTGCACGCCGCTGTCGCGGTCGAGCGCCGCGTGACTGGTCGCATAGGGCTGGTAGTAGCCGATCGAGCGGTCCAGACGCGCCATCGGACCAGCGTCGATCAGGCCCATCCAGTCGAGCCAGTCGCACAAGGCTCGGCGGGTGCTTTCGAAGCCGGCTACGTCGCCGTGCACGACGACGCCGTAGGCGCGTCCGCGCAGATGCTTGGGATAGCCCCAGCCGCGCAGCTCCAGCGCCTTCGCTTCGGCCACGTTCTTGCCGTGGGTAGAGGTGGGGTCGGCGTTGCCGCCGTCCGCGCACACCAGCCGGTCCATCATGAGCTTCATCGGGCTGGACGCCATGTACCAATGCACCGGCGCGAGCAACACGATGCCATGCGCAGCCGTCCAACGCTCGTAGATCTCGTTCATCCAGTCGTTGACTTGGCCGAGCTCGTGGTTGGGGTAGCAGCTACACGGCCAATGGCAGAGCGGCTGCGCGGTCGAAACGCAACCCTTGCACGGATGGATGCGCAGGTCGAAGTCCGAGCTCAAGCGACTCAAATCGAGCAAGTCGACCTCGACGCTCTCGGCCTGCAGGACTTCACGCGTGACGATCGCGAGGCGCCAGGTCTTCGAGACTTCCCCGGGGCAGGTGCCGTCATTGCGCGGCGATGAGCACACGACCAGCACGCGCGAGCGCGTGGCGGGATCGCGCTGGCGTTGTTGCGCGGCCAACAGGCGCTCACGCGCCTGCTTCCACTCGACCGACAGCTCGTACGCGGGATCGGCAAAAGCATCGCCGGCGGGCTCGGTCAGCGGGGCCTTGCGGGCGTCGCAGTAGTTGCGCCAAGCGATCTCTTCCAGGCGCTCGATGGCGGCTTGTTCTGCACGAAACCGCGGGTCAAAGAAACGCGCCTGGTAGCGTGCCGAGAACGCGCTGCGGCTCAAGGCGGGCGGTGCCTGGCCGGTTCGAATATCGTGGGCTGGATCCATCGTCGCTCCTGGCCGGTGCGCGCTCCGCACGGGAACGCCGCCGTCGGCCCGATCCCAGCACGAATTGCACCCGCGCGTGCGCCAAAGGTCGCCGCGCGACGCCTGCACGAGAAAGGACCAGCGCCTCCGTCAGGGGCGGCGCTCAGAATAGATGGCGCTGCCGCCGATCCTGGCGGCTGCGCCGCCTGCCCGCCATCCGCTTCGCGTCCGCGGCAGTGCGCCGCTGGAGTCTGCGCCGGTCCTGGCCCTTGCGCCGGTCGATGAGCTCGATGGCCTGCCGGGCCTTGGCCGCGGCGAGCCAGCGGATGCCCTCCTGGTCGATATAGAAGCACTCGGAGATGTCGAGCCTGATCTTGGGGTTGCGCTCCAGCGCGCGATGGTAGGTCGCTTCGATCACCGGCAGCGAGCCGTAATAGATGTTGCCGCGTATCTTCAGCACGCCGTCCTCGGGCGTGATGCTCGGATGCGCCTGCTCCCATTTGGAATAGGCGATGGCGAGCACCGAACCCGCGACGACCGCGCCGAACAGATCCAGGAACAGCACCGAGAGAAAGGATGCGAGGAACACCGTAGCCTCGCGGCGGCTGGAAAAATGCGGCCGGATGTCCTCCCAATTGATCATGTTCGCGCCCAGCAGCATGATCACGGCGGCCATGGCGGGCATCGGGATGATCGCGATCACCGGGGCGAGAAAAAGCACCATCGCGAGCAGGACGATCGCCGAGCTGACCGAGCTCCAGCGGCTATGACCGCCCAGGCTGTAGACCAGCCACATGCGGTTGAAGGAGGCGCACGTCGGCAGCGACGACAGGAACGGCAGCACGCAGTTGGAGACCGCATCCGCGAATATGCCCTTGCGGCTGTCGGTATAGCTGCCGATCTTGCGGTTCATGCGGCGCATCGCCGCGACCGTCTGGAACAACCCGAGCAGCGCGAGGGTGATCGCACCCGGCAGGATGGCGATGATGTCCGACATCGCTTCCTGGTTGAACAGCGGCACCGACGGCAGCACCAGTCCGATCCGGGAGAGGTTGGCGATCTGCTCGATCAGCGTGTTCTGCAGCCCGATCGTCGCGTTGAGGTACTGCGAATACGCCGTCCCGGCCGCCACGCCGATCAGGATCGACCAGTTGCGCAGGACATAGACCCGGCGCGCGACCAGGCTCGTCACCAGGGTGATGAGCCCGATCTGGATCGCATGCATGTTGCCGAGCTCCAGCACGGCAAGCAGCGACTGCCACGCGATCCACAAGGGCCACTCGACTTGGGTGTTGATAGGCAGGCCGCCGAAGCTCGTGAGCGACTTGAAGATCAGAAACAGCCCGATACCGCAGATCAGCCCGTTGATGACCGGCTCGTTGATCAGATCGAGCATGCGCCCGAGCGGGCGCACCAGCACGAACAGCATCTGCACGAGCCCGGCCAGCAGGATGAGCGTGAGCGCGTAGCCCATGTAGTCGGCCCCGAACGGCGGGGCCACGGGAAGCAGCGTGATCCCGATCGCGGCCGACATGGTCGTGTTCGGGCCGCCGCTGAACACGCGTGAGGGATTGAGGATCGCCGTGAACAATACGCCCCAGATGGCGGCGTAGATGCCGAAGTGCGGCGGCAGGCCGGCGAGGGTGGTTGCGAACGCGATGGCCTGCGGCAGCGTGACCACGGCGAGGGTGAGCCCGACGACGAAATTCGCCCGTAGCGCCGCGACGCTGCGCAGCACGGCGCCGCCCACCACGTTCATCGGCTCGAATGCGCCTGCGTGTGTGTCTGCGGCCGACCGCCCAGTGTCTCCGCGTAGCGCGTGAGCGGGGGCATGACGATCATCATGCCCTGCTGCCACAATGCGGCCAGCGGGCCTTGCCGGTCCCCTGCCGGTCGCGGCAGCGTGCTCAGGTAGTACGCGATATCGCGGCATTGCTGCGGATCGAGACTGCCTTCGGCGCCTGGGGGCATGTTGCGGCAGATGAAGCCCGGCATGATGGTGTTGACCGCCGTGAAGTTCATCCTCGAGTCGAGGCTGAACGATTCGGGCCCGGCAAGGGCAGGGTAGCGGGTGCGCCCGTCCACGACATTGCCGAGCGCTTGCAGCCCGTGGCAGGCCGCGCAGCGCTCGCGATAGGTGTGCGCGCCGCGCACGTAATCGTCACCGCGCCGGCGCGTTGCCGATGCCGGAATCTCCTCGATGCCCTGTTCCGGATAGCGGTTCCCGATCTTCATGCCGAGCGCGCCGGAAAGGAAGCGGCTATAGGCGGTGATGTCGCGGATGACGTCGTCCGCGGCATTGGGCTTGAAGCCGTTGGAGGAATTGATGAAGCATTGCATCTGGCGCAGCTCGTGCGGTAGCAACAGACCGGTGAAGCGATCGTACATGTCCGCCATGACCCACGAGGCGCCGAGGTTGTTCGAGCCGGGAATGCGCCGTCCTTCGCCGTCGTGCTTGTCACCGACGCTCTGATGGCAGTGTACACAGGTGGTCGAGGTGCCGCGCACGAAGCGGCTCGCATGCCAGCGTTCAGGCGCGCCCCCCTTCGCCTGGTAGCCCTGGAGATCGTCGATGAGATTACAGCCGCGCTGTATTGCTCGCACGTCCTGCTCGCGATAGCCCTGCCGTGCATCCGGGTTCACGCCGGTGCGTTGCAGGTACGGAGAGCGGTAATGGCCGCCGGCTCGAAGTCCGTACGCTTCGAGCTTCGCACGGCAATCCGCGGTGAGCGCGACCGGCGCGTCGCGCAGCCGCTCGCGTTCGGCATGCTTGTGCAACGCGAGGGCGTACAGCGCGGCGAGCACCGCGGCGACGACGACGATCCGGATCCATCCGGCGGCACGACTGCTCACCGCCTTACCCTCCCTCCCTGCGGGCGCCCTCGCCCAGCTCGAGGCGGTGGGCCACCGCGCGAGCGAGCAGGCGGATATCGCGCACTGCCGGATCGTAGAGCGTCGGGACGAAACCGTCCATCGGTTCGACGTAGCAGCGCATGATGCGCTCTTCGAACGCCACGCGTTTGCCGAGCTTCGCATCGTAGCGATCGGAATTCACGAGCGCGTAGGCGAGATCCTCCACCGAATGGCAGTGCGCGCAGGAGTGCACGGCCTCATGCCCGCTCTTGCGGGTAAAGCGGCTGGCGTAGCCGGGCGTGAAGTAGAACAGGCTGTAGCCATTCTGCACGCCGCGCGTGAAATAGCCGTCGGTGCCGAAACTGTCGATCCCGTACGCGCGCCGGAACTCGCTCCAGCCGGGGGCTGCGGAGGCTTGCGAGCGAAAGGTGGGAATCCCGGAGCCGAAATGAGCCCACACGACGAAAAGCGCGATCGATGCGACCGGGAGCAGCGCTATGGCAACCCGCGAAAGTTTCGCGCGCAGGCGCGGATGGTCCATCGAGCTCCCTGATCTATGTTTACGGTACGGCGGAACCTCCCGCGACGGCCCGAATCATCTTGCGGTGCGCATCGTAGTCTTTGTCCGCTGCCTTTCCTATACCCGTAAGCACCGCGGATTTCAATACCTTTCTGCCGGCCTCGCTGGTTTCGAGCTCGGCCAGGGCCGCCTGGATCGCATCGCGCGCCTGCGCCGCCATGCTGCGCTTGACCGCCCAGGGCAGGTGCAGGAGCTGCTCGGATTCCGCCAGCACGGCGAGCTCGTCGGTGTTGATCGCGTTCTTCAGCGCCGGTTGACCCACCGCGTTATCACCGGAGCCCGCGGCGTCGGCTTGGCGATGAAACACGCCGATCACCGAGTTGAGCGGATTCACCGCGAAGCGTGACTTGATGTCGTTCTTCGAGAGGCCGGCTTGCAACAGCATGTACATCGGGGCGATGTAGCCGATCATTGCGTCCTCGCCGCCGCCGAAGAGCACGGCGCGCCCGCGGAGCTGTTTCACGCTGGTGATGTTGCTGTCCTTGCGGACGTAGAGCACGCCGGCGAGCGTGCTCTTGCCGAATTCCTTGTTGTGCGCGATGACCTGGTAGGTTTTCGACGAGCGGATGTATTGATACTGGTTGTACTGCACGATGTCGTAGCGCTGCTCATCGATGCCGCGCCAGAAAGAATCGAAATCCTTCGACGTGACGAGCGTCACCGGGCGTCCGAGCCGCTCGGCCAGGTGCTCGGCCATGGGCGCGTAACGCGTCGTCGTCTCAGTCGCGTTGAAGCGCGGGAGGATACCCATCACGAGGGGTGGGTCGGCCGCACGCAGCGGTACAGCCGTGATCGCGGCCAGCCATCCCAGCAGGAGCATCAAGAGGGCGCGGGGGCTGCTCGGCAGCATCGGTGAAATCAAGTCCGACAGGCTCCAGGGTATGCGCATGGTCGTAATCATCGCTGTAGTGTTGGGTCACGCGGACGCCGCGAGCCGGCGCTGCCTGCCGCGGGCGGACGCCAGTTGCAGCGGCTGGACGCCGGCTTGGCGCTGGTCGAGGTAACGAACGTAGCTTGCCTCATCCAAGGGCCGGGAAAGCAGGTAGCCTTGCGCGAGCTCGCAGCCCTGCGCGGTGAGGAACGCGAGCTGTTCCTGGTTTTCCACTCCTTCGGCGACGACGTGCAGGTCGAGGCCTCGCGCCATCGCCAGAATCGCCTTCACCAGCGAGACGTCCTCGGGGTCGCCGGGCAGTCCGTGCACGAACGCGCGGTCGATCTTCAGCACGTCGAAGCGGAACCGCTTCAGATAGCTGAGCGACGAGTAGCCGGTGCCGAAGTCGTCCAGCGAGAGGCTTACGCCGGCTGCCCGCAGGCTGTTGAGCTCTTCGGCGACGTGGGTGTGGTCGTCCAGGAGTACGCTCTCGGTGATCTCGAGCTCGAGCGCTTGCGGCGGAACGCCGTGCTGCGTCATCAGCTCCGCGAGGCGCTTCGAGAAGCGTTTGCGGAACTGTACGCGCGAAATGTTGATGGCGAGGAACCCGGGCTCGATGCCGCGTTGTGACCACTGCGTCCAGTTGCGGCATGCCTGTTCGAGCACCCAGTCGCCGATGCGCACGATCTGGCCGGTCGCTTCGGCAAGGGGAACGAACACCGCGGGACTGACGGGACCCCTCTCCGGATGGTTCCAGCGCAGCAGCACCTCGGCGCCGCGATGCTCCTGGGTGGCGGCGTCGAGGATGGGTTGGTAGTTCAGCGAAAGCTGCCCCGACTCGATCGCAGCGTTCAGGTCCTGCTCCATCTGCATTCGATCGTGCAGCCGGGTGTTCATCTCTTCGGTGAAGAAGATCGCGGATCCCTTACCGCCGGCTTTGGCCTGGTACATCGCGTTGTCCGCGTTCGCCATCAGCGATGCGATGCTATCGCCGTTGTCCGGGAACAGCGCGATGCCGATGCTGCAGCGCGCGACCACCTTGCGGCCGCCCAGATGCTGCGGCTCGGAGATCGCCCGGATCAGGCGCTCGGCGATTTCCTCTACCCGGATATCGTTCTCCACATCACTCACTAGGACCAGGAATTCGTCTCCGCCCAGCCGAGCGACCGTGTCCGAATCGCGCAGCGTGGCGCGCAGGCGCTGCGCGGTGGCGACCAGCAGCTCGTCGCCGACCGCATGGCCGAGGGAGTCGTTGACGCTCTTGAAGTCGTCGAGATCGATGAAGAACAGCGCGAAGCGTTGCAGTGTGCGCTGGGAGCGGGCAATTTCCTGGGCGATGCGATCGAGCGCCATCATGCGGTTCGGCAGCCCGGTCAGCGTGTCGAAATTCGCCTGCCGGTACAGCTTGTCCTGTTCCTTGCGCACTTCCTCGGCCATGGCGTTGAATGCCTGGGCGAGCAGGCCGAGCTCGTCGGTCGACTTGACCTCGACGGCCGTGTGCTCGCCGCGGCCGACCCGCTTGGATGCGGCGATCAGCGTCTGGATGGGGTACATGACGTTGAAGCGGAACACGGCATGGATCGCCACGCTGAGGAACACGACGATCGCGCTCCAGGCGATCGCCTGGCCGGTGAGCTGGCGGCGAAACTGGTCCTGCAGCGACTGTTTGCTCAAACCGACCAGGAAACGCCCGAGCAACACGTCGTTGTGCATGATCGGGAACTCCATGCGGGTGAGCTCCGCCTGGCTCTCCAGCTGCTTCAGTAGCTCGAGGATGCCGCTGGCTGCATTGTGTTGGAGGTGCTGTCTTACGTCCGGGTGGCATTCGTCGACATAGGAGCTGATCGGATCGCCCTTGGCGCTGACGATCACCCCGTAGACCACGTCGGGTTGCGACCCGAGCTGGCGGGTGTAGTCGTTGAGCAGCAGGAAGTCGTAGCCGAGAATGGCATCCGGGCTCACCAGGGAAATCAACCGTCCGAGCGCGAGCCCGCGCTCGACGAGCTGATTTTCGTGGAATCGGGACGACGTGTGCACGAAATACAGGGTGTTGGCCGCCATGGTGAGCGCCAGTATCGTCACCACGGCGACTGAGAACTTTGCGCCCAGGCCAAGCCGCATGGAGGTTCCCGAGAATTGTCGTTGTCTCCGCGCCGGCGGTGCGCCATTGCCGGGCGCTTCGGTGCAGGTGCTCGGCCCGATATGCTGCCGCGACCCTCGGCGGGGACGCCCTACATAACGACATCCTGGGCGCTAGCTTTACGGGGCTGTCGCGATGCGTGCGGCGATGCCCGCTGAGGCGTCGGCCAGGTTGGCGGATGGCGGTGTAGGCGCGGGCCGGCGATGCCCGCCACCGGGTCCTGGTCCCACAACGCATCGCACCTCGCGGATGGCGCAGCACGGTGCCGCCCGGATGCCGGGTGCGCCTTGCACGGGTGCACGCTATCGTGGGCCAGGATGGCGACCGTCGATGGTGTGCAACGGTGCCGGGCGGTGATCGGAACGGCCGCTTGAGACCGCGTGCGCCGGGCCTATAATTTCATGCATGAACCCGGCAGAGGTCAGAGCGGCGTTGCATGAGATCCTCTCCGCGCTCGGAGAGCAGGTCGTCTGCGCATATCTTTTCGGCAGTCATGCGCGCGGCGAAGCCAGTGCAGCGAGCGATGTCGACGTGGCAATCCTTTTCCGGGAATCCCCGCCCGCCACGCTGGACGGGCTGCGCTTCGACCTCGCCGGCGCAATGGAAGCCCGGCTGCGCCGGCCGGTGGACCTGGTGGTGTTGAACCATGCGCCCGCGGACCTCGTCCACCGTATCCTGCGCGATGGGAGGATCGTCGCGGAGCACGACCGTTTCGCCCGCATCCGCTTCGAGGTCAAGGCCCGCAACGAGTATTTCGATCTGGCACCGGTGCGCGCGCGTTACCGCGCCGGTGCCGGCGGGCACAGCGCGTGACCGATCTCGATCTCATCGCCAAGCAACTCGCTTTCATCGAGACCATGGTTTTCGACTTGAGACGGCTTGCGGACCCGGGCCGGATCGCAGCCGATATTCGCGAAGAACGGTTCGTCGCGCATACCTTGCAGATGGCTGCGCAAGCGGCACTCGATGTTGCGTCTCATCTCGTCTCCGATGAACGGCTGGGCGAACCGCAGACCAACCGGGAGATGTTCGCGCTGCTCGAACGCGCGGGATGGATTGATGCCGCGCTCTCGGCGCGCATGCAAGCCATGGCGAGTTTCCGCAACCTCGTCGCGCATGGTTACGCCAAGGTCGATCCGGAAATACTGCGCGACATCGTCATCCACCGCCTGGACGATCTCATCGACTTCACCGTGGCGATTCGGCGGCGGATGGCATCCTGAAGCCTCGGCAGCGCGTCGTCGGCCTGGTGGGCTGGCGGATTCGCCACCGGCAGCGCCAAGCATCGCGACGCCGCATCGGCTGAAGCCCGCGACGCGGAAGGGTCAAGGGGCGTGCGCCCGAACGTCCACCTCTCACACGCCGGCGGCGATCGCTTGCTCGGCTCGACGCAGCGAGTCTCGCGTCACTATTCCGCGATTCGATGCTTACGCTACCATTGACGCGCAGGCTTCGCACTTCAACTTCGTGACCAGGCAACGGCGAGGAGACGGCACATGATGCCCAGTAAGGAGGCGCTCAAGCAGCAGGCGTGCGAGGCGATCGAGCGGCGCGCGCAGGCGCTGATCGGAATCGGGGAGACCATCCGCCATCAGCCGGAGCTGGGTTTCAAGGAGCTCAAGACCGCTGCCCTGATCGCCGAGCAGTTCGCGGCCATGGGCGTGCCGCATCGAACGGGGCTTGCCATCACCGGCGTCAAGGCCGAGCTCGCAAGCAACCGGCCGGGACCGACGCTGGGCTTGATCGGCGAGCTCGACGCGCTGGTCGTGAGCGGCCATCCCTTGGCCGATCCGCACACCGGCGCCGCGCACGCCTGCGGTCACAACGCGCAGGTGACGGCTGTGGTCGGCGCCACCATGGCCCTGGTGGACATCGGCGCGATGCAGCATCTTTCCGGGCGCATCGTGCCCTTCGCCGTGCCGGCCGAAGAGTACGGCGACATCGCGTGGCGGCTGGAGCAGGTGCGTGCGGGCCGGCTCGAATTCCTCGGCGGCAAGCCGGAGCTCATCCGGCTCGGCCACTTCGACGATGTCGACCTCGCGCTGCTGGTTCACACCACCAGCCGCGCCGAGGACAAATCGGCCGGCGTGGCCGCGTCCAACAACGGCTGCGTGGTGAAGACGGTGCGCTACATCGGCCGCTCGGCGCACGCAGGCAGTGCGCCGCACCTCGGCGTGAACGCGCTCTATGCTGCCAACATCGCGTTGACCGCGATCAACGCCTTGCGGGAGACCTTTCACGAGCGCGACACCATCCGCGTGCACCCGGTCATCACCCAAGGCGGCCGGCAGGTGAACGTCATCCCCGGCGAAGTCCATGTCGAGACCTACGTGCGCGGCAAGTCGGTTCAAGCGATCATGGACGCGAATGCCAAGGTGGACCGTGCCTTGCGCGCCGGAGCCCTCGCCATGGGAGCGCAGGTCGAGATCACCACGCTGCCCGGCTACATGCCGCTGAGCAATCACCCCGAGCTCGCCAAGGTGTTCCGCCACAGCGCCGAGGCGGTGGTCGGTCCCGAGCGCTACGTGACCCAGGGCCATCGCACGGGCTCCACCGACATGGGCGACGTGAGCCAGATCATGCCGGCCGTCCAAGGCTACATGAGCGGCGCCTCCGGCACCGGGCACGGGGCCGATTACCTGATCACCGATCCGCGCTTTGCCTATCTCGCGCAGGCCAAGGTGCTGGCGCTGTCGGCGATCGATCTGCTCTACGGCGATGCGGCCACCGCGAAAGAGATTCTCGACGACTATCGGGCGCCGATGACCCGGGCCGAGTATCTCGCCTTTCAGCGCGGCATCAACAAGACCGAGGTGTTCGACGGCGCCGCTTAGCGGCCGCGCCGGGTCGGCGCCCGACCCGGCTCCGAGAACATCGGCGCTGCGATAACCGGCAGCGAGGCGGTTCTGCATCACGGCGGGCGCCGGCGGCAGCGTCGCCGCGAGCGCTATCCCGGTCGCGGCACAATGTCGCTATGCCGGCGCCTGCCGCTGTCAATTTGTTATGGCTATCGTAACGTTGAAATCCACGAGATATCCTACAAGCAAACGATCTATTGCCAATACAAGTTACTAATGCTATAACATATAGCAAGGCGCTCGCGCGCCGATGCGGCACGCAGGTGTCGGAGCATCTGCGCATCGCCCGCCAGCATCATGGCTGGGCGCGCGGCAGCAGACGGCGCCGGGCGCACAGGGCAGGCCGTGCTGCCTGACATGCGGGAGGAGAGCGAGACTTGGATTATCACGACTACCAACGCATCGTGGCCGCCCGCCGCGGCCGGATTCTCACGCTCACGCTCAACGCGCCGGACAAGCTGAATGCGATCGACAAGCGCATGCACGGCGAGCTCGCGGAGATCTTCTACGACGTCGCGAAGGACGACGCCTGCGATGTCGTCGTCCTCACGGGTGCGGGGAAGGCGTTCTCGGCCGGGGGCGATCTCGAGTTCCTGAGCCAGTTCAACGATCCTCCGGCGAACGAGGCGCGCCGCATCGTCTACGGGCTGCTCGATCTCGAGAAACCCGTGATCGCGCGTATCAACGGCCCGGCGATCGGGCTGGGCGCGACCGTGGCGCTTTTCTGCGATCTGGCGTACGCCTCGGAGGACGCCAAGATCGGCGATCCGCACGTGCGAATAGGGCTGGTCGCTGGCGACGGTGGCGCTTTCGCCTGGCCGGAGCTCATCGGCTACATGAATGCGAAGAGGTATCTGCTGACGGGCGATGCCCTGAGCGCGCCGGAAGCAGCGCAGCTTGGACTGATCAACGCAGCAGTACCGGCCGAGCAACTCGACGAGGTCGTCTACGGCATGGCAGAAAAGCTCGCGCGCGGGGCGCAGAAGGCGATCCGAGGGACGAAGATCACCATCAACATCGGTTTGCGACAACGTGTCAATGCGGTGCTCGATGCCGGTCTTGCGTTCGAGTCGTACTCGGTTCGCACCGCGGAGCACCGCGAAGGCGTGAGCGCGTTTCTGGAGAAACGCAAGCCGCGTTTCGGCGAGGTCGGTCCGTGAGAGCGCCACGTTAGCAGCCGCGGATGCCATGAGCGCCAGCCGCAAGATCGCCATCGTCACGGGCAGTAGCCGCGGCATCGGCGCGGCGACTGCTCGCTTGCTCTCGGCGCGCGGATACGACGTGTGCGTCAACTATCGCAACGACCGGGACGCGGCCGATGCGGTTGCGCGTGGCATTGTCGCCTCGGGGGCGCGCGCGATCACGGTTCAAGCCGACACCGGGATCGAGGACGACGTGCGCAGGCTGTTCGCCGCGGTGGACGAGCAGCTTGGCACGGTGGATGCGCTGGTAAACAATGCCGGGGTCATGCTGCGCGGCGATCATTACGAGGAATTCCCCTTCGCGGACATGCGCCGCCTGATCTCGACCAACGTCCTCGGATATCTGTACTGCGCCTCGGAAGCGATCCGTCGCATGTCGCAACGAACCGGCGGCCGGGGAGGCGCCATCGTCAACGTGTCGTCGAGCACTGCTACGCGCAGCCATCGGGGCGGCGTCGTGTATGGGGCAAGCAAGGGCGCCGTGAACAGCTTGACGCTGGGGCTCGCCGCCGAGGTCGCGCGCCATGGCATTCGCGTCAATACCTGCTCGCCGGGCCTCACCGACACGGATCTGCCCCCGCCGGGTTTCACGGCGAAAATGGCACCCACCTTGCCCATGGGCCGTGCGGCGAAAGCCGAGGAGGCTGCGCTGGCGATCGCGTGGCTGTTATCGGATGAGGCCACTTATGTTTCCGGAGCCAACCTTCAGGTGATGGGCGGGCTGGGGTAAGGCAATGACCTCGCCGCCGGTCGCGTACGTCACTGATCGAGCCGGGACCGCGCCGCTCGCGGGTCTGCGGGTGGTCGATTTCACGCGCGTTCTCTCCGGGCCGTGGTGTACGTTGTGCCTGTCGGATCTGGGTGCTGACGTGATCAAGATCGAGGACCCCCGCGGCGGCGACGATTCGAGAAACTTCGGCCGGCTCGGTCAATTCGACAACGAGTCGGCCTACTTTCTCTTCGCCAATCGAAACAAGCGCAGTGTCGCGCTCGACATCGGCACCGCGGAAGGACAGCGCGTCGTGCGGCGCATGGCGCAACAGGTCGATGTCTTGATCGAGAATTTCCGCCCCGGCGTGATGCAGCGCCACGGGCTCGATTATCCGAGTCTGGCAGGACTCAACGGCAGGCTCGTCTATTGCTCGATCTCCGGCTACGGACACGACAGCCCGCTGCGCGAGGTGGCTGGCTACGATCCGATCGTCCAGGCCGAGAGCGGAATGATGTCCATCACCGGCGAGCCCCATGGCGAGCCGATGCGTACCGGCATCTCGTTCGCCGACATGTTCGCGGGGATGTTCGCGGTGCAGGCCGTGCTCGCGGCATTGCGGGTACGCGACCGCGACGGCGTGGGGCAGTTCATCGATCTCGCGCTTCTCGACAGCGCGGTAGCGGTCATGGCGAACGTGGCGCAGACGTATCTGCTCACCGGCAAGATCCAGCAACGGGCGGGCAATCGCAATCCCTTCCTCGAGCCCTTCGGCACGTTCGATGCCGCCGACGGCCCGGTATCGCTGGTGGTAGGCAACGAGCGGCAGTGGCGGCGCTTTTGTCTCGAAGTGATCGAGCGCGCGGATGTTCTCGCCGACGCGCGCTTTGCCACCAACGAGGCGCGCGTAAAGCACAGCGCGGAGCTGCGCAGCCTCATTCAAACGCTACTCGGTGCCCGGACACGCGAGCACTGGATCGGCTGCTGCCGGCGTGCCGGAGTTCCGATAGGCGCCATTCGTACCGTCGGCGAGGCGCTGGATGCGGCCGAAGTGCTTTATCGCGGCATGGTGGGCAAGCTGTCGCATCCGAGTGCGGGATCCATGCGCTACGTGGCGTCGCCGATTCGATACTCCGTTTCGGCGCTCGCGGCCCCGCGCCCGGCGCCGCGACTCGGCGAGCATACGTCGGGCGTGCTGGCCGAGTTCGGTTATGGGGACGATGAGTTGGAACGCCTGCGGGCATCGGGTGCAATTCCATGAGGTCCGGGGAGACGTGACATGAGCGAAGACGAGCCAGTGATATCCGGACGCGGGCGTTTCCGGCCTGCTTGATCGCGGATCTTCCGCGGGTCCGCGTGCGCGCTGCTTCGGTTGCAGGAACGCTCACGCAATCGAACGCGGCGCAAGGGGAGGGCCATGAAACGACGTGACTTGCTTGGGGCTGCGTCGGCCGCGCTGGCATTGCCGAGGCTTCAGTGCGCATTGGCTCAGCAACGCTACCCGGCGCGGCCGGTGTCGCTTTTCGTCATGACGACTCCCGGGGGCACCGCGGATCTCTCGATGCGCGCCGTGGCGGACTTGGCGCAAGCCAAGCTCGGAACGCCGGTGGTGGTCGAAAACCGGCCGGGCGCCGGTTCGGCCCTGGGATTGACGCAGCTTGCTCGCGCCGAGCGCGACGGCCACACGCTCGGCCAGATCACCAATAGCCCGATCACCGTGCTGCCGCGCTTACAGAAGGTCGAATACGACCCGCATACCTCGTTCACGTACATCGCACAGTACCTGATGCTGTTTACGCCGGTGTCCGTCAAGGCCGACTCTGCCTTCAAGACCTTCCAGGAGATGACCGATTTCGGCCGCAAGAACCCCGGCAAGCTGCGATGGTCGGTCGCACTGCCGCGGGGCGGCGCGCACATCGCGACAGAAGCCGCCCTGCGTCAGCTCGGCGTACAGTCGACATTCGTGCCCTTGAAGGGAGCCGCGGAGGCGCTGACCGCGCTGCTCGCGGGCGACCTCGAGTTCATCGCCGTGTCCTCCTACGGCCCCGCGCTCGCCTCGGGCCAGATCCGCCTGCTTGCCGAGTGCGGCACGCAGAAGATACCGCACATGCCGCAAGTGCCGACCTTCAGGGAGCTGGGTTTTCCTTTTGCGCAGACCGTGGCGTTCGGCTTCGGCGGGCCGGCAGGCTTGCCGGCTTCGGTGGCGCATCTGTGGGAGTCGCTGCTAAGGGAGATCGTGGCCATGCCTGCGTTCGTTGAAAGAGCAAGGAAGTTCAACGCCACGCCCGCCTTTCTCAGCGGCGCGGAGTTTGGCGCGACCATGCGCCAGGACTTCGATGCGCTCGGCAAGCTTTTGCCTCAACTGGGTTTCAAGACGCAATGACCGCAAGACCATCGCACGGAGGTGCACGATGAACATGAACCGCAGGCACTTCATCGCCGGCATGGCGGGCCTCGCGGCCGTGGGGCCCGGCGCCGCGCTCGGGCAGGAGCGTTATCCCGCACGCACGGTCACCATCATCGTGTCGACTTCGGCCGGCGGCAGCGCCGATGTGCCGCAGCGGGTGATCGCCGAAATCGCGCAGTCGAAGCTCGGCAGCCCCGTCATCGTCGAGAACCGCCCGGGCGCGGGCTCCGCGATCGGGCTGACGCAGCTTGCGCGCGCGGCGCCCGACGGCTACACCTTCGGTCAGATCTCGGCCAGTCCGGTGACGGTCACGCCGCACTTTCAAACGATTCAGTACGATCCGCTCGCCTCGTTCGAATACATCGGCCAATACATGGTGTTGTTCACCCCCTTGTCGGTGCGGGCGGATTCGCCCTTGCGCGACTTTCAAGACCTCGTCGACTTCGGGCGCAAGCACCCCGGCAAGCTGCGCTGGTCGGTGACCATCTCGCGCGGGGCCGCGCACATCGCGACCTTGGCCGGGCTACAGAAGCTGGGGGTGGAGGCGACCTTCGTACCGCAGAAAGGCGCGAGCGAGGTGCTGACGGCGCTGCTTGCCGGCGACATCGAATTCATGGTGACGGCTTCGTTCGGCCCGCCCCTCGCCGCGGGGCAGATTCGTTTGCTCGCCGAAAGCGGCACCGCGAAGATCCCGAGCATGCCGAATCTGCCGACCTACAAGGAGCTGGGATTTCCGTTCAGCCAATCGCTCTACGTCGGCTTTGCCGCGCCCGCCGGAGTGCCCCGAGCGATCGCGCGGCGCTGGGAGACGTTGCTGGAGGAAATCTGCGCCATGCCGGCTTTCGTGGATACGGCCCGCAAGTTCCATGGCTCGCCTTCATTCCTCTCGGGCCGCGACTTCGCGGCGCAGATCCGGCGCGACTATCAGACCGTGGGCGAATTGGTGCCCAGGCTCGGTTTTCGGCGCTGAGGAGGCACTTGTGAGCGAAAAGAGCGGCAAGGAAGTGGGCCGGCAAGTCATGCTCGACATACTCGGCGAGCGCTACGTCGAACAGCGCGACCGCAGCAGCAACGATTTCAACCGCCCGCTGCGCGACATCTCGGTCGAATTCGGCTTCGGCGCCATCTGGGCGCGCCCCGGCCTGGAGCGCAAGTTTCGCAATCTGCTCTGCCTGGCGATGCTGACGGCGCTCAATCGCCCGGAGGAGATTCGCATCCACGTCGGGCTTGCGCTCAATCACGGTGCGAGCGTCGAGGAGGTGCGCGAGGCTTTGTTGCAGACCGTCTGGTATTGCGGCTACCCGGCCGCCGCGCAAAGCTTCAAGCTCGCGGAGGAGGTACTGCGCGAGCGCGGGCTGCTGTAAGCGGAAAGCCCGCGCCGTGAATTCCGCCGACGAAGCACGCTCCGACCCGGCGCTCATCGAGCAGCAGCAGCATCGAGGCCGCTTCTTGGCGCGGGCGGCCGGCTCGGCCACGATGGCGGTGCTGGGCTGCTATGCGGCGCTCAGTGGTTACCGGCTTGGGCTATTTCAGCTCGGTGCTCCAGACGCCGGTCTGTTTCCGTTCATGTTCGGCACCGCGCTCGTTGTCGCGGCCGCGGTTTCCCTAGCAATCGATCTGCGCGGTTTGTCCCGGGCGCTGCCAAGCTGCGCCGGGGCAGGCGGGGAGAGGTCCAAGGTCGGCGGCTATTTTGCGACTCTGGCAGTCTACCTGGCAGCATTGCCCGTGCTCGGTTTCCTAGTGGCGACCGGCATTGCGTTGGCTGGCTTGCTGCGCTTCGTGGAGCGCTACGGCTGGCGGGCGTCGCTGGGGACCGCCGTCGGCGCCTCGCTCGCAATGCATTACCTGTTCGTGAGACTGCTCGCCGTGCCGCTGCCGAAGGGCTGGTGGTGAGGGTGGCGCAGCGCGTCGAGTCAACGTGACGCTGGTCGATCAGCTCCTGCTTGGTTTTCAGGTCTCGCTCAGTTTGCAGAACCTGGCGTACTGTCTCACCGGCGTCCTGGTGGGTACCGCGGTGGGCGTGCTTCCGGGCCTCGGTCCCGTCGCCGCCATTTCGATGCTCCTTCCCGTGACCTTCCTGATGCCGCCGGCGGCGTCGATCATCATGCTCGCGGGCATCTACTACGGCGCCATGTACGGCGGCTCGATCACCGCGATCCTGGTGCGCATTCCTGGAGAGGCGGCATCGATCGTCACCTGCATCGACGGTTACGAAATGGCGAAGCGCGGTCGTGGCGGAGCCGCGTTGGGCATCGCGGCGTTCGGTTCCTTCATCGCAGGAATCGTCGCGACCGTTGGGATCGCCGTGCTCGGCCCGGTGCTCGCCGAGCTGGCGTTGAAGTTCGGCTCGCCGGAACGGGCGGCGCTGGTCGCCTTCGGACTTACCCTCGTCGTCCTCGTCGGCCAGGGATCGCCGCTACGCGCGGCGCTGATGGTGCTCGCCGGGCTGATCTTGAGCTGCGTTGGCCTCGAACGCGTTTCGGGCCAACAGCGTTTCACCTTCGACATCCCCTACCTCTATGACGGATTCAACATCGCGATCATGGCGGTGGGACTGTTCGGTATCGCAGAGATCCTGCACACCGCGGAGCAGAGCGCAACGGACGCGAAACTCGCCAAGGCGAGCTTCCGCGTCGTTGATCTGCTGCCCTCGCGCGAGGAATGGCGCCGTAGCGCGCCGGCCATCGGTCGGGGCACGCCGCTCGGATTCCTCCTCGGCTTGTTGCCGGGCGGCGGCTCGATGGTCGCATCGTTCGCTTCCTACGTTATGGAGAAGAAGCTGTCGAGCCAGCCCGAGAGGTTCGGGCGCGGCGCGATCGAAGGGGTGGCCGGACCCGAGGCCGCGAACAACGCCGCCGCCCAGGCCGGGTTCGTGCCGCTGCTCACGTTGGGGATCCCCTCCAACGTCATCATGGGCGTAATCCTGGGCGCGCTGATGATCCATGGCATCACGCCGGGACCGCGCTTGGTCACGGAGAACCCGCAGTTGTTCTGGGGCGTGATCACGAGCATGTTCATCGGCAATCTGATCCTTCTCGTGCTCAACGTTCCTCTCGTGTGGATATTCATTCAGCTCCTGCGCATACCGGTTGGCCTGCTATCGGCGTTGATCATGGCGTTCTGCGTGGTCGGAGCCTTCAGCATCAACAACAGTTTGCTCGATGTCGCCGTCATGATGGTGTTTGGCTGCATCGGCTGGGCGATGCGCAAGGCGGACCTCGATCCGGCGCCACTGCTGCTCGGATTCGTGCTCGGCACGCTACTCGAGACCTCGATCCTGGAGGGTCTGGCCATTGGTTATGGCAAGGCCTCGGTTTTCGTCACCCGGCCGCTTTCCGCGGCGCTGTTGGGTGCCGCAGCGTTCGTGGTCGTGGTCAGCTATGCGTTGCCGGCGCTGCGCCGCTGGCAGCGTCGAAATCGCTGATGGCCAGCGCGCCGCTCGGCGCAGTGAACTTCATTCGCTAACATTGACCCTCGCCGGAGCCCGGCGCTAGCATTCTTCCGAATGGCACAATCGCTCAAGCTCTTCTCCTCGACCCTCATCCTTTCCTACCTCGCGAGCAGGCCAAACGCAATCGTCCCGACGGACGAGATCGCGGCGGTCACCGGGGATCACCCCTCCCGCGTGCGGCAGTTCGTCGCGGCGCTGGTGAAAGCAAGACTGTTGGTGTCGTACCGCGGCGTCGGGGGCGGCGTGCAGCTCGCGCGTCCCGCGGAAACCATCACATTGCGCCACGTGCACGAAGCGGTCGGCGAAACCGGCATTCTTCCAAGGGAGATCTCCGGGCCGCGCGGCCGCGTTCCCCGCGAGGCGATGGGCGTATACCGCGTGTTCAATGAATTCGAGGCGGCGATAGAATCCGTCATTCTCGACCAGCTCGACGGGCATTCCATAGCCGAAATCGCGCAAGCATGGAGGACACAGAATGCCGAGGCGGGCTCGTCAGGGAGCCAGGAATCCAGCGGGGAGAAGCCCAATGCGGAAGTTCGACGGCAAGGTCGTACTGATCACGGGCGCGACTTCCGGGATCGGTAGACACACGGCGTTACGGTTCGCGCGCGAAGGTGCTTGTACGCTGGTGACCGGGCTGGACGAAGACAAGGGCAGCGCGGTAGTCGAGGAAATCGTCTCCTCCGGCGGCGAGGCGTCATTCCTGGTACTCGACGTGGCGGACGAGACCATGTGGACCGGCACCCTGGAGCGCGTGATCGACCGTCACGGCAGGCTCGATGTGTTGGTCAACAACGCCGGCGTGACGCTGGGCGGCAGGATTGCGGAGACGGAGCTCGAGGATTTCCGCTGGGTCATGGCGGTGAACGTCGAGGGCGTTTTCCTGGGCTTGAAGCACGGCATTCGCGTCATGAAAGGCCGCGGCGGAGCGATCGTGAATGTCAGCTCGACCTCAGCCCTGGTCGGGCGAGCCCTGGCTGGCGCCATCGCCGCGAGTAAGGCCGCAGTGCGCTCCCTGACCAAGACCGCGGCGCTGGAATGCGCTCAGATGGAGCCGCCGATTCGCATCAATGCCGTGCTCCCGGGCGGCGTCGATACCAACATCTGGAGCGCGCAGGCGTGGCGGCTGGGAAAACAATCCGATTCCCAGCGCTTCGAAGCGGCGCGCCGTGCAATCCAGGACGAGACACCCTTCAAGCGGCTCGCGCAACCCTGGGAGATCGCGAATGCGATCGTGTTTCTCGCGTCCGACGATTGTCCCTTCATGACCGCGGCGGACCTGGTGGTCGATGGCGGTCTGACCGCGCATTGACGGGAGGCGCAGGCAAGCGGCGCAGAGTCGTGTCACGCTGAAGATGATCATGAAGTGGTGGGTGGGCAGTGCGCAGGCAGCGGCGCTGGGGCCAGGCGAAGGCCTTCGGTGGCTGGCAGGTGGCCGGGTAGCGGCTTACTTGAACGCCGCTGTTCGAGCGGAAGACCCACCGGCAATGCCGTTAGGTTCCCATCGCACTGCGCGCGCGGGCCGCTGCTCGACGCGACCGTTACGCGTCATCGCGGTCCCCACGACCATGGCGCGCACTGGCGCTAATGCAACGGAGAGCATAAGCTGGAGCTACGGGCTGGACTGGCTTGGGGATGTGATGTAGCTGTCGCCCGGAGTGGGCGCCGGACTGGTTGACGACGGGCCGGACGCTTTGGTTGATGTCATGTCGCTGCGGCGGAGCAGGATTGAGCGAAAGGGCCTCCCATGTTGACCAATGCTGCGATCACAACGATGCTGCCGGTCAAGGACGTAGACCGTGCCCGCGCCTTCTACGAGGGATGCCTGGGTTTGAAACCCGGCGGCTTTCGGCCTGACGGCAAGTTCGTCTACGTGCTCGGTGGCAGCACGCTCGCACTGTTTCCGAAGCCGGAAGGCACCAAGGCCGACCATACCGCGGTCAGCTTCCGCGTGGACGACATCACCGCCAGCATCGAGGAGCTGCAACGTGCGGGCGTGGTGTTCGAAGACTACGACTTCCCGGGGCTGAAGACGGTGAACCACGTCTGCGTGCTCGGCGCCGAGAAGGCCGCATGGTTCAAGGACACCGAGGGGAACTACCTCTGCATTCACGAGGACATTCCGCAGGCCTAGGTCGCCTGCACATGACGCGTAAGCTTCCGCTTTGCAGGCGCGAAAGCGGAAGGCGCGGCGCCGCCGGAAATCAAACCGCGATGCCGATCGCATGACCGCCCGCGGTCGCGGCCAGCAGCCCGCGCGGCAGCTCGCAATCGCCGGCGCGGTGGACTTCGATGCCGGCCGCGCGCAAGGGCTCGTACAAGCTTAGATCGGGAACGCGCGGCGTTGCGTAGGTGAAGCAGGCGACATCCCGGATGATCACGGGCTCGCCGCTGTAGATGTTCGCGTACACCACGGTTGCCTTGCCGAGGCTTTCGCTCCACATGGGCGAAGCCAGCGGAACGACCTCGATGCGAAGCTCCTGGAAGCGGCGCAGTATTCCCTGGCGGACCACCATCGAGGTCTTCTGCGCGATGTATTCGCGCGGTGTGATGATGACGACCCGATCGAACCGCAGTCGCATCAGCTCGGCGGCGGCGTAAGTGCCTTCGGTATGATCCATATCGAACAGCACTGCCGTTCCCGATCGCTTTCCCGTCGTGCAGAGCAGCTCGCCGACGGCTTGGCGCAGGTCCGGCACGCTGACGTGCGCGGCGCCCGGATGCGGCACGCCGGGCGGCGCCAGCATCGTCGAGCCGCATGCGAGCACGACCGCATCGGGCTTGAGACCGATCACGTCGGTCGCCTGAGCGCGGATCCCCAACTCGCAGCCGACACCCGCTTTCGCCGCGGCAACCTGCTGGTACTCGGTGATGCGCTTCAAGGGCTCGCTGCCGGGGAGCTGCCAATGAAGTCTAAGCTTTCCGCCGGCCTCGGAGGAGGCGCTGAGCACGGTGACGTCGTGTCCGCGTGCCGCGGCGATCCAGGCGGCTTCCATGCCCGCCACTCCGGCACCGACGACCACGACGCGCCGGCGCGATGCGGCCCGCGCGGGCCACCAATCGGCTTCATCGGCATCGCCGGCACAAGGATTGTTGACGCACGCCATGGGCCGCAGGTGCGTGTTGATCTCATCCCAACAGATGTTGCAGTAGACGCACTGTCGAATTTCGCGCGTGCGCCCCTCTCGGGTCTTGAGCGGCCACGCGGCATCGGCGAGCAGCGGGCGGCCGAGCCCGACCAGCTCGGCATCGGCCGCGGCAAGGATGGCTTCGGCTTCCTGCGGCGTGCCGATCTTTCCTAGCGCCACCAGCGGCACGCCGTTGAGCGCGGGGCGCAGCGCGCGGATCAGTTCGAGATAAGGCAGCGGCCCGACATGCGCGTCCGGCAGATGGCGTTCGAGCGCGATGCCGTGCGTGCCTTGCGCGAAGCAGACGTAGTCGAGCGGCTGCGCCGCGGTGAGGTGCGAGGCGATCGCGGCGGCTTCGGCCGGATCGATGCCGCCTTTCACCCAGTCGTTACCGGGGAGCTTGAGGCCAAGCAGGAAGGCCGGCCCGCAGGCAGAGCGCAGCGCCGCGATCAGCTCCTTGACGATGCGGGTGCGCCCGTTCACGTCGCCGCCGTAGTCGTCCTCGCGCGCGTTCGACCACGGCGACAGGAACTGATGAAAGAGGTGGCCATGGCCGCTCGAAATCTCCACGCCGCTGAAGCCGCAACGCTGCAATCGCGCCGCGGACTCGGCGAAGTCCTCGATCATCGCCCGGATCTCGGCTGCGCTGAGCGCGTGCGGCACCGTCCAACTGAGATCGTCCGCCAGCGCCGAGGGCCCGATCGCGTAGGCGCCGATGCCTGCATTGTGGCGGCCACGTCCGGGATCCTGGATCTGGCCGAGCAGGCGGCAATCGTGCGGTTCCACGGCTTGCGCCCAGCGCTTCAAGTCATCGAGGTTGTCGTCGTTCCAGGCGCGTGCCCGATAGGATACGTTCTGATGGCGCGCCATGCTGATCGGCTCAGTCACGATGAGCGCCGCGCCGCCGCGGGCACGCTCGGCGTGGTAGTTGATGAGACGCTCGGTCACGCGCGTCTTCTCCGCCATGTGCGTATTCATCGAAGCGTGCACGATGCGATTGCGCAGCCGCGTGCGCCCCAAGGCGAACGGGCTGAAGAGACGAGGGAAGAGCGACAGGTCGGTCATGGCAGCGGTGGCATTGGGGTCAGGTCTTTCACGTTGCAACAGACCCGCTGGTGCATCATCTATGCTGCAACGTGGAAGACCGACCCCCGCTTACGACAGCGACGATACCAACGCGATACCGCAGGGTCAATGCGACAGCCAAGCAGCTCGAGCGGCGAGCCCAAGACCACCTCGTGGGCTTGTGCTTTACAGCTTCGTGTACGCCTCCTAACATCGGCCACGACCCTGCCTGCGGGCGCACGCGGAGTGAGAGGCGCGTTTAGATGGAGCTATCGTCGTTGCTGCAAGGCGTGCGCATTCTCGATTGCACGCGCAATATCGCCGGTCCGGTAGCGACCATGCTCGCCGCCGAGATGGGGGCGGACGTGATCAAGGTGGAACCGCCGGGCGGCGACGAAATGCGCCAGTGGCCGCCGTTCGTCGACGGCCAGAGCGTGTACTTCGTGAGCTGCAACCGCGGCAAGCGCAGCATCGTAGTCGATTTCAAGACCGCCGAAGGCAGGCAGCTGCTGCAGCGCCTGCTCGCCCGGGCCGACGTGATGATCGAGAACTACCGGCCGGGGACGCTGGAAAAGCTCGGTGTCGGCTGGCGCGATCTACGCGATCGGCATCCCAAGCTCGTTTGGGTATCGGTCACCGGCTACGGCCGCACGGGCCCGCGCGCCGGCGCGCCGGCCTATGACTCGATGATCCAGGCATACATCGGCATGATGGGGATCACCGGAGAGAACGATCGTCCGCCGGTGCGATGCGGCGGCTCGCCGATCGATATCGCAACGGCGTATCTCGCCTGGGGAACGATCGTCGCCGGGCTGCACACGGTGGCGAAGACAGGCAAGGGGCTGCTGCTCGAAGTCTCGTTGATGGAATCCGCGCTCGGATTCATGCATGCGTATCTGCAAGGTGCTTTGGTCGGCTTGTCGTTGCCGGTGCGGATGGGTTCCGAGACCATGGGCATCTATCCGCTGGGCGCATTCAAGACCGGCGACGGCGAGTACTGCCTGCTACAAGTGAGCAACGAGCACCAGTGGCAGCGCTTTTGCACGGTGCTCGGTGCGGCCGAGCTGGCGACCGACCCGCGCTTCGCGAGCAATCCGTTGCGGGTAGGCAACCGCGACGCGCTCCGCCCGCTGCTGCAGCGCTACCTGGAGCAACGCTCCGCGGCCCAGTGGGAAGCCCAGCTCGCCGCAGCCGGCGTGCCGGCTGCGCACGTGCGCGACATGGCGGCGGTGGCTGCCGACGAGCAGGTACGCGCGCGCCAGATGGCCGCGCCCACCCGGCTTCCCAACGGCCGCGAGATCGAGACCTGGGGCGTGCCGGTCAAGGTCGACGAAGCGGTGACGACGCGCTTGCGCGCGATCCCGGCGCTCGACGAGCATCGCGCGGACATCCTCGCCGAGCTCGAACGATCGGCCGAGGCATGACTTTCGCCATGGGAACGCCCATGCCGGTATCGGCACTTGACCGGCGCTTGCGTCTCGCGTTGGCCTGTGTGCTCGCCCTGCTCGCTGCAACGCCGTTCGCCCAGAGCGGCAAGTGGCCGCAGCGCCCGGTGCGCGTGCTGGTGCCGCTTGCACCGGGCGGCAGCGTCGATACGGTCGCGCGCATGCTGGCAGGGCGGCTGACGGAGGAGCTCGGCCAACAGTTCATCGTCGATAACCGCGGCGGCGCGGGCGGAACCATCGGCACGGCGATCGTGGCCCGGGCCGAGCCCGACGGCCACACGCTCCTGATGATGTCGGGTGCCTTCGCGGCCAGCGCAACGCTCTACAAGCTGCCGTACGATCCCATCAAGAGCTTCGCGCCGATTGCCATGATCGCGGCCGGACCGCTTTTTCTCACGGCCCATCCGTCGCTCAAGGTGACGGGCCTCGGCCAGCTCATCGAAGCGGCGCGCGCCAAGCCCAGGAGCATCAACTACGGCTCGGCCGGTGTGGGCAGCTCGACCCATCTCGCGACCGAGTACCTGCAACAGATGACGGGCATCGAGCTGACGCACGTGCCGTACAAGGGCATCGGTGCCGCCATCGCCAACCTGGTTGGCGGCCAGATCCAGCTTTATTTCGCGCCCGGCGCGGCGGTGTTTCCGCACATCAAGGCCGGGCGCCTGCTGGCGCTCGGCCACTCGGGCGAACGAAGGCTGCCCACCATGCCGGAGCTGCCCGCGGTGGCGGAGGCGGTGCCGGGCTTCTCGGCGCTGTTTCCCTACAGCATGGGTGCGCCCGCGGGCACACCGCAGCCGATCGTGTCCCGGCTCAATGCGGTGCTCGGGCGCATCCTGGAGCAGCCCGATGTCGTCGAGCGGCTGCGAGGCTACGGCCTGGAGCCCGCGCACACGAGCCCACAGGGATTGGCCGAGGCCATCGCGCGCGAAATCGCCATGTGGACCAAGGTGGTGAAGGCGGGGCAGATCAAGGTCGAGTAGCTCGGCGACGGACGTCCTCGCCATCGAACACTCGTTGAACGGCGAGAAATCTGCGCAGACGATCTGCGATAATCGGCAGATGGACAAGCCCGCGGAGCCAGTTAGCCTCGCCTTCAATCCCGACGACTTCGTACCTGACGAGGTCGGCCCGATTACGAACCACCAGACTGATCTCCCGAGGATCGGCGATGTCGGTCTGTCTCGCCGCAAGAACAATGGGGAACATTTGGTCATGCCCCTGCATGCATCGATCCAGGAGCATTGTCGTCGTTTGGGATGGAAGACTTTCCTTCCGTTAGCCGAGAGCTGGCGATAACAGTCGTCGAACAAGTCGGAGTCGTCCTTGGAAACTCGTGAGCTCGGTGTTGCGGTCGTTGGCTCGGGGCGCATCGGCTCGCTCAGGGCGCGGCTGGCGGCGGCGCATCCGGCGGTCAAGTTCCTCGCCGTGTCGGACATCGATCGCGACCGCGCACAGCGGCTCGCGGAGGCGAGCGGCGCGCACTTCGCTTCCGGCGACAACGACGAGGTGATCGCGCATCCGCGGGTCAACGCGGTCATCGTCTCGACCAGCGAGCACGAGCACGTCGCGCCGGTCATCCGCGCGCTCGAGCTCGGCAAGCCGGTGCTGGTGGAAAAGCCGATCGCCCTTACGCTTGCCGACGCGGACAAGATCATCGCCAAGGCGGAGAGTACCGGTACCCCGATCCGGGTGGGTTATGCGCAGCGCTTCAAGCGGCGTTATCTCTCCGCCAAGGATCAGATTCTCGCAGGGCGCCTCGGCGAGATCACGGCGCTTACCGGGCGCGCGTGCAATACGCGCGCGCAGGGCATCGAGATTCTGAAACGCTCCGCCACGGCGACCCCGGTGGTGGACGTGCTGACGTACTGGGTCGACGTGGCCGGGTGGTTTCTCGAAGGCATTCGGCCGCGCGAAGTGAGCGCCCGAGGCCACGGCAGCGTGTTTCGCGCCGCAGGCTTCGACGTGAACGACGCCACCTTCGCGCTCATCACCTATGAAGACGGCGCCGTGGTGAACCTCGGGGTCTATTTCGCGTTGCCGGCGCACGCGCCCCAGCTCGGCATGGGGGTGCGCATCGAAGTGTTCGGGTCCGAGGGCGCGCTGATCCTGAACGACGACCACACCGACGAGCTGCTCATCACCAACAAGGGCATCCCCCACGCCTATATTCCCGGACTGGAATTCCAGACCGCCTTCCTGTCCTCGTCGACGCCCGGGAACTGGCACCTGGGGGACTATTGGGGGCCCGTCGCCGACGAGTCGCGCGTCTGGCTCGACCACCTCGCGCGCAACCGGGCGTGTCCCATGGCCACCGCGCGCGAAGCGCGCCAGACCCTGGAGATCACGCTGGCGATCGAGGAATCGGCGCGCACGGGCAAGACGATCCGGTTGGCGGCTTGATCGCGGCGCGGCGGCAGCACTTGGCCGGTCGTATGCACCGCAGGCATAGCAGATAGTGCGATCGTGGTGTCCAGGGCGGGTCGAGTACCGCTATGATGAGCGCAGGGTGACTTGCACAGCGGCGCAGCAGAACCTGGGCGCGCCCCGCGCGGCGCACGTCCTTTCCTCACCGAGTCGACGCTGACATGCGAATTCAATGCAGCTTTCGCGCGCTGTTCTGGCGCTGGATGGGTATCGTGTTGCTCGGCTGGAGCGCGTACGCGCTCTCCCAGCCGTATCCCGCCAAGCCGATTCGCATGATCGTCTCGTACCCGCCGGGCGGCCCGAACGACATCGTCGGGCGCACCGTCGGCCACCGGCTGGGCGAGCTGATCGGCGGCTCGGTGGTGATCGAGAACCGCTCGGGCGCGGGCGGCAATATCGGCACCGAGTTCGTCGCCAAGGCAGCGCCCGATGGCTACACGCTGCTCATGGCTGCCGGTGCCATGACCATCGCGCCCAGCATCTACCCCAAGCTCGGCTACGACGTGGTACGCGATCTCGCCCCGATCTCCATGACCGCGGTCAGCACCTTCGTGCTGCTCGTTCATCCGGCGGTGCCGGCGAGAAGCGTCAAGGAGCTGATCAGCCTGGCACGCTCTCGCGCGGGCATGCTCAATTTCGCCTCGGCGGGGCTCGGCGCACCGCCGCACCTGTCGGCGGAGCTGTTTCGCTCCATGACCAAGGTCAGCATGGTGCACGTGCCCTACAAGGGCGCCACGCCGGCACTCGCCGCACTCATCGGCGGCGAGGTGGACTTGTATTTCGGCGGCATCGCATCGGCTGTCCCGCACGTGAAATCGGGGCGCTTGCGTGCGCTCGGCGTGACGAGCAAGAAGCGCTCCTCCGCGCTTCCCAGCCTGCCGACGCTGGATGAAAGCGGCTTGCGCGGCTTCGACATCTCGACCTGGTTCGGCGTGATGGCCCCAGCCGGCACGGCGGCCGACATCATAGCGAAGCTCAACGCCGCCACGCTCAAAGCGGTCGCCGCTGCCGAAGTGCGCGACACGCTGCTCGCGGTGGGCTTCGAGCCGCAGTCGTCCACGCCGGAGCAGTTCGGCGCGCATATCAAAGACGAGATCAGGAAGTTCGCGCAAATCGTGAAAGTGTCGGGCGCGAAGTTCGAGTAGCGATGCCTATGTTCCGTCCGCTCGCATGCTCGTTGACCGCGGCGCTGGCTGCGCTGTCGTCGCCGACGGACGCGGTGGCGCAGGCGTATCCGGCGAAGGCCGTACGCATGATCGTCGCCTATCCCCCGGGCGGCACCAACGACATTGTCGCGCGGCCGATCGCGCAGCGCCTGTCCGAGCTGCTGGGCCAGCCAGTGGTGGTCGAGAACCGGGGCGGCGCGAGCGGGAACATCGGCACGGAGATGGTCGCCAGGGCGGCGCCGGACGGCTACACCGTGCTGATGGCCGCCGGCGCGGTCACCATCGCGCCCAGCATCTACCCCGATCTGACGTACGACATCGTCAAGGACTTCGCGCCGGTATCGCTTGCGGCCCGCGGCGGATTCGTGTTGCTGGTGCACCCGGCTGTGCCCGCGCGCACGGTGAAGGAGTTCATCGCGCTCGCCAAGTCGCGTCCCGGCGCGCTCAACTACGCCTCCGCGGGCACGGGTGCGCCGCCTTATCTTGCGGCGGTGTTGTTCCAGACCATGACGCGCACCAGGATGGCGCATATTCCGTACAAGGGCGGCACCCAGCCCCTGACGGATCTCGCCGGCGGCCAGGTCGACGTGTATTTCGGCGGCATCGCCTCCGCCAATCCGTTCATCCAGTCGGGTCGGGTGCGCGCCATCGCGGTCACCACCCAGTCGCGCTGGGTGCTGATGCCCGAGCTTCCCACCATGGACGAAAGCGGGCTGAAGGGCTTCGATGTCGCGACCTTCTTCGGTCTCATGGCGCCGGCGGGCACGCCGGCCGAGGTCGCCAGCCGTCTCAACGCCGCAATGGTGCAAGCCGTCGCCACGCCAGGGGTGCGCAAGACCATGCTCGCCGCCGGTGTCGCGCCCGAGACCTCGACCTCCGAGCAGTTCGCAGCGCTGATTCAGCAAGAGCTGCGCAAGTTCGCCGCGATCGTGAAGTCGGCCGGAGCGAGCCGGACCGATTGATGCATTCGATGAGCGCGACGCCGAAGCCAACCCCTGAGGACGCGTGCCCGCCGGCCGCGCTCGACGGCGTGCGCGTCGTCGAGCTGGCCGGCGACTTTACGCCGTACTTCGGCAAGCTCTACGCCGATCTCGGCGCCGAGGTGGTCGTGGTAGAGCATCCGCGCGGCAGCCGCCAGCGCCGGGAAGCCCCTTTCATCGACGACCAGCCCGGCGTCGAGACGAGCCTCGCCTTCGCCTATCACAACGCGGGCAAGAAGAGCGTCACGCTCGATATCGGCACCGAGGCGGGGAGGCGGCTCTTTCACTCCCTTGCCGTCCAGGCGGACATCGTGGTCGAGAGCGAACGTCCCGGCGCGCTCGATCAGCTCGGCATCGGCTACGCGGCGCTGGCGAAAGTGAATACCAAGCTCGTGCTGACCAGCATCAGCGCCTTCGGCCAGGATGGGCCTTACGCCCATTACGCGTATTCCGATCTCACTTTGCTCGCGCTTGGCGGACTGCTCTATCTCGGCGGCTATGCCGACACGCCCCCCATCCGCGTCTACGGCAACCAGGCCGTTTATGCCGCCAGCCTGTTCGCGGCGGTCGCTTCGATCTCGGCGTATTACAGCGTGCTCTCGGGCGCGCCGGGCCAACACGTCGATGTTTCCGCGCAACAGTGCGTCACCCTCGCGCTGGAGAATTCAGCCCAGATGCTGGAGCTCGAGGGAACGATACGCAAGCGCTTCGGCGGCGAACAGCGCCAGGCGGGCACCGGGGTGTTCGCAACCGCCGACGGCTACATCTACCTCATGGCGGCCGGCATCGCATCGAACCGCTTCTGGAACAACACGGTCGCCTGGCTCATCGAAGAGCGGGTCCCCGGCGCAGAGGCGCTGCGCGAGCCGCAGTGGGCGGAGCAGGACTATCTTGCGAGCGCGGAGGCGAAACAACGCTTCGGCGAGATGTTCACGCCCTTCGCCGCGGCGCATAGCAGCGAATATCTCTACCAGGCGGGGCAGCGCCATCGCATGCCGATCTGCCCGGTGTGCACCCCGGCGCAGGTGCTGCAAAATCGCCAGCTGCTCGCCCGCGAGTACTTCGTGCAGGTGCCGCACGCGGCATCCGGACGCACGCTCACCATGCCCGGTGCGCCCTACAAGCTGACGCAGACGCCGTGGCGCTTACGCGCCGGTCCCCCGCGGCTCGGCGAGCACACGAGCGAAGTGCTCGCGCGCTTGGGGGTCGGTGCCGACGATCTCAAGGCGCTCGCCGGCATGGGGGTGGTTTGATCATGGCCGCATCCAGGCAATTGTTGAGCGGAGTACGAATCGCCGATTTCAGTTGGATCGGCGCCGGTTCCTACACCACCAAGATGCTCGCCGATCTCGGCGCCGAGGTGATCAAGATCGAAAGCTCGGTCTATCCGGACCTGCTGCGCACGAGCCGCCCGTTCAAGGACGGCAAGCCGGGCGTGAATCGCAGCGGCTACTTCGCCGACCGCAACGCCACCAAGCGCAGCATCACCATCAACATGAAGGAGCCGCGCGGGCGCGATATCGCGCGCGCGCTGATCGCCAAGAGCGATATCGTGTGCAACAACTTCGCGCCCGGCGTCATGGATCGCTGGGGCGTGGGGTATGCCGATATCGTTGCGCTCAAGCCAGACATCGTGTTCATCTCGATGTCCATGCAAGGCGCGAGCGGGCCGGAGAAGGACTACATCGGCTACGGCATGACCATGACCGCGCTCACGGGGCTGCAATTCCTCACGGGGCTGCCCGATCGCGTGCCCGCGGGGACCGGCACCAATTATCCGGACCACATTCCCAATCCCTGCCATGCGGCCTTCGTCCTCGTGGCGGCGCTGATTCATCGCAAACGCACCGGCCAGGGCCAGTTCATCGATCTGGCGCAAACCGAGCCGACGCTGGCACTGCTCGGGCCGGCGCTGCTCGACGCCGCCGTCAACGGGCACACGCAGACGCGCTCGGGCAACGCGCACGAGTGCTTCGCGCCGCACGGCGTCTATCCTTGCAAGGGCAACGACCGCTGGATCGCCATCGGCGTGGAGACCGATGCGCAATGGCAGGCACTGATCGAGGTGCTCGGCGCGCCCGAGGTACTCGGGCAGCCGCGCTGGCGCTCGCCCCTCGGCCGCTTGCACGAGCGCGGTCAGCTCGACGAGCTGATCGGCGCATCGACCCGAGCCTGGGATAGCGACCAGCTCATGCGCGCGCTGCAAGCGCGCGCCGTGCCCTGCGGCGCGGTGCGCGATGCACACGATGTCCTGCATCGCGACGAGCAGCTCGCGCATCGCAAGCACTGGATTCGCCTGGAGCACCCGGAGATGGGGGAGACGATCTACAACAGCGAGGCGTTCCGATTTTCCGACGCCCTGGTGGGGCCACTGCGTGCGGCGCCGCGCTTGGGCGAGCACACGCTGGACATCTGCACGTCGCTCCTCGGCATGCCGGTCGAAGAGGTCGAGCGGCTCGCGCAACAAGGCGTGCTCAAGTGAGCGCGGGCGCAGGCAAAGGCGAGGGGCGCGGCCTCCGGCTGCCGACCCGCGTTCGCTCATCCGAAGCGTCCCCCGCAGCTCAATGGGTTGCCGCATCTGCCGATGGCATCGGCCTGACTGCAACCCGCGCTGCGCGAGACGTGGAAAGTCCGACGCGCCGGGTGCAGGACTTCTACCCTGCGCGCGTGGCCGGCAGCGACACGCGTGCGTTCATCCCAACAGGCCGCGTGGAAGACCCACGCGCCGCCAGCGGAGGAGCTTGAGCTATGGCGGTCGAATTCAGCCTTGAAGACCATGTCGCCACCGTCACCCTCGCTCGGCCCGAGGTGCACAATGCCTACGACATGGACATGCGGCGCGAATTGCAGGCGGCATGGGCGCGGATCCGAAGCGACGACGAGGTCTGGGTCGCGATCATCACAGGCGCGGGCGAGCGGGCGTTCTGCGCCGGCCAGGACATCAAGGGGCCGCGGCCGAACGCCGAGGGTGTCGCGCACGGCGTGTTCTGGCGCGGCGGCGCCGATGCGCTGGTGGCAGGGCTCGCAACCGACAAGCCGCTGATCGCGGCCGTCAACGGGCTCGCCTACGGCGGCGGTTTGGAGATCGCGCTCGCGTGCGACATTCGGCTGGCGGCGGACAGCGCACGCTTCGCGCTCTCGGAGGTGCGCATCGCGGGCATCCCCGGCGCCGGCGGCACGCAGCGCCTGCCGCGGCTGATCGGGCGCTCGGATGCGATGCGCATGTTGCTCACCGGCAAGCCGATGTCGGCGCAGGACGCCTACCGCAGCGGCCTGGTGAGCGAGATCGTGCCGCTGCCCGAGCTGATGCCGCTCGCGCGCACGATCGCGGCCGACATCGCCGAGAACGGACAGCTCGCCGTGCGCGCGGTGAAGCGGCTGGCGAGCTTGGGGCTCGACATGCCCTTGTCGCACGGGCTGGACTTTGAAGCGTTCGTCTCCGGCGTGATTCGCGAGACCGAGGACATCGCCGAAGGTCGCCGCGCGTTCAAGGAGAAACGCAAACCGCAATACAAAGGACGGTGACGGCGAAACCCATGACACCGAGCAAGTCGCTGTTCATGCCGGTGCGCGGCCGCAAGTATCATCTGCGCACCTGGGGCGAGGAAGCTGCGCCCGCGCTCTTCTTCCTGCACGGCGCGATGGATACGTCGGCCTCGTTCCAGTTCGTCGTCGATGCGTTGCCCGCCGGCAGGTACTGCGTCGCGCCCGACTGGTGCGGCGCGGGCCGCTCCGAGCTGGCGTATTGCCACTGGTTTCCGGATTACGTCGCGGATCTCGATGTGCTGCTCGAAGCGCTTTCGCCAGGGGAAGCAGCCGACATCGTCGGCCACAGCCGCGGCGGCAACGTCGCCTGCCTGTACGCGGGCGCGCGCCCCGAGCGGGTGCGCCGCCTGATGAGCGTCGAAGGGCTCGGCTTTAGCTTCGCGAGCGGGGATCTCGATCAAGGCATCGCCACGTGTGCAGCCTGGCTCGGCGAGCAGCGCGAACGCCGGGGGGCGAAAGGCTATGAAACGCTCGACCAGGTCGCGGCCAGCCTGGACCGAAACAACCCGCGGCTCACGCTTGAGCGCGCGCGCTTCCTCGCTCGCGAATGGGCGCAGCGCGGCGACGACGGCAAGTGGCGCCTGGCGAGCGCGTTTTTTCCGCGCGAAAAGGAAGGCGTGCCGGTGAGCGTGCCGCAAGCGATGGCGTATTGGCGCAAGATCACGGCGGAGGTGCGCTACGTCTGGGGCGAGGCTTCGCATTTCACCAGGCATTGCGTCGAGCATCCCGAGGACTTCGCGCGCCGCAAGGCGTGTTTCGGCCGCTGGTCGGAGACCGAGATCGCCGGGGCGGGGCATATGGTGCAATACGATCAGCCGCAGCGGCTCGCGCGCGAAATCGCTCGCTTCTTCGAGCTCGACGCGCCCGCGGCGAACGGCGTGCGCGGCGCAGCCGAGCGCATGTCGTGATGGCGATCGGCAGGCGGATCGCGTTTGTCGGCGCCGGTGCGGTCGGCGGCTATGTCGGCGCGGGCATCGCGAACGCCGGCCACGATGTCACCTTGATCGATCCCTGGCCCGAGCATATCGAGCGTATCAAGCGCGAAGGCATGCTGCTCGGCGGCACCGAAGGCGAGCGCCGGGTGCGGGTCGCCGCCCTGCACATCACCGAAGCGCAGCGATTGGCGGCGCGGCCGATCGATCTTGCATTCATCTGCATGAAGCTCTACGACACGGCCTGGGCGAGCGCATTGATCAAGCCCTATCTTGCGCCTACCGGTGTCGTGGTCACGATGCAGAACAGCCTGGTGGAGGAACAGGTCGCCGGCATCGTGGGCTGGGGCCGAACGCTCGGCTGCATCGCCAGCATGATCGCGGTGGAAGCGGTCGCACCCGGACATATCGTACGCACGCAACTGCCGGGCGGCGCGGGCTACACGGTATTTCGCGTGGGCGAGATGACCGGCTTGGCGACCGAGCGCGCGCAGGCCATCGCCGCGCTACTGCGGTGCGTGGATAGCGCCAAGGTCACCACCAATCTATGGGGCGAACGCTGGTCGAAGCTCGTCGCCAATACCATGACCACCGGGCTGTGCGGCGTGCTGGGGATGAGCTTGAATGCGATGACCGAATGGGCGCCGAGCCGCCGGATTCAAGTGAAGCTCGCGGCCGAGGCGATTCGCATCGGCATCGCTTTGGGTTTCGAGCTGGAGAACATTCGGGGCATGGAAGCCGAACGTTGGCTCGCCGCGGCACAGGGCGAGCCCGGCGCGTTCGCCCAAGTCGAAGCCGCCATGCTGGCAGCCACCAAGCGCCGCACCGGCGAAGGCCGCTCGGGCACGGCGCAGGACCTCGCCAAGGGCCGGCGCACCGAGATCGAATTCATGAACGGCTTCGTTGCCGCCAAGGGCGAGGAGGCCGGCATCGCGGCGCCGACCCACGCCGCCGTGACCGCGCTGGTGCAGCGCATCGAGCGCGGCGAGCTGCAACCCGCGGCCGAGCTGGTGGAGCAGCTATGAGCCACGTCGATACCGGCTACGCCATCGCCGTGGACATCGGTGGCACCTTCACCGACATCACGCTCGCCAATCGCACCGACGGGCGCATCTGGCAAGTCAAGGTGCCGACCACGCCGGCCGACCAGTCCGAAGCTTTTGCCGCGGACATCCGGCGCGTGCTGAAGCAAGCGGGCATCGCGGCGAGCGATATCGACGGGGTGTTTCATGGCACCACCGTCGCCACCAACGCGATCCTCGAGCGCAAGGGCGCCGTGGTCGGCCTCATCACGACCGAAGGCTGCCGCTACGTGTTGCACATCGGTCGCCACGACATCGCCAAGGATGCCTATCCCTACACCTGGGTGCGGCCCGAGCGGCTGGTGCCGCCGCGGCGCATCCAGGAAGTGGGCGAGCGCTTGAATCCCGATGGCTCGGTGGCGCAAGCGCTGGACGAGGAAGGCTGCCGGCGGGCCTTGGCGGCGCTGCGCGCGGACGGGGTGGAATCGCTCGCGGTATGCCTGCTCCATTCTTACGCCAACGCCCAGTCGGAGCAGCGCGTGAAGACACTGGCGAGCGAGGCGCTGCCCGGCGTGCCGTGCTCGCTCTCGGCCGAAGTGCTGCCGGTATTTCGCGAATACGAGCGCACCACCGCCACGGTGTTGAATGCCTATGTGCTGCCCAAGGTCGCCGGGTATCACCAGCGCCTCGAAGCGCGGCTCGAGGCCATGGGGGTTGCGGCGCCGCTACGCATCATGAAGTCGAACGGCGGCATGTACAGCGCGCGCGCCGCGGCGAGCCAGCCGATTCATACCGCGCTGTCCGGTCCGGCCGCGGCCGTGGTGGGTGCGATCCTGGTCGGACAGGCCGCCGGCGAGCCCGATGTCATATCGATCGACGTGGGCGGCACGTCGGCCGACATCTGCCTGTCGCAAGGCGGGCAGCCGGCGATCAGCGCCGGCGGCGAGATCTCCGCGCTGCCGCTGCACGTGCCCATGGTGGACGTGCACACGATCGGCGCCGGCGGCGGCTCGATCGCGCGCGTCGGCGCGAGCGGAAACCTGAGCGTCGGGCCGCAAAGCGCCGGTGCCGAGCCCGGCCCCGCCTGCTATGGCCGCGGCGGCAGCGAAGCGACCGTGACCGACGCGAACCTCGTGCTCGGGCGCTCCCCGGCGCAGCTCGGCGGGGAAATCGCGCTCGAGGTCTCGCTGGCGCGCCAGGTCATCGCCAAGAAGGTCGCCCAGCCGTTGGGGCTCACGCTCGAGGCGGCGGCCGAGGGCGTGATCGAGCTGCTCAACAACAACATGGCCGCCGCCATTCGCGCGGTCTCGGTCGAGCGCGGCTACGATCCGCGCAAGTTCGCGCTGGTGGCCGGCGGCGGCGGTGGCGCGCTGCACGCCGGCCGGCTCGCCGAGCTGCTCGGCATCCCAAGGGTGATCGTGCCGGCGAGCGCGGGACTGCTGTCCACCTTGGGGCTGCTCGCCACCGATCTCAAGACCGATTTCGTCCAGACGGTCATGCAGGCGCGGAGCAAGCACGACTTGAGCAGGCTCAATGCCGCGCTTGCCGCGCTGGAAGCGCGCGCGCAGGCCTGGATTCGCGCCGAAGGCGTAGAGCCCTCGACCGCGACGCTGGTGCGCACCGCCGGCTTGCGCTATGTGCACCAGGGTTACGAGCTCACGGTGCGCCTGAGCGATGACGCGCAGGCGGCCGGCGAGCGTGCCGCGCCCTTGACTGATGCCGACATCGACACCTTGAAGGCGCGCTTCCACCAGGCGCACGAGCGTCAATACGCCTGGTCCTCGCGCGAGCTGGCGGTCGAGCTGGTCAACATCGGCGTGACCGCCTACGGCCGTCTGCCGAAGCTCGTGCTGCACCCTCGAGCGCAGCGCCCGGAAAGCGCGCTCGGCGCATCGTCGCGGCCCGTGTACTTCGGCCGCGGCAACGGTTCGGTCGAAACACCCATTTACGATTTCGACCAGCTTTCTCCGGGCTGGCACTGCATTGGACCAGCGATCGTCGAGCAGCGCTTTTCCACCGTGCTCGTGCTGCCTGGCCATGCGGCACGCATGGACGATTACGGCAACATCCTCATGGAGGTGCGCTAGTGGATGCAGCCAAGCCGCTCGGCGTCGACCCGATCGTGGTGGAGATCGTCAAGGGCGCGCTCAAGGCGTGCGGCGACGAGATGGAAGCGCTCATGGTGCGCACCTCGATGTCGCCGTTCATCCGCGAGAAAGGCGACCACTTTTCGGGCCTCGCCGACAGCAAGGCGCGCATCCTCTACACCACGCACGATCGCTCTGGCCCCGGCATGCTCGAAACCATTTTCGAGCGCTACCCGCCGCAGAGCATGCACGCGGGCGACGTCTATTGGGCGAGCGATCCCTACATCCTGCATGGCGCCATTTCGCATTCGCCCGACATGTGCTTCATCGCACCGGCATTCCTCGGCGAGGACATCGTCGGCTATTCGCTGTGCTTCGGCCACTTCTGGGATGTCGGCGGAGTGCGCCCGGGCAGCATCTCGCCGCAGGCGACCGATATCTTTCAGGAAGGCGTGGTCGTGCCGCAGGTGCGCATCGTCGATCGCGGCCGCCTGAACGACGAGCTGTATCGCACCATCCTGCGCAATTCGCGTTTCCCGGACATGCTCGAAGGCGACACGCGCGCGATGATGGCGGCCTCGCGGCTGGGGCAGAGCCGCTTGCTGGAGCTGTTCGAGCGCTATGGCAAGGCGCAGGTCGAAGCGGCCTTCGATGCGCTGCAAGCGCGCTCCGAGCGCGCGGTGCGCTCGTGCATCGCCACGCATGTCCGTCCCGGCCGCTACCGCTTCGCCGACTACGTCGACAACGACTGCGTCACGGACCAGCCCTATCGGGTCGAGGTCGAAGTCGAGTTCGGTGCCGAGGGCGTCGAGCTGGTCGATTGCACCGGCAGCGACGACCAGGCGCGCGGGCCGATCAACTACCTCATGCACCCGGATTGCTGCCGCATGATCTTCTCCCGCTTCCTGGTGAACCTGGACGGCACGGTGAACCAGAACAGCGGTGCTTTCCGGCCGATCGGCGAAGTACGGCTGCGCAGCGGCAGCATTCTCCAGCCGATTCGCCCGGCGCCGCTCGGCCTGCGGGCGCACACGCTATGGCGGTTCGCCAACGCCGCGCTCGGGGTCTTCGCGCAAGCCGCGCCGGGCAATACGCCGGCGGGCTCGCCCGACTACGTGATCGTCATCTTCCACGCGCTGGACGCGAAGCCGGGCGAGCATTTCTTCTGCACCGATGGTCTCGGCGCGGGCCAGGGCGCCCGGCCTCATGCCGACGGCCTGGACGTGATCTACGTCGGCACGCAGAAGAATTACCCGATCGAGTTCCTCGAAGGCGCGTATCCGATGCGCATCGAACGCTACGCCATCCAGCCCGATTCGGGCGGTCCGGGGCGTTTTCGGGGCGGCGTGGGGATCGTGCGCGACTATCGCATCCTGGCCGAGAAAGTGATGGTGGCCACGCGCATGGGCAACCAGAAGACCCCGGCGTGGGGCGTGGCCGGCGGCTGCGCCGCGCGTCCCGGGCGGATCGTCGTCAATCCGGGCCAGCCCGGCGAGCGCTCGGTGCCGGGGTTCGCCGAAGGCGTGCTGCTCGCGCGCGGCGAGGTGTTGCGCGTGATCACCAGCGGCGGCGGCGGCTACGGCAATCCCTTCGAGCGCGAGCCGAGCCGCGTGCTGGGCGATGTCCTGGACGGCTTCGTCACGATCGAGGCCGCGCGCGCCGACTACGGCGTGGTGCTCGATGGCAGCGGGCGCGCGCTCGACGAGGCGGCGACCACGCGCTTGCGGGCGGCCATGCCCGCGGCAAGCGCGCCCTTCGATCGCGGCGCCGCGTTCGATCGGCTCGAACGCGGCCGTCAGCGGGCAGCGAATTCCGAGTCCGCGCTCAAGTAGGTTTCGATGAGATCGGCCGTCGCCTGCGCAAGCCGCGTCATCGGGCGCTGCGAAGAGACGGCGTAACACAGCGTCGTCGTAAGCTCGGGGCGCACGATGAGATTCGCTTGCAGCCGGCCGGCGTAGCTGCTTTCCTGCATGACGTAGCGCGGCAGCGTCGTATGGCCATGGCCCTGGTTGACCAACTCCAGGATGAAGCTCGAACCGTCGACTTCCAGATGGACGTTGAGCTGGGTTCCGGCCTTGGCGGCCGCGGCCTCCATGAGCGAGCGCTGCGTGCTCGGTTGACTCGGCAAAATCAACGGAAAGCGGCCGAGGTCGCGTACATCGACGGTCGCGTCGTCGGGCAGGGCGCCGGCGGGCGAGATGAGCCACAGGTGCTTTTCGATCAGCGGCGTGATTTCGATGTGCGGCGACGGCGCGGGGCTGTACCACACGCCGATGTCGACGCGCCCGTGGACCAGCCATTCCTGGATCGACCAACTCTTGCCTTCGATGATGGCAAGCGAAGCGTGGGGAAAGCGCTCGCGAAAGGTGCCGGCGAGGTGCGTGGTGAGCACCCGGCCGACGATTGGTGGTACCCCGATCACGACCCGGCCGGTCGGCGTATCCTCCATGTAATCGAGCTGCTGCCGGGCTCGGTCGCATTGCTCGAGAATGCCGCGGGCGTGGGCGAGAAAGAGCGAGCCCTGATCGGTCAGACTGATGCCGCGGCCGTTGCGATTGAACAGGTTGTGCCTGAGCTCGACCTCGAGCTGGCGCACATGGCGGCTCAAGGTAGGCTGCGCGACCGAGATCACCATGGCGGCCTTGGTGAAGCTGCCCAGCTCGGCGACGCGCACGAAGTATTCGAGTTGCTTCAGATCCATGGGATGCGACATCGCGCCGCCTCGGTCCGGCGACTCATGCAACTTTTGAATAGCAGCTATTGTAGCTGCGTCATTTGTGTGCCGGCGAGGCATTGTGCATTATCCAGGGTCGGACCAGGGTCGGGGTCGGACCAGGACCAGGACCAGGGTGGCGTGACCAGAGTGGGGTCCCAGAGTGCGGTCGGACCAAGGTAGGACCAGAGTGGGGTCGGACCAAGGTCGAGACCCAGGTGCCTCACCCGGTGCGACCCGGCAGCATCCACGTTTCAAGGAACAGTCGACATGAGCAGAATGAACCCGGCAGATGCGAGCCAGGACGCGGTCCTGCAGCAGACGTACGATCGGATCACCCGCACGCGCGGCTATGTCTCCAACATCCTGGCGAGCCTGAGCCACGCGCCCGTGGGGCTCGAACGCTTCGCGACCTTGGGCGAATATGTCCGCTACGAAGTCAAAGTGCCGGGGCGCACGCGCGAGCTGGCCATTCTGGGCATTGCGCGCGGGATCGAGTACGGCTGGGTGCATCACTATCCGCACGCGCTCAAGGCCGGGGTGACCGAGGAGGAGCTGCGCCAACTGAAGGCGGGAAAACTCGCCCCGACGCTCAGCGCCGCAGAGCAGGCGGCGGTGCGCTACGCACAGGAGTTCGCGAGCCTCGGCAATGTCGCCGACGGCACCTTCGCCGCGCTCAAGGAGCAGTTCTCCGATCGGCAGATCACCGATCTCACCTTGATCGCCGCTTACTTCGTCGCGCTCGGCTCGATCATGAATGCCTTCCGAGTCGAGCTCGAGCCCGAATCGACGCTCGCCAAGCGCAAGGAACGCGAAGGCTAGCTAGCTAGGGCAGGTGCGCTCGCGCATTGGCGCCGACGCCCGCGGGCCGAGCGCGCGA
Organism: Burkholderiales bacterium; assembly: GCA_020848435.1. GTDB lineage: Bacteria > Pseudomonadota > Gammaproteobacteria > Burkholderiales > WYBJ01 > WYBJ01. The sequence goes on along the minus strand of JADLAC010000024.1, from coordinate 9,699 downwards.
ATCGGGAGTCACGCTCGAGGCATCGTCGTCCGAGTTTTCAGGGAGACCAGCATGGAATCGTTCGTCACCTCAGATGGATTGAAGCTCAAGTACGCCGTCGATGACTTCACCGATCCGTGGCGCAAGGCTCAGACGCTGCTGCTGGTGCACGCCGCCATGGGCAGCTCGCGGCGTTTCTACGCCTGGGTGCCGCATCTCGCGCGCGATTTCCGCGTGGTGCGCATCGACTTGCGCGGTCACGGCGAATCCGAGCCCCACGGTCCCGAAGACATCACGTTCGAGCGCCTGATTCAGGACATCCGCGAGCTGGTCGATCACCTCGAGCTCGACCAGGTACACATTGCCGGCTCGTCGGCCGGCGCCTACATTTCGCAGGGGTTCACCAGCCGCCATCCCGAGCGCGTCGCCACGCTCGGGTGTTTCGCGGCGATCGCGGGCATGGGCACGAGCAACGTCGATTACGCCGCTTGGGTCGCACGCATCGGCCGCGACGGACTCGGCAGGTTCCTGCGCGATACCATTCGCGATCGGGTGGATCTCGAGCGTGCGCCGGCGGGCTTCGTGGACTGGTTCGTCACGGAAGCCGAGCGTACGTCGATTGCCACGCTCGCGCGCTTCGTGCCGCTGATGGCGCGCCAGGACCTGACTCAGGCGCTCGCCGCCATACGCTGCCCCGTGCTCGCCGTCGCGCCGGGCGGCGATCCATTGCACAGCGCGGAAGAATACCGATCGCTCGAGCGCATCATCCCCAACTGCGAGTTCGTGTTGCTGGAGGGGATGCCGCACAACATCACCGATACGGTGCCCGATCGTTGTGCCCAGGAGCTGCTGCGCTTCCTGAAAAAGCACGCCAAGAGCTAGGATCCTGGCCGAAAGCGCCAGTGAACAAGTGAAGCCAGTCATCATCGGAAGGCCGCAACGGCGGCGACCTCTCGCTGCGGCCACGCGCGCCGGCTTGCGCATCGCCGTGCTGCCGGCATGCCTGCTGCTGCCCGCGGTCGATGCCTTCGCGCAGGTCACGCCGGCGGCGACGGCCGCGGCCGTATATCCGTCTCGCCCGGTGCGCCTCATCATCCCCTACGCGCCGGGCGGCACGTCCGACGCCGTCGCCCGCATCCTCGCGCCGAAGCTCTCCGCCATGCTGGGGCAGAACTTCATCATCGACAATCGGCCCGGCGCTTCGGGAACGCTGGGCCGCAACATCGTGGCGAAGGCAGCGCCGGACGGCTACACGCTGCTCGTCGGCGACTCGACGCATGCGATCACGCCGCACCTGATGCGCGCGATTCCCTACCATGCCGTCGACGATTTCGATCCGGTGACGCTGGTTGCCATGACCCCGCAGGTGCTGGTCGTCCATCCGAGCTTCAAGGCCAGATCGCTGAAGGACCTGATCGGGCTCGCGAAAGCGCAACCGGGGACGTTGAATTACGCCTCGGGCGGCGGCGGATCGATCACCCATCTCACGGGCGAGCTGTTCAAGCTCACCGTCGGTGTGGATCTCACCCACGTGCCGTATAAGAGCATCGGCGTCGCGATCGGCGAGCTGATCGGCAACCAGATCCACGCCGCCTTCCCGAGCTTGCCCGGAGTCGTACCGCACGTCAAAGCGGGCCGCCTGCGGGCGCTCGCGGTCGCCAATGCCGAGCGCGCCAAGGCACTGCCGGAGGCGCCGACCTTCGCCGAGTCCGGCGTCGCCGGGATGGTGGTGGTCAATTGGCTCGGGGTCATGGCCCCGCCCAAGCTGCCGGCCGCTATCATGGCGCGCATCCATGGTGACGTCGTCAAGGCGGTGCGCGCGCCCGATGTCCAGGACAAGTTCGTCGCGATCGCGCTCGACGTCGAGACGGTGATGCCGGAGCAATTCAAGGCGATGCTCAAGTCCGAATACGAACGCTGGGGCAAAGTCGTGAAGCAATCGGGCATCACGCCCGATCCGTGAGCGGAAATAGACAGTGACGAAGACCTTCGCGCAAGTCGGCGATCTCAGCATCCACTACGATCTGGCCGACTATACCGAGCCGTGGCGCCGGGAGACGCCTGAGACATTTCTGCTCTACCCGGGCTATTGTCGCAACATCGAGTTTTGGCGCGCCTGGGTGCCCCTGTTGGGACGCGACTATCGGGTATTGCGGCTCGACGCCCGCGGCTACGGCGAGACCTCGAAGCCGAGCGCGGGTGCGCCGGTCACGGCCGAGATGCTGGCGAAGGACGCGATCGGTCTCATGGACGTGCTCGGGATCGAGCGCGTGCATTGGGTCGGGGACTCGACCGGCGGCGCCGTGGGCTTGGTGGCAGCGCACGATCACCCGCGGCGGATCGCATCGCTCACCGTCTTCAACACGGCTGCCAAGATGGGCACCGAAACGACCAGCACGTATTCGCTCGGCGAGGCCGACCAGGCGGCGGCGATCGCGAAGTACGGCGTGGCGGAATGGTGCCGGCGAACGATCCGCTGGCGCGTGGACCTGGAACACGCGCCCGAGGGCATCGGCGATTGGATCGCCGGCGAAATGGCGCAGACGCCGGATCACGTCGCCATTGCCGCGTTCCGGGTTTTTTCGAGCGTCGATCTGACGCCGTTGTTGCCGCGGATCGATGCACCCACCTTGCTCATACTCGGGTCCAAGTGCACGCCGCGGCGCAAGCAGAACATGGCCGAGATGCAACAGCTTCTGCCGCACGCGAAGCTGGTGGAGGTCGAAGGCTACGAACAGGGCTTGCACTTCCTCGCGCCGGATGCGATGGTGGCCGAGGTACGCCGCTTTCTGAGCCAATACGCGAGGCGCCCGGCATGAGCATTCCCTTTCCATATCGCGTCGCCGTCGTGCGGGCTAGCCTGCTGACTGGTTTTGCCGCCTTCGGTTGCGCGCCCGATCTGCACGCACAGCGAAGCGACGATTATCCGAACCGGCCGGTGCGCTTCGTCGTGCCGTACCCGCCTGGCGGCAACACCGACGTGTTCGCGCGCTTGATCGGCGCGCGCCTGTCGGAGCGGCTCGGCCAACAATTCGTCATGGACAACCGGCCGGGTGCGGCGGGCACGCTCGGCGCGGCGATGGTGGCGCACGGCGCCGCCGATGGTTATACGATCCTGATGGGCACCTTCGGCAACATGATCGTGGCCCAAGCGCTCAATCCGAGGCTCGGCTACGATCCCCTGGTCCATCTCACCCCGGTATGCTCGGTCGCGAGCCCGCCCGGCTTGCTGGTGGTGCATCCGAGCGTACCGGCCAGCTCCTTGCGCGAGCTCATCGCGCACGCCAAGGCGAATCCGGCGAAGCTCAACTATGCGTCCCCGGGGGCCGGCGCCTGGAACCATCTCTTCTTCGAGCTGCTGAAGCAGCGCGCCGCCATCAACCTGGTGCACGTCCCCTACAAAGGCATCGGGCCCGCCACCGTCGATCTCGTCGCAGGCCACGTGCAGGCCGCGATTGCTTCGGTGCCCTCGTCCCTGCAGCACGTGCGCGCGGCGCGACTGCGCGCGCTCGCGGTGACCGGCGAGGCACGCTCGCAGCTCTTGCCGGATGTCCCGACCATTGCCGAGTCGGGTGTACCCGGCTATCGGGCAGCCGGATGGTTCGCCGTGGTGGCGCCGGCGAAGTCGCCCGAGCCCATCGTGCGCAAGTTGAACGCGGAGATCGTCCAAGTACTCCAGACGCCGGAGATGCGCGCCGTGCTCGCGCAGGAAGGTGCCGAGCCCAACCCGGCCGAACCGCAAGCCGTTGCCCGATCGATTCGCGGCCAGATCCAGCAGTGGGCCCCGGTGGTGCGCGCGCTCGGTCTCGCCGGCAGCAGCTAGCGCAGGCGCGGCCGAGGAATGAACGCCGTATCAGGCCCTGAGCGCTAGCATCGCCAACGCGCTCGCAGCGCAGGCGCCGACCCGAGCCTGCGTCGAGCACATCCCATGACGACTCCTTCGATTCGAGGCACTCCCATGCAAGAGCAAGTCACAGCCACATTGGGCCGCTTCGCCGCCGAGACGCCAGCCGAGCGCATCCCTTCCGCCGCCTTCGATTCCGCCAAGCTCAAGTTCCTGGATACGCTCGCGGTGAGCGTCGCCGGCTCGCGTCATCGGGCTTCGATCATTTCGTTCGACGTGGTGAATCAGCTTGGCGGACATCACCAGTGCACGGTGATCGGGCGGCGCGAGCGGGTGTCGGTCGAGCAAGCCGGTTATCTCAATGCGCTCAGCGCGCATGCGCTCGAATACGACGACTATACGAAGAGCGTGACGCACGCCAGCGTCTGCCTGGTGCCCGGTGCGCTCGCGTTGGCCGAATGGTTGGGGACGAGCGGCAAGGCGATGCTGGAGGCGTTCGCCTTCGGCTTCGAGATCGAAGCGCGCATCGCGCGCGGCATGCGCCCATGGCTGCTCGACCGCGGCTGGCATCCCAACGGCATCCTGGGCGGGATCGGTGTCGCCGTCGCCGGCGCCCGCTTGCTGGCGCTCGATCACACGGCGCTGCGCATGGCGATCGGAATCGCCGCCTCGGAGGGATCGGGACTGCGCAAGAACGTGGGCTCGATGGGCAAGGCCTTTCATGTCGGCCATGGCGTACGTTGCGGCGTTCTTGCTGCCCTGCTGGCGGCCAAGGGCTTCAAGGTCGATCCGAACATCATCGAAGGCAGCGACGACGGCAACGAGGGGCACGAGCGCTTCGGTCTCGCCGACACCTTCAACGGCCGCGGCAATCACGATTACGGCAAGATGCTCGAACGCCTGGGCGAGCGCTGGGAGCTGGCGGAGAACACGACCAACGTGCGCATGCACCCCGGTTCGACCGCGCCCGGGGCATCGATCGACGCCATGATCGATCTCGCCGGCGCGCACGACATCCAGCCGGCCCAGGTCGCGAGCATCGAGCTCGAATGTACGCCGCAGTGCCTGGCGATCGCGCCTTATCCCGTCGCCACCGATTCGCACAAGGCCCGCTTCTGCCTGCCCTATAGCATGGCGGTGTCCTTGCTCGATCGTCGCGCCGGGCTGGCGCAGTACACCGATGAGCGCGTCAATCGTGCCGACGTGCAAGCGCTGATGAAACGCGTCGAGGTGCACGTGCCCGAGGACCTCAAGCGGCATTGGGGCCAATGGGGCGAGGGCGGTGTCAATTGGGGCGCGATGCGCCTTGCGGTGACGTTGCACGACGGGACGGTGCACCGCATTGCGCGCTCGACCGCGCGCGGCTGGACCGAGGATCCTGCGACCTGGGACGACCTCGCCGGAAAATTCCGCGAGTGCGCCACCGGCATACTGAGCGCCGATCAGATAAGCGATGCGCTCGACCTTATTCGCCGCCTCGACGAGCTGCGAGACGTGCAGCCGCTGCTGCGCGCGTTGCAGGCCGACTTCGACGGCAAGGCGTTGTACTGAGGGTACATGGCATTTCACTTCGGCGGATAGCGACATGGATACGATCGTCACCGAGTTAGCGCGTTATGCGAGCGGGCTTCGCTACGAACCTCTGCCGGACAAGGTCGTCGAGAAGGCCAAGGTGTGCATTCTCGATATCCTCGGCGTCGCCGCGGGCGGCTTTGCCAGCGATAACGCGCAGGTGGCGTTGCGCGGGGCGCGCGCCCTGTCGGCGCCGGGCAAGGCCACGGTGTGGATGACGGGTGAGCGCATGCGCGCGATCGACGCCGTGCTGCCGAACTCGGTGGCGGCCCATTGCATCCTGCAGGACGACTGGCTGCAGGTGAGCCATTCGCATATCGGCGCCGCGGTCGTGCCCACGGCGCTGGCGATGGCGGAGGAAACGGGCCGCGGCGGCAAGGATGTGATCGCCGCGGTGGTCGCGGGTTACGACATCGAGGATCGTGCGGGCACCTTGTCGGTACCCGCGTTCACGCGCGGCTTTCGGGCGAGCGGGGTGTACAGCTATTTCGGCGCGACGGCCGTGGCCGCCAAGCTTCTCGGTCTCGATGCGCGCGCATTCGCGAACGCGCTGGGTTGCGCCGGAGCCATGTGCGGGGGCGTGTTGCAACCCTGGAACGACGGCTCGATGGAGTGGTCGTTTCAAGAAGCGTTCGGCTCGCGCGCCGGCATCACCGGGGCCACGCTCGCGCGCGACGGCCTGGCCGGATCGCGTACGGTGTTCGAAGGATCACACGGTGTCAACCGCTCGTTCTCGGGCAGCAACGAGGGCGAGCGCGAGGCGCTCGATCGCCTGGGCAGCCATTTCCATATCCTCGACACCTGCTTCAAGCGCTTCCCGACGGGCGGCGCGAACCAGGGTAGTGCGGCGGTTGCGTATGCGTTGCAGGCAAAGCACGGGATCGACTATCGACGCATCCGCCATATCGACATCGCGGTGCCGAAAACCGGCAGCCACGAGCGCATGAACTACGCCGGCATCGGCTATGCGGGGCCGTTCCATACCATCGATCAATGCTTGATCAGCAAGATCTTCGCCGTCGCCGTCATCCTGAAGAGCGGCGACATGACCATCGAAGCCGTGCGTCGCGAGCAGCGCGACGCCGAGCTGCTGGCGCTTTGCCGCAAAACCCGGCTGCGTGAAGCCGAAGGCATGAACGGCTGGGACTTGCGCATGGAAATCGGGCTCGACGACGGCTCCGTGGTCGCCGGCAGCGGCGCGGATATCGATCAGGCGCATCTCTATCTGAGTTGGCCGCTCGCGGTGGAGAAGTTCCGCCGTATCGCGGGCGCCGCGCTCGGCGATGCGCGCTGCCGGCAGGTGGTCGACTTGGTAGCGTCGCTGGAGTCGGAGGACTCGGTGACGCCGCTGCTCGATTGCTATGCGCGCGGCACATGACCGATCGCGTTCCCTCTCCGTTCACGTCAACTTGGAAAGCCACCCGCATGTCGAACGTCGAAACCGCCACGCCGTGCCGTGCTGCCCGGATGCGCCTGATCAGCGCGACCTGCGCCCTCGTGGCCTCCTTGATGGCTAGCGATTGCGCGCACGCGGCAGAATTCCCCGCCAAATTGGTGCGGCTGGTGGTGCCGTTCGCGCCCGGCGGCAGCTCGGATTCGGTCGCGCGCATGATCGGGCCGAAGCTGAGCGACGCCTTCGGCCAGCAGGTGATCGTCGACAATCGGCCGGGCGGCAACTCGAACATCGGTGCAGCCTTCGTCGCTCGCGCCGCGCCCGACGGTTACACGCTGTTGCTCGCGAACGCGAACCTCACGGTGAATCCGGCGCTCTTCAAGACCTTGCCGTACGACCCGACCAAGGACTTCGCTCCGGTGGCGCGCCTCGCCAATCAGACCGTCGTGCTGTTGCTGCATCCGTCGGTGCCGGCAAGATCGGTCAAGGAGCTGGTGGCGCTCGCCAAGGGCCGTCCGGGCGAGCTCAATTTCGCCTCGCCGGGTGTGGGCACGGCCTCGCACATGACCGGGGTGCTGTTCCGCGCCATGACCGGCATCGACATGGTGTTCGTGCCGTACAAGGGCGCCGGCCCGTCGCTGATCGACTTGATCGGTGGGCAGGTGACCGTGGGCGCGTCGGGCCTCACGAGCTGCGTGCAGTACATCGATGCCGGCCGGCTGCGCGCCTTGGGAGTGACGAGCGCGAAGCGCTCCATCCTCAAGCCCGACATACCGACGATCGCGGAAGCGGGCATTGCCGGGTTCGAAGTGAGCAACTGGTTCGGCATCCTCGCGCCCGCGGGCACGCCCGCCGCGGTCGTCGACAGGCTGCAACAGCAGGTCGCCAGGATCATGGGGCAGGAGAGCAATCAACAGCTCGTCTTCAAGCTGGGGCTGGAGCCCGCGCCGAGCGCTCCGGTGGAGTTCGGGGCGTTCATCGGCGCCGAGATCGAGAAGTGGCTGCGCGTGACGCGCCAGATGGGGATCGCGCCGAGCTGACGGTTACATCTCATTACAACGTTTAACAGACGCAGCGTGCGTCGCGGGGCAAGCTTGCGCCATCTGAACCAGGCCGAAGAGGAAGCCCCGATGAAAAAGACCTTGTTGCTTGCCGCGATCGCCGCGCTCGCGCTCGGCGGTTGCGTGGCGGTGCCGGTCTACGATGCCGGACCCGCCGGCGGTTACTATTACGGCCCGCCCGCCACGTTTTCCTTCGGCTATACCTACCGCGACCACGGCCACGGTCATCGGCACGCGCCGCCGCGGCAGCGTTACTGGCGATAGCGTGATTCGAGACACCGCCGCGGCGGCGCGCGCACGCGCGGGTCGGGCGTGGTCTTGTGGCTCGGTGAGCCAATGAAGATAGCCTTGCGCAGTCGATCTCCGGCCGGCCCGCTGGCGATAGCTCGATCCAGAATCGCCGCCCCGCGGGCGCGGCGCGCGCATGGCGATCGCTTGGTCTGGAATCGCCGGCGCGGCGCGCAGTGGATGCCGAGCCCTGATTCGCGTCGCGAGCGCGGCTAACCGGTGGTCAATCCGAACGCCTCTGCGACGCGGTTCATGTAAGCAAAGAACGCGCACACGTGCACCGTGGCGACGATCTGCGGGTCGGTCCAGCCCGCGCTGCGCAGCCCGTCGATGTCCGCGCGCGTCATCTCGCCCGGGGCCCGGCTCAGTTTCCAGACATAGTCGAGCAGGGTGCGCTCCTTGGCGTCGAGCCCGGCACGCGTGTAGTCCTGTAACAGGGAAGCGGCGAAGCCGCCATCGCCGGTCACATCGGCCAGCAGCTTGGCATGCGCGGGTCCGCCGAATTTCGATCCATTGGCGACCGAGGTGACGATCGCGATCATTTCCGCCAATCGCCGGTCGATCGAGCCGCATGCGTAGTTGTTGTCCGGATAGAAATACGCGAAGCCCTCGACCACCAGCGGTTCGCCGGCCATGACCGCGCGAATCTCGGGGATGCGCCCGCGCGTGGCGCCGATCTTCTCGTAGGCGCGCTTGAGATCGCCGGTCGCATCTTCCGGGGGTGCTATATCGATCCAGGGGCCGTTCGTCATGATGTGCGCTCCGTTGCAAGACGGCGGCCATTGTAACGACTGGTGGCCGGGCGCCTGGATTTCCGCGGTGGACCTGGCACGGCGATACACGTTTGCGCGAGTCGCGACCGCGTGGCCAGCGGCTGCATCGCGCTCGGCCGCGCGGCCATTGTAGGCAGCGATGCGCTCAGGCTAACATCGCATCGTTCGCCGGCTGCTGCTTGCGCGCGGCGCAACCCCGTAGACGAGAGCACGCCATGAGCGATTGGAGCAAGGTGACGCGGCCCATACCGGTGCCCAATGAATGGACGCGGCCGTTCTGGGATGCGGCCAAGCGTGGCGTGCTGGCGCTGCAGCGTTGCCAGCAGTGCGGGCATTTCCAGCACCCGCCTTATGCGACCTGCGTCAATTGCGTCGCCCCCGACCTGGCTTTCGAGCCGGTGCGGGGCGAGGGCGCGATCTATGCCTATACCATCATGTACCACACGGGCGACAAGCGCTTCGCGTCGGCCGTGCCCTACGCGAGCATCATCGTGGAGCTGGACGACGCGCCGGGCGCGCTCATGGCCGGCAATCTGCTGGAGGCGCCGTATACCGAGGCCAAGGTCGGGCGCCGGGTCGAGGTGATGTTCCAGTCGCTCAACGACGACATCACGCTGCCGCAGTTCAGGCTCGCGGGCGCTCGCGGCTAGTGCTCCGACCGACAGCTAGACATCATGTGCATGTATTGACCTGCCGCACCTCAAGTTGACGCGGGTTACGCTTGGGGTTTGTTCAACCGGCGGCGCAGAGCCGCAATTGAGGGGGCAGGTCATGAAAGAGTTTAGCAAG
>JADLAC010000023.1 GCA_020848435.1 Burkholderiales bacterium | reverse complement strand
TCTGAAGAAACGGAAGCACCGCTGCCGCCACCTCCTTCGGCACCTCGCGGTTCATGATCACCGTTGCGCCTTCAATTATCACCAGCTCGCTGTCGGGCAGCTCCTGCTTTGCGACGTGCGAGCCGGGCAGCATCCAGTCTTTGCTCCCGCACAGCAGCAATGTCGGGCACCTTAGCGACGAGAGTTTTGGCAGTACGTGGTAGCGCGCACCTGCCCAGTGCAATTCCTCGCCCCGCGGTCCAGCTTTGAAATAATCGAGCGCGCGTTCGTTGCACACCTGGACGGACTCACCGAACCGATTCGCTCGCGCCCAGTACTCCATCAGGTGCGAGCCGTCCCAGGAGACTTCCACACGCCGCATATACCGTGAGTTAATCCGCGCCAGACGCTCGGCGGGATCCCGCGTGCATGGCATAGCTGAAAGGATCAGGGCCTCCACGCGCTCGGGCGAGCTTACCGCGATCTCTACGGCGATCGACGCAGCTGCGTGATGACCGAGGATGCTCGCCTTGCGTATGCCAAGCGAATCCATGAAGCTGATGACCGTGCGGGCGTGGTCGGGAATCTCGTACGCGGCAGGCGGCATGTCGGATTCGCCAAAGCCCAGCAGATCGGGCGCGTACGCCTTGCAGCACCCAGAAAGAAGCGGCATCAGCCTACTAAATTCGTCCGAGGAAGACCCAGCCATGTGAAGCAGCAGCAGTGCCCTGCCTTCCCCATGGACGCGGTAATGCATCTGCCCTTCCGCGATGTCAGTGTACGCGCGTCTTGATTTCAGTTTCAGATCATCGATCGCGATCTGGGTAAACGGAATGTCGGTCATCGCGGTTCCTGCCGAGCTCGTCCATCGGCATGCTGTGGGCGACGCTCGACTGCTAGTGCAGGAACGTCGCGCGACGTTTACGCCAGCGACAGCACGCGTTGCGCGTTCTTGTAAAGCACTTTCTCCATCACCGCCTCGCTAATCGGCAGGCGGAGGAACGCCTCCACGTACTCTTGCATTGGCGCAAGTGGGTACGCCGTCGCGAAGAGAAACTGGTCCTGCAACGATCGATGTTGGAGTTCCTGAACATAAGCGTCACCACCGCCGCGGAAAATATAGATATCGGGCGAGATAAACACATTGCGGCAGCGAACGGCGACGCCCAGCGCTTCGGTAACATAAGGCCAGCAGCCGTGAGCGCAAACGATGGAGAGCTTCCTGAATTTTTGTGCTACGTTTTCGATTGATGAAGGATGTGTATGGCTGAGTGTCGGCCCCGAAAACGGGCCGGTCAGAAGAAACACTGGCGCGTTGAGCCGAGCGCACGCGTCATAGATTGGATCAAGGCTCGCGTCGTCGAATGCGACTGGCTTTGCCGTTGCGCCCGGCTCGATAATGACCCCTTTCAGCCCGAGACCCGTGATACAACGTTCCACCTCCGCTCGCGGATCGTGCACCTGCCCCGTCGGGTCGACGCCACCAACTCCGACGATGCGACCCGGATAAGCACGACAAAGTTCGGCTATGTGGTCGTTACTCACCGCGCCGGCTCGGCCCGGCAGCACACGCCCTACCGCTACTGCGGTCGTGATATTGGCCGCTTCCATTTCCTTGAAGTACAACTCCACGGATCCTTCGACATGCGACGCAGGATCGGGGAAACGACCTGACCGGCTCATGATGTAGGACAGCGCAGGTCCCTTGAAGACCGCCTGGAACTCCTTCGTAGGCGGCCGGCAGCGGGCATCGATGATCATCGAGAACCTCCCGATTCGTGGGTGTTGGGCTGACTGCCGCGCGGTGCACAGAACGCGGCGCTCTTGGTCGGACGGCTCGCCTCGGGCGACCGCATGACCTGGGCACGGCCGAAGAAGTACTCTGGCGGCCAGTATTGCGGCGCATACTGGTACTTGAGTGCCGCGTGCAGCGTGAAATAGGGATTCGTGAGGTGCGGACGCGCAAGGGCGACCAAATCTGCTTTGCCCGCCGCGAGGAGCGCGTTGACTTCGTCGGGCGTCGTCACAGCGCCCACCGTGATCGTCGCGATGCCGACTTCATTGCGAACGAGGTCCGCGTATGGGCTTTGGTAAGCGGGGCCGTACGGCGTCTTCTGCTTTGCCACCGTCTGCCCGGCCGAACAATCGATCACGTCACAACCGGCATCCTTGAGCATACGGGCGAGCGCGATGAGATCGGCCGTGGAGAGTCCGCCAGGCACCCAGTCGGTTGCTGAAATGCGCACAGACATGGGCCTCGCCCGAGGCCAGGCCGCCCGGCACGCACGAAATACTTCGAGCGGGAAGCGCATGCGGTTCTCGATCGGGCCGCCGTATTCGTCGCGCCGTCTGTTCGTGAGCGGCGAGATGAAGCTAGCTAACAAATAGCCGTGTGCCATGTGAAGCTCGAGCATGTCGAAGCCTGCCTGGTCCGCATAGCGGGTCGCTCGAACGAAATCGGCGACCACCTTATCCATGTCGCCGCGGTCCATCTCGCGAGGGACCTGGGAGACGCCATCCAAATACGGAAGCGGCGAGGGAGCAATGAGCGGCCAGTTGCTCTCAGGAAGTGGATGGTCGATGCGCTGCCAAGCAAGCTGCGTCGATCCCTTGCGTCCGGCATGGCCGAGTTGGAGGCAGATTTTCGCGCGCGAATGAGCATGGCAAAAGGAGACGATGTGTGCGAAGGCGTCACGCTGCGCTTCGTTCCACAAACCGGTGCATCCTGGGGAAATGCGCGCCTCGGGCGAGGGACACGTCATCTCGACGCACAGAAGACCCGCGCCCCCGACGGCGCGGCTGCCAAGATGTACCAGGTGCCAGTCGTTGGGCATACCATCCACGGCCGCATACTGGTCCATCGGCGACACGACGACACGATTCTCCAGTACCAGCTCGCGCAGCCGCAGCGGCGTGAACATCGGCATCGGAGGGTCAATCGTGTCCACCTCCATGCCTTGTTCACGTGCCTTGCGGGCAAAACTGGCGCGGACTTTCGCGATGAATTGCGGGTCACGGCGCTCGAGATCGTCCCAGCCGAGCTTGCCGGATCGAGACAGCACGCCGAAAGCGAATTGCTCGTCGCTGAGCGTACGATACCGCGCAGCATGTTCGAAAGGCGCGAGCGCGAAATCCGCGGCATGCCGGATCCTACCGATGTCTTCGTGCCGCGCACTGTCGTACAGCGCGAGTGCCGTCTCGATCGTATCGCTCTTGACGAGCGCGTCGCGAAGCGCGACCGCATCCCCGATCGCCTGTGCGAATCCGGAGCTATGCGCGTAATGGATGGTTGCCTTCGCGCCTCCGACAAGAACTGCCTTGCCAAGCACCCACGTCTTCGTGCTGAGCGCCTCTAAGCTGCGCCAGCCCGAGCCATCACCGATCAGTCGCTGCCCTTCTAGAGCACTCTCCAGCATGCCTTCGAGCGCCGCGAGCGTGCCAGCCGCGCTCATCTCGTGCAAGCCGCTGGCGCGCCACACCGACTCGGGCACTTCGACTATCCAATTGGAATATCTTGAGTCGTATGGATACGCCCGCGCAGCGATTGTACCGTGCTGCGTGTCGAAGAAGAAATAGCTATAAGCATCGAGTCGCGCGGTCGAGCTGAGCCAGAGGAACTTGTTGGGGCGCACATCGGTGCTCGGCTGAAAGTGATGCGCGTACCGCGAGCGTATACTCGACCGGCTGCCATCGGCGACGACGATAAGGTCCGAATCTGCGAGCACCTCGATATCTTCGATGTTGCGATTGCATACGCGCGCGCCAAGCTCGTGCGCGCGCTCCCGCAGAATGTCGAGCAGCGCCGTGCGCGACCACCCACAGAACGGCTCGCCAAGCGATCGGACGGTGCGCCCATTCCGTCTGACCTCGACGGTCTGCGTACAGAAGGCCGTAGCGCGCAGCTGCTCGAATACCTTGCTGTCGTGCGGCGCTAGTGTTTCGAGCGTGTGCTGATCGAGTCCGAGGCCGCAACCGCCGCCCGACTCAGCGTGGTCGTAGACGTCGACCTGCGAAGCCGGCCACGTCTTCTTCGACAGCGCTGCAAAGTACAGGCCCGCTGGTCCACCGCCGATAATGCTGATCCTGCTGCTGCTCGCCACGCGCAGCCTTTCTTGACTTTGACGTCAAATTCAGTGACGATTCAGATCATGCCAAAGATGAGGACACAATGCAACCCTGGCGTCGCGCGGCAGCGCGCAGCCGAGCGACGCGACGAAATTCTCCGCAGCGCGGCAGCAGTCCTGCGACGCCACCGCAGCGGTGCATTGCGCATGGAGCAGGTTGCCCGACAGCTCGGGCTCGTCAAAGGAAACATCTACTACTACTTCAAGGACCGTCAGGACCTCATCTTCCAATGTCACGTCCGCTGCATGCAGACGAGCTTGGAGGCGGTCGACGCGGTGTCAGCGATGAAAACCGGCCCAGCTGAGCGCTTGCGGCACCTGCTCGTGCGCCACATCGAGAACATCATCGGGAGCGAGTATGGTGGTGCCCTGCTCGCCGATATGGAGCAGATGAAACCCGCACAGCGACGGCGGTATGTAGCAATGCGAGACCGCTTCGAAGCAGCCGTGCGCAAGCTCATCGCCGAAGGCATCGCAGCGGGGGAATTCCGCCAGCTTGACGCCCCGCTGAGCGGATTCGGCATACTTGGCGCGGTCAACTGGATGCCCAAGTGGTACCGCGCAGACGGCACACTCAAACCAGCCGTGATCGCCGACTGGTTTGCGAACTTTTTTTTGCACGCTTTGAAACCATGACTGCCCCCACCGAAACCACCGAGAGCTCGCCGCGGCGTCACGGCCCCCTCGATGGCGTCCGCGTGCTTGATCTCACCGCGGTAGCGCTAGGCCCGTGGGCCACGCAGATACTCGGCGACATGGGCGCGGATGTAATCAAGATCGAGCCCGAGACCGGCGACGTGCTGCGTTTCATCAAACCGTGTCGTCACGATTCAATGAGCCCGTCGTACCTGAACTTCAATCGCAACAAGCGCAGCGTCGTGCTCGATCTGAAATCGCCGACGGGACGCGACGCGCTACTCGAGCTCGCCCGCACCAGCGACGTATTCATCTCGAACGTGCGGCCGCAGGCCATGCGTCGCCTCGGCCTAGACTACGACGCGCTACGGCGCGTGAATGAACGCATCATCTACTGCGCCTGCTACGGCTACTCCGAAGATGGTCCCTACGCCGGTAGAGCCGCCATCGATGACACGATACAGGCGGCGAGTGGGCTCGCATGGCTCCAGGGCTACCGCGGCGCCGAAGCGCCAAGATATGCCAACACGATCGTCGCCGACAAGGTCGTAGGGCTGTACGCGGTTCAGGCGATTGCCATGGCTTTGTACGCGCGCGAGAAATTGGGCAGCGGTCAGTTCATCGAGATTCCGATGTTCGAGACCATGGTTTCGTTCATTGCTGCCGAGCACCTTTCCGGACTCACGTTCGAGCCGCCTCTTGGTGGAGCCGGATACGAGCGTCTCGTCAATCCGTACCGCAAGCCGTACCGGACCCGGGACGGATACATTGCCGTGGCACCGTACAATGACCAGCAGTGGGCGCGGTTCTTTGAGCTGGTAGGGAAGCCCGAGATGATTCGCGATCCGCGTTACGCGAACACGCTCGCCCGAAGCGAATGCTTTGCCGAGCTCTATCGCTTTATCGAGGAGAACCTTCTGTCACGCGAGACAGCCGAGTGGGCCGAATTGTTTGAAGAAGCCGAGTTGCCTTTTGCACGCGTGAACTCGGTCGCAGACCTGCTTCAGGATCCACATCTCTCCGCGATAGGGTACTGGCAGCGCGTGGAGCACCCTACCGAAGGTTCGATTCTTACCTCGGGAATCCCGACCAAGTTCTCGCAGACGCCGGGCTCGATCCGCCGCCACGCACCTAACCTCGGCGAACACTCGGATGAAGTGCTCGGTCCGCTCGGGCTTTCGCGCTCGAAGCAGCAATCATGAGGGGGCAGACATGCTTCAGGTAGACGAAGAGTTCGAAGGACCTTCGAAAACGCTTACGGACGCGCATTTCCTGCTCTTCTCGGCCGTGACCGGTGACGTACACCCGATCCATTATGACGTTGAGTACGCTAAGAGGACGCGCTTCTCGCGTCCCATTGCGCACGGTCTCCTGCTTAACTCGCTCAGCGCGCTCGGCGCGTCGAGCGCGAGAGACCGTGTGGACGGTTTCGTGCTCGTCGAGCAGGGGTGTCGATTTATGAAGCCAGTGCAGATCGGCGACACCATACGGCCGCGGCAGAAAGTCGAGCGAACCTGGAACGAAGGGAACAAACGCTTCTGCCGGGTGAAGACGTCATTGACCAACCAGCGCGGGGAGCTCGTGCTCGAGGGTTTTCACGTCTACGGCGTGCTCAATCAGAGGGAGTAAGTTCTTGGCTACGACAGATGATCGTGAGGCGCTCTACGGCGGCCGCGCCTGGCCCGATCATTACACGTTCGTTCCTGCGCTGCGTGTCGCAGATACCACCTGGATTTCAGGCACCACGGCGAGCGGTACCGACGGTTGCATCGAGCACCCAGGCGACATCGTCGAGCAGACCCGCCAGATCTTCCGCAAGCTCGAGCGTTTGCTCCATGCCGCCGGGGGAACCTGCGACGACATCGTGTCGACAACGGACTTCATCACCACGAGAGAGAATTACCGACACACTGCCGCCGTACGGCGGGAGTTCTTCAAGATCGGTCGACCGACGTCCACGGGCGTTCTCGTGGCGGGCCTGCTGCGTGAAGGAGCCGTGATCGAGATATCGGCGGTTGCCGTGCTCCGACACGCCGGCCGCGGTAGCACCGAAAAGAGGCTGGACCAAACCGCTTGAACTCATCCGCAGGAGGAGACGCCGAATGTGCAAAACGATGCTTGCCATAGCGCTATCCGCACTGGCCGTGCTCGCGGGGACCGCGTCTGCGCAAACCTATCCCGCGCGTTCCGTAACGCTGGTCGTTCCCTTCTCGGCCGGCGGGCCGACGGACACTCTTGCGCGCATCATGGCGGAAGGAATGAGAAAAACGCTCGGTCAGCCCGTCGTGGCCGCGAACGTCACCGGAGCATCCGGGTCGATCGCGATGGCGCGGGTAGCGCTCGCCGCACCAGATGGGTACACCATCGCGATCGGCAGCTGGAGCACGCATGTCGTGGACCCTGCTGTGAACCCACTGCCTTACGACGTGATCGCGGATTTCCAGCCTGTCGGGATGATCGCGAGCAATCCTCAGCTTATCGTCGCCAGGAACACGTTGCCGGCCAAAGGTGGGCGCGAGCTAATCGCCTGGGTGAAGACAGATCCCTCGCGCGTGACGGTCGGTACGACCGGGATCGGTACGGCTGCGCACATTTCCGGCGTCTATTTCCAGAACATGATCGGTACCCAGTTGCAGTTTATTCCCTACCGCGGTGCCGCCCTGGTGATTCAGGACATGATGGCAGGTCGCATCGACCTCATGTTCGATCAGGCGTCGCACGCAGTGACGTTTGTCCGCACGGGGAAGATCAAAGCGTATGCCGTGACTGCCAAGACGCGCTTCGCAGCTCTAGCGGACGTTCTCACGGTTGACGAAGCCGGCCTGCCAGGGCTTTACGTGGCCGTGTGGCACGCGATGTGGGCGCCCAAAGGCACGCCCGAGCCTGTTATAAAGCAGCTGAATGCAGCCATCAGCCAGACGCTGGTTGACCCCGTGGTACGTCAACGGCTCGCCGAGATAGGTCAGGAGATTCCCACAAGCGAGCAGCAAAGGCCGCAGGGCCTGCTCGCCTACCACAAAGCCGAGATCGAGAAGTGGTGGCCAATGATTAGAGCGGCCGGCATCAAGAAAGAGTGAGCCGGCTCGGCTCGAAGCCTCAACCCTCCAGCGCCTCCTGATCGAGCTCGGCGGCAACGAGCCGGGCAGCGGCTACGCGCACGCTTCGACGCGCCGTTGCTCGCCGAGTTGCCGGCGCGCGACGACAGGTTTCGCCCGCTCGACTTCGGCGCGGCAATGGAGCTTCCACTCCACCCCGCGGAGCCGCCCCTACATACCCGAAGTTCGCCGCGCCCCCACGGACCCGGAGCGTTCGTCTTATCGAGGACGGGCCGCGCCAGCGGGCCGTCCAGTCCCTATCGGATAGATAAGACTCGTCGGGTGGATGCAGCGAAGCGGAATCCACCGTTTGTGATTCGGCGCGGTGGACAAGTCGCGCTATTACCCGTTGATCACAAGCGGCACGCCAGTCAATCCCAGATGAGAATCGGTGGACCAGCATTGCTTGATCTTGTGTGACCGCATGAGGTGCAGGCCGACCGCATCGGCCAGCGTCAAATCCTGATCGGCATAACGACGCATCAGCGTGACCGCAGCGGCTTGTTCGTTCGTGCCCACGGGAACTACTTCGAGAGGTTCCATGTCCTCGATCATGGCCAAGAATTGCAGCGCGCGGGTGCGATCATAACGGCGCAAGAACCAGGCGTGTCCCTCGGCAACGACGAGCGCTGTGGTCATAACGCCGGGGCGGCTCGGAGAACAGGCGCCGGAACAAGGCGTGGTACGTGTCGGAACGGTCCAGAAAGGCGATTAGTGCCGACGTATCGACGTAGGCGGTGTGGGCCTCAATCTTTCTGGCCATAGATCACGTCGTCGATGCGCTGGCTGGACCGCGGATCGCCCGACTACCATACCCGCATAACGCATCCACGGGCGCGTCTCATCCGCGGGAAGCACGGTGCGTATGGAGCGGCGCAGTAACTCGGCGAGCGAAATGCCCAGGCGCCGGGCCTCGTTCTTCGCGGCGTCGTAGTCGCTCTTGGACAGGCTGACTTGGGTACGAATCATGATAACGCTATAGCAGAATTTGATATCACTGCCAACCAAGGTGTTAACGCCTGAAGACTATCGGCCGCGATTGCGTGGGCGCCGTGCGACTGCCTTCTCCCGACCAAGCAGCACCGGACATTCGGACGATCAAGGCGAAACCCCTCACTGACAGGGCGATCGAGGCGGCACTCGTACGAACCGTGACTGGATTGTCGAAGGCGGCCAAACAGGTCGAAGCGATGCCTGCCACCTGACTCCAACGCGTCGGCTGTCAGCGCCGGGGAAACAAAGGTTCGCGTTTCGATTGTGGGATGGCTCGAAAGCTTGCATAGCCTCGACCGCGGCGCGCATACTGAAGCCGCCTATGGGAGGCCGGTGATGAGCAAAGGCTGGGGCTTCACTCGCGGGGTCGTTTTCGCCTGGACGGTTGCGGCGCTCGCCACCGGCATTTCCGGCCACGCCGGCGCACAGGCCAAGTCTTTCCCGTCGAAACCGCTGCGTGCCATCGCCGCCTTTCCGGCCGGCAGCTCGACCGACTCGATCACCCGTGTCGTGGCCGAGCACCTGCGGGTCAAGCTCGGCCAACCCGTGGTGGTCGACAATCGCGCGGGCGCCAACGGCGCCATCGGTGTGACCGAGGCGGCGCGCGCCTCCGCCGACGGCTACACGCTGCTTGGGACCAACTCCAGCAGCATCACGGTCAATCCCCAGCTCTACAAGAAGATCGCTTACCTGCCCGCGCGCGACTTCGTGCCCTTGACGATGGTGGTGTCGGCGCCGTTCTTCCTGGTGGTCAACCCGAGCGGCGCCCAGACCGCGGCGGTCAACTCGGTTGCCGATCTCGTGGCGGTGGCGCGCGCCAAGCCCGGGCAGCTCAGCTTCGGGTCCGGCGGCCTGGGTAATCTCGCGCACCTCGGCTTCTCGATGTTGAACAACCGCGCGGGCATCAAGACCGTTCACGTGCCCTACAAGAGCGGCGCGGGCGCGCAAACCGCTTTGCTCGGCCGGGAAATCGATACCATGCTCGTCGGGCCGGCCGTGGTCCCGATAGCCCAGGCGGGAAAGCTCAAGGCCCTGGCAGTGACGACCGTCAAGCGCTGGCCGGAGATGCCCGAGGTGCCGACGATGATCGAATCCGGATTTGCCGACTTCGATGTTCCGTTCTGGCTCGGGCTGCTGGTGCCGGCGCAGACACCGGCGGCGGTAATCAAGACGCTCTACGGCGCGATCGCATCGATACGCGATGACCCGAGTGCGGTGCGGCAACTGAGCACGTTCGGTAGCGTGGAGCTGCTTGACCCGCAGACGTTCGCCGCGCGCATCCGTGCCGAGACCGCGGCCTGGGGCGAGGTGATCCGGCGGGAAAAAATCCAGCTCGACTGAAGGAACGCTGTATGCTCCCGGGCTGGTGATCGAACGACCACCATGAAGAGAATAACGTTGGAATTCTCCCTATGCGCAATCGCGGCATGCAAGGCAGCGCGCACGCGCGCTTCGCCATCGATGGCGGCAAGGCGGGCGAGCGTTGGAAGTCGAAGTTGGGCAAGCTCGGACGCTGCGTCATGAGCGACTATGGCAACCGGCTCTCGCCGGGCAAGCACGGCCGCGCGGCGTTGCGCGTGCTGGCAGCCGCGTTCGTGGTCGTGTGTGCCGGGGATAGCGCTCTCGCCCAGCCCTATCCGAGCAAGGTGGTGCGCTGGATAAGCCCGTGGCCGCCGGGCGGCGCCAACGACATCTTTTCGCGCGCGATCGCGCAGGAGCTGACACGCTCCTTCGGCCAGCAGGTCATCGTCGACAACCGCCCCGGTGCTGCCGGCACGATCGGCTCGGATATCGTTGCGAAAGCCCCGCCGGACGGCTACACGATCGTGCTGGGAAGCTCGCCGACGCACGCGATCGCACCGAGCCTGTATGCGGGGCTGCCGTACGATCCGCTGCGTGATTTCGCCGCCGTAACGCTGGTGGCAACGGTCCCCAATGTGCTCGTGGTCCACCCGTCGGTGCCCGCGCGCAGCGTCAAGGAGCTGATCGCGCTCGCGCGCGCGCGTCCGGGCAAGCTCAATTTCGCGTCCGCCGGCAACGGCACGTCGCAGCATCTGTCGGGGGAGTTGTTCAAGTCCATGGCGGGCGTGGACATGGTGCACGTCCCCTACAAGGGTACCGCGCCGGCGCTGACCGACTTGCTCGCCGGCCAGATCGAGCTCGCCTTCGACAACATGCCGGCATTGCTGCCGCACATCCGCTCGGGTCGATTGCGGGCGCTTGCGGTGACGCCGATCAAGCGCTCGGCCACGGCGCCGGAGCTGCCGACCATCGCCGAAGCCGCGCTGCCGGGCTATGACGCCAGCGTGTGGTTCGGCGCTTTCGTGCGCGCCGGCACGCCGCGCGAGGTCGTCAGCAAGCTACATGGCGAGATCGTCAAGGCCTTGGCCACGCCCGAGCTGAAGGCGCGCATGGCGAGCCTGGGCGCCGAGGTCGCGGGCACGGGCCCGGACGAGTTCACCGAGTACTGGCGCAAGGACATCCCGAAGTGGGCCGGGGTGGTCAAGGCTGCCGGGGTGAAGATTAACTGACAGGGAGCGCGACTTGACTTTCTCGATCATCGCCCGCTGCGAGCGTACCAATATGTTTGGCATCGCCATCGCGACGCGTCCGATGGCGATCGGGGCGAAGTGTCCGTTCCTGCGCCCGCACATCGGCGGACTGCTGGTGCAGGCCAACGGCGATCCCCAGCTCGGCCCGCTGGGCTTGCGGCTGCTGGAGATGGGGTACTCGGCGGCCAAGGTGCTCGCCGAGCTCGAACAAAGCGACGGCCCGAGCAACATCGATTGGCGCCAGATCGCGGTGATCGACAAGGATGGCAACACCGCCGCCCGCACCGGCAGCAGCAATGAAGACTGGAAGGGCCACGTGGCGAAGAAGAACCTGTGCGCGCTCGGCAATCGCCTCACGAGCGAGCGCACGGTCGGCGCCATGGTCGCGGCGTTCGAGACCTCGCCCGACGAAGCGCTTGCCGAGCGGCTCGTGCGCGCCCTGGAAGCGGGGCGCGACGCCGGCGGACAGGTGGCTGGCCAGCACTCGGCGGCGCTGCTGGTATACAACAGGAAGTCCTACGCCTGGGTGGACTTGCGTGCCGACGAGCACGACGAGCCGATCGGCGAGCTGCGCCGCCTCTATGGCTTGTACGTGCCCCTGTTGACCTACTACGATACGCGCCCGGCCAATCCGAGCATGCCGCGCGACGACGACTGGCGTCGCGATCGCGGTATCCAGGGCGGGCCGCGCTGAGCGCCGGCCTCAGGCGGCGAGGCGCTCGTGCGCGCGCAGCACGTAGCGCGCGGTGGCCTGGATCGACGACAGCGCCGGGCGCCCTAGCTCGCGGGCCAGGCCCTCGAGGATCGCCGCGGTCGGCAACTGCGTGCAGGCGATGAAAATGGCATCGCAGGTGTCGTCGAACGTCTCGCGCGCGAGCCGCGCGACGGCGTCGGCCTCGATGCGGCCGAGCTCTTGCACGTTCTGCGCATAGAAGCTGGCGAAGCGCCGCACGCCGATGCCGCCGTCGGCCAGGAACGCTTTGAGGCGCACGTTCACCTCGTCGAGGTAGGGGGTCACCAACGCGATGTGGGTTGCGCCGGTGTCCTGCAACGCGCGCACCATCGAGCGCGCGGTGGTGACCACCGGTTTTCCGGTCACGGCGGCGAGCTCGGCCTGCAGCGCGGCGTCACCGGCCGGACCGGAGAGGAAACCGGCCGCGGTGCAGCCATAGGCGAGCACGTCGATCGCCGCTGGCGCAAATTGCCGCGCGTGTTCGAGTGCCTGCGCCTTGTACGCCGGCAGCGTTTCCTCCGTGAGCATGCCGGCCCCGCGTGGAACGCGTACCGTCATGCAAGTGCTGCCCGCGGGCAGCCAAGCGAGCAACTCATGCTCCATGGTGGTGTTGTTCGCGGGGACCATCAGGCCGACGTGCAAAGCGTGTGGCATTTCGGACTCCCTTTCGGTTGGGCTCGAAGTTCGCCGCACCGATCGTGCGACCGGCGCCGTCGCGGTCGAACTTAACGCGAAACGCCGTTCGGCTCAATAGATCCGCAGCAGCCGAGCGCACGCGTATCTCGACCATGCCGTGCCGCCTGGTCCGCGCTCGGCTTGCGCGCTGTCGTGCCGGTCGACAGCGGATCGTCGCGCGCGCAAGGGTGTGTCGGTTCGCCGCCTTACTCGACGCCGCAACAGTCACGACGAGTCGTCGCCGTCGCTGTTGCGGCGCGCGGCGTTTTCCTCGATCTGATGGCGCACACGCTCGATCTCCGCCCGCCGGGCCGCGCGCGTGCCCCACGGCGCCGGCTGCGGTTGCGGTGGGGCAGGTAGTCTTGTTGAGGGCTCTGCTGCGACGCTCGTGCGACTCTCGACCTCGGTCGGACTCCGACCTCGGTCCGACCCTGGTCCGACCTCGGTCCGACCCCGGTCTGGATCAGCTGCCGACTCCGGTCCGACCCCGGTCCGACCCCGGTCCGACCCTGGTCCGGATTCGGCCTCTCGGCGCATCGCTGCGTATTCCGCTCGATCTTCTCGCAACTGCTGCATGATGTGCTCGCCGCCTATGGGCGCGGCAGGCGCGGGCAGCCCCGCCATCTCGAGCAGCTCTTCGATTCGCAGCCAGAGCCGTCGGTTCGCACCCTCCAGAACGAAGCGCAGATTGAGCGCTTCGAACACGGGTACCCAGGTTTCGCCGGCGGCGTCGCGCCGGCGCACGGCGAGCGCCGGATTGAACTGGTACGAGCCGTGGCCGATGCGCAGGAACAAGCGGCGGTTGTAGGCGTAGTCGCGCTTGACCTCGTTACGCGCCAGCACGCCGGAGAGAGACGCACGCTTGTTGCGCTCCGCGGGCAGCACGTGCCGGGGCAGGTGCTTCCACGCGTCGAGTATCGCGCCCGTTTCGATACCCCCGCGATCGCGCCAGTTGGCCCCGTGGAAGCGCGACTTGAACAGCGTCCACAGCGTCTGGAACAGGAAGTATTCGGAGAGATGTCGATCCAGGCGAACCAGGCGCTCGTCCGCTTTCACGTCGACCGCCGCCGGTGCTATGAGCTCGTAGAGTGCGCAAAACGGCCCCTTCGCATAGGCAGGATCGCGAAACGCCTCCGCCATCGCCCAGTGCAAGGCCGTGCGGCCCAGGTGGTCCGTCGACTCGGGATTGGCGCCGCGTTCGAGGAGCGTCTCGACCAGCGTCACGTTGCCGGCCGCCGCGGCCGCCATCAGTGGCGTCTGGTTCATCGGCGTGCGATGGTCGATGCCGTGGCGCTCGCACTGCTGCAAGATGTCCCTGAAGCGCTGCGCGAAGTAGGTAACGTAATGCTTGCGACCGAGGGTCGCGCGGTGCTGCTGGAAGCTGCGAGCGGCGGCGAAATCCGCATCGTCCACCAGGCGCTTGGCGAGCACCGGCTCGTCATAGCAGGTCGCGTACTCGTAGAGCTGCTGGCGCGGTTTGCCCCCCGGCACGCGGTCGCGGAAAACCCGGCTCATGATCTCGCGCAACGCCGCTTCGTCGAAGACGGGCCAGGGCACAGGCACCTGCTTGAGGATCGTCTGGCGGATGGCGTCCGCCTGCTCCTGCTTGCCCTGGAGCTCCAGCTTGCGCGCTTCCTTCTGCCACTCGTCCAGGCTGGATGCCGCCGTCTCGACCGCCGTCCCCTCGCCGCTGCGTCCCAGGCCGAGGAGGTTCAGCAGCGGATGCCCGATATCGGACTCGATCAGGTAGACGTTGCGAATCGCTCGCGTCAGCGCCACGTAGAGCGCGTTAACGTAGAACTTGTAGATCTCGAGGGAGCGGTCGGTCTTGTCGTGGGCTCTGCGGTAGTCCAGCGCTTCCATCTCCAGATCCGCGGCCGCGACGCCTTCGGCGATCTCGGAGAACCGCGCGCGGTTGCCGGAGACGAACCGGTAGAGCACGATGTTCTCGTATTCGAGTCCCTTCGCTTCGTGGATCGAAAAGATGAGCGGCGTCTGAAAGTGCGCCCGGGCCGCAGCCTTGTCCTCGTCGCGCATTACGAGCACCGCGAAGCGAGCCGATTGTCGTGTCTTCTGGTTGATGTCGCGGATGACGCCATCGTTGTCCGGCAGGACGATCACCGTGCCCTCCTCGGCGCCTACCGCCTCGACCAGGAAATTGCTCTCGCGGTCGATGGATCCGAAGCGGCAATGCTTGATCTTGAGCAGCGTATTCGCCACCCGGGTCGCTTCGCGGCCGTTGCGGAAATTGGCGCTGAGCACCGAGAGGGTCTGGCGCTCGGCCAACGCATTCTCGCCCCAGAACAGGCGCTTGACCTTGCTCCAGGAGAAGAAGTTCGGGTGCACGATTTGATTGGAGTCGCCGCACAGCACGAATTGCCCCGGCTTCTTCAGCGTCGCGAGCACCAGTGCCAACTGCGCGCCGGTCAGGTCCTGGACCTCGTCGATGACGATGAAGTCGTAGCGGGGCGCGGCGTAGGATCTCCAAGCGTGGGCATTCAAGTTGATGTCGTACAGGCCCGCCTCGGCGAGCCAGGCACGGTAGCGCTCGAACAGGTCGTAGACCCGGCCGCGCTCGGCCGCGGCGAAAATCGACTGGCGAACGCCGAGCGCAAGGTAGTGCGCGCGCTCGAGCGGCGCCGATGCCTCGGCCGTGAGGACGCCGCGGATCTCCTCGAACGCCTGGTGCGTGTCGAGACCCCTGAACGCCTGCTGCTGGCGGGCAAACCAGCTGGCGAAATCACGCCACAGCGCCTCGCGTCCCGGCGGCACGCGCAGGCTCTCGACGAACTCGCGGTAGGACAGGAACACGGCTTCCTGGCCCGTGCGCTCGAAACCGTGCCCGTAGTACAGCTCCCGCGCGCACTGGGCGAGGTATGCCGAATGGGTGACGTAGAGTACCTCGCCTTCGGCGTGCTTGAGCTTCTCCAGCGTCAGCGCGGTCTTGCCACTGCCGGCACTGCCGACCACGATCGCCGGCGGCGGCAGCCGGTAGACAGCTTCCTGGGCGTCGTCGAAGGAGAGCGGCTTGTCCAGCAGGTGGATGACCCGCCGCTCGGGATGGATGTAGCGGATCGGCACCGCCTCGGCCGCGGCGGCCGGAGCATCGATCGGCGGTATCTTGGCGTCGTCGATCGCCGCTCCCCGCAAGAAGCGTGACTTGTCGTAGGCGTGGTGCTCGATGACTTCCAGCATCAGGGCGCAAGTGCGGCCCCCATGCTCGAGTAGCGTAAACAACAGCCGGTTGGCGTAATCGAGCTTGGCCCGGTAGAACTTGCCGTGATCGACGCCGGCGAGCTTTTTCACCTCTGCCTGGCGAAAGTCGTCGCGCTCGATGGCACTGCGGACCTTCTCGTACTGCGTCTTGACGCGGGAGACGTCGAGTCCCACATACTCGAGGATGTGCAAGATTCGGCTCCGGTACCCTGCGCGCGATTGTATCGCCGTTCACGACGACACGCGCCGCACCGGAACAAAGCCGCTGTCTACTGCCGCCCCGCCTTCGCCTGAGTGCGCGACCAAGCCAGCAGGAGCTCGAAATCGCCGCGGAAATGCCTCTTCAGCAGGATGTCATAGCCGATCGAGCAGGCCATGGCTTCGCCGCCATCGAGCCGGTATTCCATGCTCTGCCGCGAGCAGCCGGAGTAGAACGCCTTCATTTCGTGCTCCGACAGCCGTTCGAGGGCGTCTCGAATCGGCTCTGCACGCGGCAGCGCGAGGGACGCCGTGTCCGGATGCGGCCGGTGCTGCTCGAATACGGCGCTGTCCGAGCGCGACCGATCGGTCATGCCGGATTCATAACCGGCCGCGCCGGCCACGGCAATGAGCGCAAATGCGAACGTGGCGGCGAGTGAGCGATGGACTTGCCTGGGCGTTGTCGACATGTCTGGCCTCGCTGGGGTGGATGGATGTCCGCGCCGATGGCGCCGTCTCGACATTCGCGCGGCGCGCTGCGGGCTCGGGCCACGGTGTCGGACCTGAATATGCCTTACGCGCCCGGCGCGCACATCCTCCCTTCGGCTGCGCCGAAAGTATCAAGGTCGCGGACGTGGCGGCGGCAAGAACTGCACGCTCACCCGGTCGATCGGTCTTGTTACAGGTGCAGGGCCGGGCAACGGAGCGGGCACGCGACGTGCATGCGTGCTGCCGAACGTTTGTTACGTGGTGCCCATGGATACTCGCATCCGGCGCGGTTCGTCGATCCCGAGAACGGAGGACGCGGTCTGTCCGCGATCGCGTGCGCTTCTCGACCAGATTCGCAACCTGGCCGTTTGGCGCCAGCTCAAGGAAACGCAGCGGCTCGAGGATGCTGAGCCGAGCGAAGCCCTGGCCGGTGGCGAGCGCAACGACCATCCCCCTCGGGGGTAGCCTCCGCTACTCGACTTTGGCGCCGATTTCAACGACCAGCTTGCGCCAGGCCGCGAGCTCCTTGTTTACTTGCGCAGTGAACTCTGCTTGGCCGCTTGCCACCGGCTCGGCGCCCTGTGCCAGTAGCCAGGCGCGGAAGTCCGGCAACTGGATCACTCGGGTGATGTCCGCGTGCAACTTCTCGGCGATCGCCGTCGGGGTGGCGCGCGGCACGAACACGCCGTACCAGGATACCGATTCGTAGCCGGGCAGGGTTTCGGCGACGCTCGGAACCTGCGGCAGGACCTGCGTGTGCTGCGGCGTCGTGACGGCGATTGCGCGCATCCTGCCCGTCTTCAGGTGCGGCAGCGCGAGCATCACGGTGGTGAAGACGAGGCTCGTCTCGCCGCTGATGACCGAGGCGATGTGCGGCGGCCCGCCCTTGTAGGCAACGTGCAGCAGGGTCACGTTCGCCATTTTCTTGAAAAGCTCAGCCGAAAGATGGGCCGGGCTGCCGTTGCCCGAAGAGGCGTAGGTAATCTGCTCGGGATGCGCCTTGGCGAGGGCGATCAGGTCGCGGACCGTTCTCACCGGCATGGACGGATGCACCACCAGCAGGTTGGGCACCGACGCGATCATGGTGATGGGGACGAAATCGCGTTGCGCGTCGTAGCCGAGCTTAGGGTAGAGCGCCGGATTGATCGCGTGACTCGAAAATGCCATGAGCACGGTCAGCCCGTCGGGCGCGGACTTGGCGACGTGATCGGTGGCGATGGTACCGTTGGCGCCGACGCGATTGTCGACCACGATCGGCTGACCCCACAGCGGCGACAGCCGCTGCGCCAGGCCACGGGCCACGACATCGACCGTTCCGCCCGCCGGGAAGCCCACTACGAAGCGCACCGGCTTGGCCGGGTAGGGCTGTGCGACAACCGCGGAGGCAGCCAGGAGCAGCGCAATCAGCGCGACGTGTTCTCTCACCTTCATCCATGTTCTCCTCAGAAAGCGCGGCGAGCTCGGGTTCCGCCCCTACGATCGCGCGGTGTTCGTCAAGTCTTGTTCGCAGCCTCGTTACGGGGCGCGACGCTGCGCGTGCGGGTGACTTCGAGCAACGCCTGCACCAGCCGATCGGCGCCGACCGGCTTGACCAGGTGAAGATCGAAGCCCGCCTCGAGCGCGCGATAGCGATCTTCGTCCTGGCCGTAGCCCGTGAGCGCGATCAACCCCGTGTTGGCGGCCGTCGGCAGAGCTCGCAGGCGCCGCGCGACCTCGTAGCCGTTGATTCCGGGTAGCCCGATATCGATGATGGCCGCATCGGGGCGGCGCGAAAGGGCGAGCTGGACGCCGTCGATGCCGTCGACGGCCTCGATCGCTTCGTGTCCCGTCTGTTCCAGCAGCAGCCGCAGCATGGTACGCGAGTCTTCATGGTCGTCGACGACCAACACGCGTAGCTTGCGGCCGTGCGCATCGGCGCGCGGGATTGCATCGCTGTTCCTCGCCGGGATGGCAACCCGCGGCAAGCGAACGGTGAAGATGCTGCCGCGCGCGTCGCCGGGGCTCTCGGCGGTCACGCTGCCGCCGTGCAATTGCACCAGCCGTTGCACCAGCGCGAGCCCGATCCCCAGCCCGCCCTTGGCCCGATCCAGCGATTGCTCGCCCTGGACGAAGATATCGAATACATGCGGCAGCAGGTGCTTCGGGATGCCCAAGCCGGAATCGAGCACGCGCAGCAGCGCCGCCTCGGCCTGGGCTTCGACGTGCATTTCGACGCGCCCGTCCTGCGGCGTGTACTTCAGCGCGTTCGAGAGCAGGTTGACGATGATCTGTTCGAGCCGCGTGGCGTCCGCATTGACCCAGACCGGCTCGGCCGTGAAGCGCACCTGGTGAGCGCCGACTCGGCCCGCCGCACGCATGCTGTCGAGACAGTGCGCGGCGACCTCCGCCAAATCGATCGGAGCGAACTCGAGCACCACCTTACCCGTCATGACGCGGCTCAAGTCGAGCAGATCGTCCACCACGCGACTGAGGTGCTGCGTCTGGCGCGTGATGACGTCGCGCGCATGTAGGCGGTGCTCCTCCTGCGCCGAGGCGGACTTCATCAAGGCGACGGCGCCGCTGATCGCGCTCAGAGGATTGCGCAGCTCGTGTCCGAGCATCGCGAGGAATTCATCCTTCGCCCGATTCTGCTGCTCGGCGGCCTGCCGTGCCGCCTGCTCGCTCTCGAAGAGCTGCAAGCGCTCGGCTTCCGCGCGCGCGCGCAGATCGGTTTCGCGCTCCAGCGCCGCATGCGTATTGTCCAGCGCGACCCGCACCTGGTCGAGCTCGCGCACCGAAGCGGCATAGGGCGGCAGCGCCTCGCCGCGGCCGAGCGCCGCCGTCGCCGCGGCGATGCTCGCGATGGAGCGGCTCAGCCGGCGCCCGAGGAGCAAGACGATACTCGCCGCCAGTGCGATGATGGCGAGCGTGGCGAGCGCGGCCAAGGCGACTGCGCGCTCGGCATACGCGTCGAGTCCTTCGACCGGCACGCCGATCGCCACCAGCCATCCCGATCGGGGCGAGCGCGTGAACACGGCATAGACATCGGCGCCTTCGCGGCTGCGATCGCGCAAGCTGCCCTCGGCGGCATTCGTCGCCGCATGGCGAAGGTCCGCCGAGCCCGGCTCGCCGACGAAATCGGCCGCCCGCGTGCTGCGGGTGATGGTCGTATGGTCGCGGTCGAAAATGCCGACGGTCCAGTTGCCGGGCACTTTGCGCTCCGCGAATACGCGCTCGAAGTAGGACGCTTCGAACGCCTGGACGATGCTATGGGGCCTGCCCGCGACAGTGACCGGAACAGCTATCGTGACGATGAATCGTTTCGTATCGGTGCTGCGATGCAGATCGGAGATCAGCGCTCGTCCGTACGCGGGCGCTTGCGGCCACGCCGGCGCGGGAGTTGCCGTTGCCGGCATCGCACCGAAGGGATAGCGGGTATCGGTCACCTGCCGGCCGGCTTCGTCGTAGAGCACTATCCAGCCGGCTTCGGTAGTTCGGGCCGCCATGGCCTGGTCATGGAACGATGCGATGTCCTCGGCTTTGAGATAGGCGGAAGTGGCCAGCACCCGCAGGGCCGCCTCGGCCGAGACGAGCTCCTGATCCGCGGCCAGCGACACCGCGCGCGCCATTTCGAGCACGCCGCGGATCGCTGCCGCCTGCTCGGCCTTGAGCAGGCGGTCCAGACCGAAGCCGGACAACGCCACCAGCGGAATCAATACGGCGGCCGCCATCGCGGCCAGGTAGACGCGAATGCCCATAGGCTCAATCGGCGCAGGACGCAGTCATCGTGCCGCACGCACAGGTCATACCGGTATCCCGA
Source organism: Burkholderiales bacterium (assembly GCA_020848435.1). Taxonomy (GTDB): domain Bacteria; phylum Pseudomonadota; class Gammaproteobacteria; order Burkholderiales; family WYBJ01; genus WYBJ01. The sequence goes on along the minus strand of JADLAC010000023.1, from coordinate 15,739 downwards.
GATGCTTGTCGGTGCTCGTCTTGTTGCCGCCCGCGAGATGGTCGCCGGCACCGCGTCGGTCGCCTAGGCGCCGGGGCAAGGGCGCAACGTCAGCTCCGCCGCCGGCATGCGCCGAAGGCGCCGGCACGGCGACAACTGCCGAAGGATAAACCATCGCCGCCCGGCACAGCGCCGGCGCGAGGATCCGGGCTCGGATGTCGAATCCGCGCGCGTGGCTGCTTGTTCGCACGCGATGGAATCCGCCGATGTAGCACGCATCCGCAAATGCGGCCGGGGCCCCTTGGCCGGGCGTGCGTATGCTGCTATGTTGCCCGGATTCGATTCCCGGACCAGGCCGTGTCATGACCGCAATCCCCAGCACCCCGCCGAAGCAGCTCGAGCACGCCCTGGAGGTCTCTCCCGGCGACTGGCCCGAGCGCGAGCTGTACCTCATGCTGACCGCGCTGGTGGTGCCGCGGCCGATCGGTTGGATCTCCACTGTGTCGGCATCCGGAGTGCGCAATCTCGCCCCCTACTCGTATTTCAATCTCATGGGCGGCGATCCGTTCCTGGTCGCCTTCGCCTCGACCGGCGTGAAAGACAGCCTGCGCAACATCCGCGAAGTGCCGCAGTTCGTCTGCAACATCGTGACGGGGCACGTGCTGGAGAAAATGAACTTCACCTCGGCCGACTATCCGCACGACCAGGACGAGTTCGAATGGGCCGGGCTCGCGCCCGTGGCCTCGGTCAAAGTGCGCCCGCCGCGGGTGCGCGAAGCGAAGGCCCACCTGGAGTGCGAGCTGGTGCAGGTCGTGAGCGAGCGCAACTCGCACGTCGTCATCGGACGGGTCGTGCATGTCCACGTCGATCCGTCGGTGTGGCGCGATGGGCGCGTGGACCCCAAGCTGCTCGATCCGGTATGCCGCTTGTCCGGCTCGCTGTACGCGAATCTCGGCGAGATCATGAGCGTGCAGCGCCCGGCGTGGAAGGACGTGCAGGGCTCCGTGGGCCAGGAGAAAATGCCCCGAATCGTGAAGCGCTGATTGTCCAGCACGGCCAGCCACGGGTCCACGGGCCGATAAACGGCCCGCGTGGCTTGCTGTTCGCTTCACGGAGAGAAGACGCGCTCACTACAATCCGGCAATGAACATGCAAGCCTCCGGACTGGCATTGGAACGCGTCGGCGTGCTGGCCGATCTCGACGCCTACGCCCTGCACGAGGTCGCCGCGGTCATGCAGCCGGTCACTATCGCCGGCGGCGTCATGCTGTTCGACGAGGGCGATTGCGGCGACACGCTCTACATCGTGGTGCATGGGCGCTTGCGCGTGTCGGTAGCCGGATCGCGCGGCGTGCGCCGCGTGGTGGCCGAGCTCGGTCGCGGCGAAAGCGTCGGCGAAATGGCCCTGCTCACCGGCGAGCGCCGCTCGGCTCGGGTGGAAGCGATCCGCGACAGCGTGTTGCTGGCATTGTCGCGTGCGGCCTTCGAACGGGTGGTCGAGCAGTATCCGCGGGTCATGACCCAGCTCGCCCGCCAGCTCGTGACCCGGCTGAAGAGCAGCTTGCGCGGCGCCCCGGCGCGCCATTTCCTGTCCACGCTGTGCGTCGTGCCAGCGGTACCGGGCGTGCGCATCGGTCAATTCTGCGAACGGCTGGCACGCGCATTGAGTGTCATCGGCCCCACGTTGCATCTGACTCGCCAAGCGGCGGCGGCTGCGCTGTCCGCCGGCGGCTTGGAATTGCACGCTGCGAGCCCGGACGACACGCGCCTGGTGGCATGGCTCAACGGGCAGGAGGAGGGCTACGCCTACGTGCTCTACGAGAGCGACGAGCAAGATGCGTCCTGGTCGCAGCTTTGCGAGCGCCAAGCCGATCGCGTGGTTCTGGTCGCGCGCTCCGATGAGCACCGGCCGCCGCCGCGGCGGGCAAGCGCGGATGAGGATGCAATCGCGGGCGGCGCGCGCAGAGAAATGGTGCTGCTGAGCGCAGGCGGCCCGGCCCGCGGCGCAATGGAGACTTGGCTCGCTGCGTTTTCGGGCATCCAGGCTTGGCATCACGTCGCCGACGGCGCGCAGGCCGACGTCGAGCGCTGCGCGCGATTGCTGGTGGGTCAGGGGATCGGCCTGGTGCTCGGCGGCGGCGGTGCGCGCGCATTCGCCCACATCGGGGTCCTGCGGGCTTTGGGCCAGGCCGGCGTGCGGGTCGACGCCATCGGAGGCGTCAGCGGCGGCGCGATCATCGGCGCCCTCTTCGCCGCCGGCGCGAGCCCGCCGGAGATCAAGCGCACGGTGCGCGAGGAGTTCATTCAGCGCGGGTCGCTGCTCGATTTCACCGTGCCCGTCGTATCCTTGATCCGGGGCCAGCGCTTCGCCAACATGCTGACACGCATGTACGGCACGCGTTCGATAGAGGACTTGCCGGCGCGCTTCTTCTGCTTGTCCGCCAATCTGAGCCGGGCAACCATGCGCGTGCACGACCGCGGCTTGATCTGGCGTGCGATCGGGGCGAGCATTTCCATTCCCGGCATCGGTCCGCCCGCGTGCGAAAACGGCGATCTCCTGATCGACGGCAGCGTGCTCACCAACCTGCCGGTGGAGGTGATGCGCGAGGTGTGCCATGGGAAAGTCGTTGCTGTCGACGTGAGCGCCGAGAAGGACCTCAGCGTGGACCAGACCTGGAGCGATTTTCCTTCGCCCGCGCGGCTGCTCGCGGCGCGTCCGTGGCGCCGGCGCGGGCTGCGGATTCCGACCATACTCGAGATCCTTTTTCGCGGCGCGATGCTGGGATCGATCGCCGGCGAGCGCGACGTGGCCGAACGGGTGGAGTTCTACTTGCGGCCGCCGTTGCGCGGTATCGGCTTGCTCGATTTCAAGACGCTCGATCGCGTGGAGTCGGCCGCGTACGAGTACGCCTTGAAAGCGCTCGAGCAAAAGCCGCTCGATCCGGGCCGAGCGGCGGTAGCGGCGCAGGCCGAAGATGTCGCGCCGCACCTGACGCCTTGACCGCAGGGGAGACCATGTCCGAGCGGCCGCGGCAAGCCGATATCCTCGCCACCATCCGTGCTTGGGTGGAGCGAGCCCAGCGCGTCGTCGTGTTGACCGGCGCGGGCATTTCCACCGAATCGGGCATTCCCGACTTTCGCGGCCCGAACGGGGTATGGACGCGCAATCCGGCGGCAGAAAAGCTCGCAACCTTGCAGAACTACCTCGCCGATGCGGATATCCGCAAGGCCTCGTGGCGCGGCCGCCTCGAGCACCCGGCCTTCACCGCCCGGCCCAATGCCGGCCATGCCGCACTGGTGGCGCTCGAGCGGCGCGGCAAGCTGCACGCGCTGATCACCCAGAACATCGACGGCCTGCATCTTCGGGCCGGCAATTCGCCCGCCAAGCTGATCGAGGTTCACGGCAACGTGCATTCGGCCATCTGCCTCGAATGCGGGCGCAAGGGGCCGATGCAGCAGACGCTCGATCGCGTGCGCCGCGGCGACGACGATCCGCATTGCGAGCAGTGCGGCGGCATATTGAAAAGCGATACGATCTCGTTCGGCCAGGCGCTGGTGCCGGAAGTGATCGACCGTGCCATGGAGGTAGCCGCACAGGCCGACCTCATGCTCGCCGTCGGCTCGACCTTGCAGGTCTATCCGGTGGCGCACGCCGTGCCGCTCGCGAAATCGAACGGCGCCAAGGTGGTGATCGTGAATGCGCAGCCGACCCAGTTCGATGGCATCGCCGACGCGGTGGTGCGCGAACCGATCGGGCAGGTGCTGGCGGCGATCTGCGGGGGCGAGCTTCCCGCCTGAGCGGCATTGTCGTTACGCCGAAACCGCCGGCGGCACCCACCGCGCCCGAGCGCGCCTCGGGCGCTTGCCGTTGTTACGCGCCGCCGCCCCTGCCGTGAGGCGCAGCGAAGTCGAGCGCGGGGCCGATCGGCACGATCGCGTAGGGATTGATCCGCCGGTGGCTCTCGTAATAATGGCGCTTGATGTGCGCCATGTTCACGGTCGCGGCGATGCCCGGATATTGATAGAGCTCGCGCGTGTAGGCCCAGAGGTTGGGATAGTCGGCGAGGCGGCGCAGGTTGCACTTGAAGTGACCGACGTACACCGCGTCGAAGCGCACCAGCGTGGTGAACGTGCGCCAATCGGCCTCGGTCAATGCATCGCCCGCCAGATAGCGCTGGCGCGCGAGCCGCCCTTCCAGCCACGCCAGGGTGTCGAACAGCTCCCGCACCGCTTCGTCGTACGCCTCCTGGGTGCGGGCAAAACCGGCGCGGTAGACGCCGTTGTTGAGCGTGCGGTAGACCCGCTCGTTGACCGCGTCGATCTCGGGCCGCAGCCGCTCGGGATAGTAATCGCCGGGCTCCGCGCCGAGCGCGTCGAAGGCGCTGTTGAGCATGCGGATGATCTCGGACGACTCGTTGTTCACGATGGTGCGGCGTTGCTTGTCCCACAGCACCGGCACGGTCACCCGCCCGCTATACGCCGGATCCGCCTTCGAGTAGATCTCGTACAGGTAGCGCGCGCCGTTGATGTCATCGCCGATCACGCCCGGCCCCGGCTCGAACGTCCAGCCCTGCTCCCCCATGAGCCAATGCGTCACGGAAACGCCGATGAGCGCGTCGAGCCGCTTCAGGGCGCGAAAGATCGCGGTTCGGTGCGCCCACGGGCAGGCATGCGAGAGGTAGAGATGGTAGCGTCCGGCTTCGGCGCGAAAACCGGCGCCGCCGCTCATACCGGCAGCGCCGTCGGGTGTCAGCCACGAGCGGAAGCTCGAGGCCGGCCGCAAGAAGCGTCCACCCGCGCTGCGCAGCGCATCGTCGTCGGCGATCCATGCTCCGTTCAGCAGTTGTCCCATGGCGCATCGTGAGCGGCAGGCAATGCGAGCATGATAGCGTACTGAGTCTATGGGAATTGGCGCCGCTGGTGCACAACGCGCAGCACTTGGATGGTGCGCTGTGAATGACGATAGTAAACTGAATAGGGGAAGCGAGTCAGCACGAGTACGCGCCAGCCCGGCAACCGAGAAGGTTTACCGAGCCTTGGATTCGGTCCCAGCGATTCGGCGCGCTCAATGATGTGCTCGCTTTGTTCTGCGGCCGCGCGTGGGTTTTCGCTTAAGGTGTAACGGTAGATCGCTATCAGATCGCGCAGCGCCCGCGGCGACCACTCAACGCGACCGTGCGCGGCCATGCGTGCGTCTGGCGGATTCTGCGCCTAGTGCGCGACGCACTTCCGCAGAGCTCAGCCAGCCTGACTGCTGAGCTTCTTGTTCAGCATCATTGAGGCTTTGCCTCAACCATTCAAGATAATCAAGGTGACCCTTCACAGCGTCGCGGACTAGTGTATCGGCGCGCGCACCGGTTTCCCGAGCGACGCGGTCGAGGCGACGCGTCAATGTTTTCGATAGCGTAAATGCGTCCATTCATAAGCTCGCCAAGAATCAACCACGTCATTGTAACTTTACGCCGCACACTACGATATCCGCACTTGGTTCGGTTCCTTCGTAGGGAAGGCAGAGGGTCTGAAGCGGCTCGGCGTGGTTCTTCAGTGAGCGGGGTCGGGTCATGCTCAGGTGCAGACCCGCAGCTCGCGCCTGCGCGCAGAGCGCCGTGCTGGCCGCGATCTCCCTCTCGGTCCAGGCCCGGAATGTCTCTATCCGGCGATCGGGCCTGAAGCGTGTGTCGGCCGAGAAGTGGTGGGTGCAGCGCTTGGCGTCAGTCGCGCGCCTTCTTCTCGCGCTCGAGCTTCATCATGTGGCGTTGGATCAGCGCCAGCGCCGCCATCGAGGGCCGCACGAACTTGCAGCCGGTGCGGGCAGCCGTCTTGCCGTTGAGCAGCGTCATGTCGATGACATAGACGGCTTCGAGCGTGACCACGGCGTTGCCGGTTTCCGGCAGAACGATGCGGCTGTTGGGAAAGCACGTTCCGGCCTGCGCGGTCAACTCCCCGGGCTGCGTCACCAGCGCGACACCGCCCTGGCTCAGGTCGTGCAGGCGGGCATCGACGCGGCGCTGCCCTGCCTCGTCTTCGACCGGCACGATGCAGCGTATCGGCCGCGCCACCGGCGCGAGCACTCGGTAGAATTCGCGCCGTTGCAGGCGCAGCATGGTGTCCGGGAAGCGAACCGAGAACGCGCCGCGCCCGTCGCGCTCGACCAGGCGAGCAGAGCCCGTGGTGAAGCGGATCTTGATCCTGTCCTGGGTGGAATAGAACAGCAGCCGGCGGGCTTGCAGCACGGCCCGGTTGAGGTTCTCGCTGCCGCTACAGTCGAACTCGATCTCGCCGCTGGCCGTATCGACCCCGAGCAGGGGCGTGAGCAAGGTCTGCTGGCCGGCGCCCGAATGCACCGTTACGAGCGTCTTGGTGCGCGCGATGTCGCGCAGGACCGCGGCGATGTCGATGCGCGCTTGCAGCATGTAGCGCGACTCGTCCGCGTCCTCCAGCGCCTCGGGTGCTGGCGGGGTGATGGCGGGTTCGATCGCGACTTCACTCATGGCTTCGCTCCATGCCGGCGGAGCGCTCGCTGCTTTGCTCCAGGCGATACATCCAGGCGAGCACCTCGGCCACGGCGACATACAGTTGCGGCGGGATATGGCGGTCCAGATCCACTTGCATCAGCAGCCCGACCAGCTCGGGCGAGTCGTGGACGTAGACACCGGCCGCGCGCGCCCGCTCGATGATGGCCTCGGCCACCAGGCCGACGCCCTTGGCCACGACCTTGGGTGCCGGCGTGTCGGCGCCGTAGGCGAGGGCGACCGCGGCGCGGCGTTCAGACGGGAGCGTCATCGCACTGCACCTTGAGCGCGACGGCAGCGATGCCGGCGGCTTGCAGCGCCTGGACGAGCTCCGCGGACGCGCTGCGCATGAGCGCCTCGCTGTGCGCGTTCGCCGCGGTCAAGCGGATGCGCAGGCGATCGGCGACGAGCACGAGCTCCGCACCGACCTCGCCGAGTGCCGGCAGCGACAAGCCGAAGCGGCTCGACCACGCCGGCGCGTCCTCGCCGCCGCCGTGCTGCCCGGCCAGTTCGCCGATCTCCCAGCGCATGCTCTGGCCGGGCCAGAGCTCGCCCAGCCAGGTGAGCTGGCGCTGTTCCAGCACATCGAGCTGCTGGCGTACCAGCGGCAGCGCGTCACGCGCGACCAGCTGCCCGGTTTCCTGCTCCGCCTTGGCGAGGTTCGAGACCTCTTTCGCGGCAACGGCTGTCGCCGCTGGCGGGCCGGATTCGCCCGGCGCGGCCGGCTCGTCCGGGGCGCCCCGCGCCGCCGCTCGCATCGCGGGCTCCGGCGCCGGTACGGCTGCACGCCTCGCCAGCGCGCCTTGCGGTTCCTCCAGCAGGCGCTCCAGCGGATAGCTCCCGCTCGCCCAGCGCGCCTGATGCGATTCGTAAAACACACCGCTGCGCTCGACCGCGCGGGCGAGCGGTTCGAGCAGCGCGGATGGGGCGGCGCTCGGCACCGCGACGATCGGTCGGGTCTGGGGTGCGGGCTTGGCGGGCGGCTGTGCGGCCAAGCTTGCAATCAACTGACCCGCGCCGCTTAATTCCTCGCCCGCGGCAGCCGCGGCAGCCGCGGATGTCATTGTCATGCCGCCTGGGCGCGCGTGCACGCTCAGTTGCACGACATCGCCGGGCTTGGTGTCCGCGGGCAGCGCGAGCTTGAGCGACTTGCCGTCGACGACGACCCGGAAGCTGCCGTCGGCCAAGCGTGCGGCCACCTGCGCTCGCAGCGTCTCGCCGGCGCGGAACGCTTGCGGGTCGAGCGTGGTCGCGCTGACAGCGACCAGCGGGGTGACCGTGCGGGCGCTCTCGATCAGGCGTGCCACGAGCTTGGTTTCCATGACTGCGCCCTGGGCCTCGAGCTGCGATGGATGACGCTGCGTGCGCTCAGCTCGGCGCGCTCGGACCGTAGGCGCGCAGCAGCCGCTGGCGGCAGCGATTGGCGTCGAGCATCGAATCGAGCTGGCGCATCCAGGGCTCGGTGATGTCGCGAATGGCCGCATCGTCGGCGAGCACCTTGCGGATGAGTCCGAGCTTGCGCGCGCGCAGTCCTTCCGACAGCGCTTCGTCGCGCTCGATCGAGGATAGCTCCGCGACCAGGCCGGCACAGTGCTGTTCGAGCTTGACCAGGTCGTCCCAATCGCCGCGCCGAGCAGCGCTCAACATCCTGCCCGTCGTTCGCGACAGCCGATCGTAGGTGAGCAACAGTCTTTCGGTATCGGCGGCATTCACTTGATGGCCGCCCCGGGAGCCCCGGCGTTCGCGCGCTGGCCGATCTCGGCCCAGGCCCCGCGCAATTCCTCCAGCAGGCGCGCGACTTCGTCCAGGAGGCTCGAATCGTTGCGCAAGTTGGCGAGCAGCAGCCGGTTGAGCATGTAGTCGTACAGCGCGGCGAGACGCTCGGCCAGCGCGCCGCCGGCCTTCACGTCCAGGCTCGCCTTGAGGCCGCCGTCGACGATCGCGATGGCCTTGGTGATCGCGGCAGCCTTCGCGGCGATTTCGCCGCGGCTGATCGCCAACCGCGCCGCGCAGATTGCGGCCAGCGTGCCGTCGTAGAGCATCAGTATGAGCTTGTGCGGATCGGCACTCGCCACGCCGGTCTCGACCCCGACCGTGGCATACACGTCGATCGCTTTGCGTGCGGCTGAGAACATCCGTAAGCGTCCTTACTTGGTTTGTGCATCCAGTTTCGCGAGCTGCTGCGTGAGAAACGTGCTGGTCGCGCTCATCCTGCCGAGCAAGGTATCGAGGGCCGTGAACTGCGCTCGAATCCTCGTCTCCACGTCTTGCAGGCGGCGTTCCATCTCGTCGCGGCGGTTGTCCAGCGTCTTGATCGAGGCGTTGATGCCCTCGGTACGTGCCGCGATCGCGCCGTCGGAGGCGAGGAAATCCTCGACCAGCTTGTCCAGTGTGGCCGCATAGCCACGCGAGAAATTCACCTTGCCCCGGTCGCCGAGCGCACCGCCGGTCACCTCGATCTTGAGACCCGAGGAGGGCCCCGACGACAGGTCGGTGAGAAAGCGCCCGGACCCCGAAGCCGCGACCCCGCCGAGCGTGCCTTCGACATCGGCGCCGGCGCTAGCGACCGGCGCCGCGCCGAGCAAATCCGCCAGTGCATTGCCGCTACTGATTTGAACACTCGAGGCCGAGCCGTAACGGGCGGAAGTGAGGGTGAGAACGCCCGCGCTTTCGCTTACCGCGACCGAGGCCCCGGCCGCGGCGATGGTGCCCGCGCCGTTGACCTTGGATTGGACCTCGCGCGCGAGCGCGGCGGCGCTCGCGTAAGTCCCAGCGGCCAGCGTCACCGCGGCGCTCTCGCCGTCGACGTTGATCGTGAACGCGTCGTTGACGCCGGCCGTGATGGTCAGGCCGGCGGCCGCGGAGCCGGCCTGCGTACCCTGCGTCGCGAGCCGCGTGACGTTCAACGCGTACTCGCCCGGCCGGGTCGCATCGGTCGCGCTGACATAGGCGACGGCGGCATCGCTCGGTTTGCCGAGGGCGGCGAACAACGCGGCGATATCGTTGGGTGCGGCATCCAGCGCGCTCTGGAACTTGGCCGCGTCGAGCGTGAGCGCGCCGCTTTTCTGGAATGCGACGCCGATCTCGGACAGATCGTCGAAGCCGCCCGCCACGCCTTGCAGCGCATTGCTCAGTGTGGCACGGATGCGCGACTGCAAGGTGATCAACGTGACATCGCCCTGTAACACCGAGCCTCGCTTGGTTGCCGGATCGTAGGCCGACAGGTTCCTCAGCGTGGTGTCGAGCTCGTTGTAAGCTTTCACCAAGGCTTCCACGGAGCCTTTGATCGCGCCCGAATCGCGCACGACGCCGACCTCGGTCGGCGCGCCCGCGTTGGTCCGCGTGAGATTGAGCGTCACCCCTTCGATCACGTCGGTGATCGTGTTCTTGCTCTTGCTGACGGCGACCCCGTCGACTTTGAACAACGCATCGGCCGCCGGCGCGGTCTGGGCGAGGTTCTGCGTCCCCGCCGGATCGTGCGCGAGCAGGCTGGACAGCGCGGCATCTCCCGTGACCGAAATGCGCAGGCTGCGCGCGGCGCCGGTATCGTTCACGCTCAGCGCGAGGCGATAGGGCGTGCCGCTGCCGTCGTTGACGATGGAGGCGGTAACGCCCAGCTTGGCGGCATTGATCGCATCGCGGATGCCCGCCAGGGTGTTGTTCGAGGCGCCGATGGTGATGCTCTTGGCGCCCGCGCCGTCGGGCGTGAAGCTTGCACCGGTGTAGTGGCCGCTTACGCTGTCGAAGGTGCCGCCGCTGATGGTGCCGAACTCGAGGGTCACGGCGCCGCTGCCGATCGTGCTGGTCGCGCTGGCTTGTCCGAGCGCCACCAACTTCTGCGCGCGTGCGAGCTGCGTCACTTCGAGGGAATAACTGCCGGGCGCGGCAGAATCTGCCGCCGAGGCCGTCGCGACGGCGCTGTCCAGAACACTTGCCTTGTAGGCTTGGAAGCGGTCGACGTCGTTGAGCGCGTGCACCGCCTCCTGGAACTTGCTCAACGCGCCCTTCAGCGTGCCGAACGCGGAGAGCTGCGACTGAAAGCTCGCTTCCTTGCGATCGAGCGCTTGCAGCGGACGGCGCTCGAGCGCCATCAACTGGCTGACTATGCCGTTTACATCGAGGTTGGAGCCGATACCGGGCGAGCTGATAGCCATGGGAAGCCGTGTGGGAACAATACGCGCTCGTAGCGCGGCGCTGCGTTGCGTTGTCGAGCAACAATCATGCCGTTCGATGGATCAGCAGGCCGGCGATCCGATCGAGCGCGCGGCGCAGCTCGAGCACCTCCTCGCTGGGTATTTGTCGAATGAGCTGGCCCGTTTCCGCGTCGACGATGCGCACCACGGCGCGCTCGGAGCGCTCGTCGAGACTCAATTCGACGCTGTTGCTGAGCGACTTGGCCGCGCGATTGATCGCGGCGACGGCCTCGCGCACTGCGCCGGTCGTGTCGACTGGCGCAGTGGCTGGTGCCGTTGACGTGCGGGCTGGCTCGCGCGCGGGCGTTGCGCCGCTGCGCGTCGATGAAACGGCCTGTGCCGGATCGAGATGAGGCGCCTGCACGTGCATGAGGATGTCCCCGGTGTCGCGGCCAGCCGGTCAGCCGGCCGCCCCTGCCTCGCGCTTAGCCGCGCAGCAGGGCAAGCACACCGTTGGGCAGGGCATTGGCTTGCGCCAGGATCGCCGTGCCGGCTTGTTGCAGGATCTGGCCGCGGGTGAGCGCCGCCGTTTCCGCCGCGAAGTCCGCATCGCGCACGCGCGAACGCGCCGCTTCGAGATTCTCCGAGGTCGTCTCCAGGTTGGAGATGGTGGAGCCGAAGCGATTCTGCACGGCACCGAGGTCGGCGCGGATCGCCGAGAGCTTTTGCAGCGCCGCGTCCAGCACGGAAATCGCCGAGTTGGCGCCGGTCTGGGAGCCGATGCTCACCGAGCCCACGGCCGACAAGGTGCCCGTGACGCCGGCGTTGGCTGCCGCCGCCGAGCCGAACAGGCCGCCCGACGCGCCGGCGACGCTCGAGCTCAACGTGAACGCGTTTTCAGAATTGAAGCTGATCTGGCCGCCGACCGTCGACGAATCCGTGCCGACCAACGCCCCGAGCGTGGCCGCCGCGCCTTCGCCACCGGTGAGGTCGAGCGTGGCCGTGCCGGTGGCGATTACGCCCTCGAGTGCGACGTTGTAGCCCTCGGCCTGCACCAGGGTGAGCGTCGCGCCGGTGCCGTCGGCGGTGATGCCGGTGAGCCCGGTTTGCGCATTGATCGCATCACGCAGCGCCGTCAAGTCGGAGGTAGCCGTCACGGTCGCGGAGATCTGCACCGAGCTGGTGTTCTGGCCGTAAAGGTTGAAGGTGAAGGTGCCGGCGGCGGACAGGTTGCCGATGGTCGCCGTGGTGCGCGCCGTGGCGGTGACGCCGGTGGAGCCGGTGACGTTGTTGACTTCCGCCGCGACGGTGCGCGCGGTCGAGCCCGCGACCAGTGTGCCGGCCGCAATGGTGGCCTGGCCGAGCGAGCCGTTGATCGTCACGGCCTGCGCCTTGAAGTTGTTGTTACCGAGCGACGCGGCGGCCGCGGTGGCCACTTCGATGCCATTGGCCGCGACGTTGTTGGTGCTGTTGTACGAATAGTTGCCGAGCGCGGTCGCGCGTGCGTCGGAAATGGTCACGTCGATGGTCTGGTTGGAATCGGCGCCGACCTGGAACTTCTGGCTGGAGAACGATCCGTCGAGCACCTTCTTGCCGTTGAAAGTCGTGGTGTTGGCGATGCGGTTCAATTCGCTCGTGAGCTGCGAGACTTCGGCTTGCAGGGCCTTGCGGTCGGCAGCGCTGTTGGAGTCGTTGGCCGACTGGATCGCGAGCTGGCGGATGCGCTGCAGGATGTTGCCACTTTCTTGCAGCGCGCCTTCGGCGGTCTGCGCGAGCGAAATGCCATCGTTGGCGTTACGCACCGCCTGGTTCAGGCCGTTGATCTGCGAGGTGAGCCGCTGGGAGATCGCGAGCCCGGCGGCGTCGTCGCGGGCGCTGTTGATACGCAAGCCCGACGACAGACGTTGCAGTGCCGTCGAAAGGCTCGATTGCGATGCGTTGAGATTTCGTTGCGCGTTCAGTGACGCTAGGTTCGTCGTGATGACTTGAGGCATCTCGAGCACTCCTTCCGAGTGTGCGGTTGTTCAAACGGCGTCTTGGCCGTTGACTACGGTTGCCCACATCAAGAGGGCGCGACACCGCTGTCTGGAGGGATTTACGACGCGTGCTTGAGCGAACTTGAGATGGCGCGCGGGGATAAGGACTTGGCGGCGAGGGCCAAGCCTTGTGATTACGGCAAGCCGGGCGCGGTGCTTGAGCCCGGCGTCGTTCGATCTGCGCTCAGCGCGCGAGCAGCGTGCGATTCTTCCCGGCGCGCTTGGCTTGATAGAGTGCGCTATCGGCGCGTGCGATGACCGCGTCCAGCGGCTCGCGCTCCAGGCGTTGCGCGACCCCGCCGCTGAAGCCGATCGCAACGCTGGCCCCGTCTTCCTGCAACGGTCGCTCGGCGAGCTCGCGCTTGATGCGCTCCATGACGTTGAGCGTTTCGCCGAGCGCGGTATCCGGCAGCAGCAGCAGGAATTCCTCGCCGCCGAAGCGTCCCACCCGGTCGGTCGGGCGCAACGTGTGGGTGACGAGCCGCGCCACGTGCACCAGCGCCCGATCGCCGGCCTGGTGCCCGAGTGTATCGTTGAGCGCTTTGAAGTCGTCCAGGTCGATGATGGCCACGCACAGTCGGCCGCCATGACGATCGCAGCGCGAGGCTTCCTGGCGGAAGGCATCGTCGATGCCGCGCCGGTTGAGCGTGCCGGTGAGCGGGTCCTGGTGCAACATCGCCTTGACGTGCTCGAGCTCGTTGCGCATCTGCTCGATGTCGCGCTCGGCCGCGGCGACCTTGCGTTGCGCGCGCGCGAGCGCGTCTTCGGGCCCGCGCAGCCGCCGTGTTTCGGTGAGCGCCTGGTTGAGCATACCGATGATGGCGGAGACATCGTCGGTGCCGCGGATGCGCTCGGCCAGCGCGGTCACACGCGCTTCGTAGCCGCGCAGGCTCGGCGCGGGCGCCGCGGGGTAAGCGCCAGGCCGGGCGGCGGACGGTTTGGAACGACGCAAGGTGGCTGGATTGCTCATCGTGTTTTCGGTGCGAGACGAACCAGCCTCTACCCTAGCACGCTGCCGGCGCCTCCAAGCGCCGAGGAGAAGCGCCTCTGCCGGGTATTTCCGAGCCCGGGCACGGCGGGAATGTATGACGGGTGGCGGCGGATGCAAGGTAGATAAGCCCGACCGCGCCCTGAGAGGCATCGCCATCCGGTGCCGCCGGCCGTGGGCTCGAGACCCAGGCGCGCTCGGCCGAATAGCCGGATGTTACTTCGCCTGCCCGCGCGCGATGCGCGTAGCAAGCCCGCGAACGCGCGCGTTATCGATCTATGCCGCGACCATCACCCGGTTCTTGCCCGAGCGTTTGGCTGAATACATGGCGGTGTCGGCGCGCTGTATAGTTTGATCGCGGTTCTCGTCTTGGCGTCGCTCGGCCACGCCGGCGCTGAAGGTGAGCAGCAGGCGCTGATTGTCGTGCAGGAAGAAGCGCTTGGTGAGCTCGCGCTGGAGGCGCGAAATGACCGCCACCGAATCCTGCAGGTTGGTGCCGGGCAGCAGAATGACGAATTCTTCGCCGCCGTAGCGGCAGACGACGTCGCTGGGACGCACCGTCGACTTGATCACCCGCGCCAGGTGGACCAGCGCGCCGTCGCCGGCTTGGTGACCGTGGGTGTCGTTCAACGCCTTGAAGTTGTCGATATCGAGCAGCGCGAGGCTCATCGGTTCGTTGCGCCGCTCAGAGGCGGCGCGCGAGCGCTCGAACTCCTCCTCCAGGCCGCGCCGATTGAGCGCGCCGGTGAGCTGATCCTCGCGCACCTTCGCGCTCACGCGAGCCAGCTCGACTTGCAGATCGCGGATCTTCTGCTCGGCGGCTTGGACGTCACGCTGCGTGCGCAGCGTCTCCTCGCGCGAGCGCAGGGTCGCGGTCTGGACCTCGCGCGTGGCGGCGCTCACCTCCTCGAGCAGCGGGCCGAGCTGCGCGATGTCCTCGGTTTGCGCGATCTTGCACGACAGGGTCTCGATCCTGTCGTGATAGTCGCCGGTGCTGGTCGAGAAATCCCCCAGACGCTCGATGAAGCCCGAGACCATGGACTTGAACGCGCTTTTTGCCTCGGTCAGGCTGTGGCGCAAGTTGCCCTGGCGCAGCACCGCATCCTTCATGCTGCGCTCGGCGTGCTCGATCATCACCAGGTCGAGCGGCTGCGACAGGATGTCGCCCAGCGCCCCGATCTGACCGTGCAGCCATTGATCGTCGCCGACCAGCTCGGCGACGTTCTCCACCACCAGCCGCAGCAGGCGCAACATCCCCTGGTGCAAGTCGGCGTGGTTCGATGCGGTCAGCTCAAGCTTGAGCAGGAAGCTCTTGGTGGTGGCGCGGACCGCGGCGATTTCCGCTGAGCTGCGCGCGGCGCGCGCCTGCCTGGAGAGCGTCTCGGCCTCGCCGGCCAGCCCCGGCTCGTAGGCGAGCAGGCCGCCGAGCCCGACGTCGAGCACTTGCGCGAGCAGCTCGCACACGATCGCGCTGTCGTCCTGCGCCAGGGCGACAGCGAGCGCGGGCGATGGCGCGCGCTTCGACTCTTCCTCGTGGGGCGAAAAGTCGGCCAGCGCCGACTCGGTGGCGGTGGCATCGGTCGCGATCTCGGACCAGCTCTTGACGATCGCGGCAAGCTTGTGCTGGAGCTGCTCGGGGGTGTTGGCGGGCATCTCCAGGGCGCGCTCCAGGCGTTCCTTCTTGCGCGCGCGCGTGAGCCCCTTGTGTCCGGCATCGAGCTGGTGGAGCAGGTCGGCGAGCAACGTGCGCCAGGTTTCCGCCGATGCGTGATAGCGTGTCAGCGCGCTGGTCGCCTCGTGCAGGAGACTGGCATACTGGTTCCAGTCGCGCTTGGCGAGCGCGCGTTCGAGCGCCTTGGCGGCGCGCAGCAGCTCCGGCGAGCCGCGCGGGAAGCCCGCCGCGATACGTCCCAGTATTTCTTCCAGCGCGCCCGAGTCGGCCTCGGCTTCGATGCCGGCGATCTCGTTGAACAAACGCCGGTAGTTGTCCGGCGAGGGGTCCAGCCTGCGCACGACCAGCGCCCGCAGCGCTTCGCGCGCCACGTCTTTGATATTGGTCTTGGTCGGGACGGTCACAGGAGTCGCAAATCCG
>JADLAC010000022.1 GCA_020848435.1 Burkholderiales bacterium | reverse complement strand
TGGTGCCGAGAAGAGGACTCGAACCTCCACGGTGTTGCCACCGCCAGGACCTGAACCTGGTGCGTCTACCAATTCCGCCATCTCGGCGAGGCGCGAGGCGCCAGAATCTAAACGCAAAGCCATGGAATGTCAATGAAACGACGTAGGGGATCACGCGCGCAGCGCTCGCTCGGCGGCTTCGGCGCAGCGCGGCGTGTCGAAGCCGCGACCGTCCTCGATGTGTTGCGCTCGGGCGGCGTGCCGCTGCCGGTGCACGAGATCGCGCGTCGCTTGCAGCTACGCGACGAACGCGACCCCGCGCTGGCGCAAGTGCTCGCGACGCTCGAACACGACGGCAGCGTCATCCAGAACCGGCGCGGCGCGATCTGCCTGGTGGAGCATCTGGACCTGGTGCGCGGCACGGTTCAGGGCCATCGCGACGGCTTCGGTTTCCTTCTGCGTGAGGACGGCAAGCCCGATTGCTTCATCGAAGCGCGCCAGATGCAAAAGGTGTTGCACGGCGATCGGGTGGTCGCGCGCGAGATCGGTGTCGATCGGCGGGGTCGCTGCGAAGTCGCGATCGTCGAAGTCATCGAACGGGCCAACAGCACGGTGGTCGGGCGCTTGCGGCGCGATTACGGCATCCTGGTGGTCGAGCCCGAAGACAGGCGCATCAGTCGAACGCTGCTGGTCGCCCCCGATGGCGCCGCCGCGGCGCAGCCCGGGCAAGTCGTAGTCGCCGAGATCATCGCGCAGCCGGCGCGCAACGCGCAGCCGGTCGTGCGCATCGTGGAGGTGCTCGGCAGCTACGCCGATCCCGGCATGGAGATCGAGATCGCGCTGCGCAAGCATCGCCTGCCGTATCGCTTCGATCCCGCTGCCGAGGACGAAGCGGCGCGCTTCGCCCCCGCGCCGCAGCCGGCGGATCTGCGCGCGCGCATCGATTTGCGCTCGCTTGCTCTCGTGACCATCGACGGCGAGAACGCGCGCGACTTCGACGACGCGGTGTATTGCGAGCCGCTGACTGCGGCCGACGCGCGATCGGGCCAGCGCGAGTCGGGGCGCGGGTTTCGGCTGGTGGTCGCGATCGCCGATGTCAGTCACTACGTGGAGCACGCGAGCGCGCTCGATCGCGACGCGCAGCTGCGCGGCAACTCGGTGTACTTTCCCCGCCGGGTGCTTCCCATGCTGCCCGAGGCGCTGTCCAACGGACTGTGCTCGCTCAATCCGGACGTGGATCGGCTGTGCGTCGTCTGCGACATGCGCATAGGCGCGCGCGGACGCATCCAGGACTACCGCTTCTATTCGGCGGTCATGCGCTCGCGCGCGCGCCTTACGTATACCCGCGTGGCGGCCTTCCTGGACGGCCAGCGCGAGGGGCTCTCGGCCGAGGTCGGAGCGAATCTGGAGCGGCTGCAGGAACTGTATACCGCACTGTCAAAGGCGCGCGAGCGGCGCGGGGCGATCGATTTCGAAACCATCGAAACCGAGTTGGTCTTCAATACCGAGCGCAAGATCGAACGCATCGTTAAGGTGCAGCGCAACGACGCCCACCGGCTGATCGAAGAGTGCATGCTGGCCGCCAACGTGTGCGCATCCGCGTTTCTGAAGTCGCACCGACACCCGATGCTCTATCGCATCCACGAGGGACCGACGCCCGAGAAGCTCGCGGCCTTGCGGGAATTCCTGGGCGAGTTCGGCTTGCAGCTCGGCGGGGGCGACGAGCCGAAAGCATCCGACTACGCCCGGCTGCTCGCGCGCATCAAGGATCGCCCCGACGCCCAGATGCTCCAGACCGTGCTGTTGCGCTCGTTGCAGCAGGCCGTTTACAGCCCGGACAACGTCGGCCACTTCGGTCTCGCCTACGAGCACTATACCCATTTCACCTCGCCGATTCGCCGCTACCCCGATCTGCTGCTACATCGCGCGATCAAGGCGGTGCTCGGGCGCAAGCGCTATTCACCCGGCGATTGGGCCGGGCTCGGCGCGCATTGTTCCATGACCGAGCGCCGCGCGGACGATGCGACGCGCGACGTGGTGAGCTGGCTGAAGTGCTTCTACATGCGCGATCGCATCGGCGAGCACTTCGAGGGCACCATCAGCGCGGTGACCGGCTTCGGCATCTTCGTCGCCCTCGACGAGGTCTACGTCGAGGGCCTGGTGCACATCTCCGAGCTCGGCAACGACTACTTCCATTTCGACGCGGGCCGCCACCAGCTCCTCGGCGAGCGCACTCGGCGCCGCTTCCGGCTGGCCGACCGCGTGGGGGTGAAGCTGGTGCGCGTGGATCTGGAACAGATGCGGATCGATTTCGTCCTCGATGAGTGATACGCGCATCCTGTACGGCTTTCACGCGCTGACCGGGCGCTTACGCCGCGCTGCGCACAGCGTGCACGAGATCTATGTCGATGCCGCTCGGCACGATGCACGCGCCCGCGAGCTGATCGCGCGTGCACATGCGGCCGGAGTGCGCGTGGTGGAAGCGGATGCGGCGCGCATCGACGCCCTGGCGGGGACGCGCAAGCACCAAGGGGTCGTGGCGCGGGTGCGCGAGGTGCAGGCCGATGTGAGCCTGGATGAGATTCTTGCCGGCGCCGAGGCGCCGCTGCTGCTCGTGCTGGATGGCGTCCAGGATCCTCACAACCTGGGTGCATGCCTGCGGGTCGCCGATGCGTTCGGCGCCCAGGCGGTCATCGCACCGAAGGATCGAGCGGTCGGCATGACACCGGCCGTGGCCAAGGTCGCTTCGGGCGCCGCCGAGACGGTGCCCTACGTGCAAGTGACCAACCTGGCGCGCGCGCTGCGCCAGATGCGGGAGGCGGGCGTATGGATCATGGGCGCCGACGGCGCGGCGCGCGACTCGATCTTCGATGCGCCGCTCGACGGCGCGCTCGCCTGGGTGCTCGGCGCCGAGGCCGAAGGCTTGCGCCGCTTGACGCGCGAGGGCTGCGATCGGCTGCTGCGCATCCCCATGCAAGGTAGCGTGGACAGTCTCAACGTCTCGGTCGCGGCCGGCATCTGCCTGTACGAGAGCAGGCGCCAGCGCGCGCCGGTCCCTCCGCTACAGTTGAGCGCGAGGGCGAAGCAGGTATAATCGCGCGTTTCCTTGCCTCACCGCCGGTCGCGCATGCGGGAGGCTGAACCCACAAGGAGCTACTCGATGCGACACTACGAGATGGTCTTCATCGTCCATCCGGACCAGAGCGAACAGGTGCCGGCGATGATCGACCGCTACAAGACCATGGTGAGCGGTCGCGGCGGCAAACTGCACCGCCTGGAGGATTGGGGCCGCCGCCAACTGGCATATCCCATCCAGAAGCTGCACAAGGCGCACTACGTGCTCATGAACATCGAGTGCGATGACGAAACCCTGCGCGAGCTCGAGCACGCCTTCCGCTTCAACGATGCCGTACTGCGCCACCTCACCACGCGCATGACGGCGGCGGTAATGACGCCCTCGCCGATGATGCGCGAAGAGAAGCCGCGCGGCGAGCGCGGGCGCGATCGTGACCGTGGCGACCGCGATCGCGGCGACAGGGGAGAGCGCGGCGAGCGAGGAGATCGGGGTGAGCGCGGCGAGCGCGAGCGCGGCGAGCGTCCCGCGGCGGCGACCGAGACCGCCCCGGCCAAGCCGGCCGAGAAGACCCCTGCGTGAGCATCAACGAGATCGCTTTGAGCGGGGTGGCGCACGATCTGCTCGATCTGCGCTTCACGCCCGCCGGCATTCCGGTGATCGAGTTCAGCTTGCGCCATCGCTCGGTTCAAGCCGAAGCCGGACACAGCAGGCAGGTCGAGCTCGATCTGCCCGCGATCGCCTTCGGCGCGCTCGCGCGGCGCTTGGCCGAGGACGCACCCAAGACACCCATCATGGCGCGTGGATTCCTGGCCCGGCGCAGTCTGCGCAGCACGCGGGTCGTCCTGCACGCGCGCGACATCGAATATCAGTAGGAAGGTGACATCATGGCAGTCAGACGCAGCAGCAAGACCACCAAGGGCCGCGGCGGCCGAGCCGGCGGGCGGCGCGACGGACGCGGTTCGCGCGCGCTGTTCAGGCGCCGCAAGTTCTGCCGCTTTACCGCCGAAGGCGTCAAGCAGATCGATTACAAGGACATCGACGTCCTGAAGGAATTCATCAACGAGAACGGCAAGATCATTCCGGCGCGCATCACGGGCACGAGCGCGAAGTACCAGCGCCAGCTATCGGTCGCGATCCAGCGCGCGCGCTATCTCGCGCTGCTGCCGTACACCGATCTGCACTGACGGAGAGCGCGATGGAAGTCATACTGCTGGAAAAGCTGCCCAACCTGGGCGCGCTCGGCGACGTGGTCAAGGTGAAGGCCGGTTTCGCCCGCAACTATCTCATTCCGCACGGCAAGGCGCGGCGGGCGACGCCGGAGAACATCGCCGAGTTCGAAGCACGGCGGGGCGAGCTGGAGAAAGCGCAGGCCGAAGCGCTCGGCGCCGCCGAGGCACATGCGGCGAAGCTCGAAGGCCTCATGCTGCAAATCACCCGCAAGGCCGGCGTGGATGGGAAGCTGTTCGGATCGGTCACCAACTTCGATATCGCCGAGGCGTTGGCCGCGGCCGGGCACGACGTGCAGAAGTCGGCGATCCGCATGCCGCAAGGTCCGTTGAAGCAGATCGGCGATCACGACATCACGCTGGCTCTGCACGCCGACGTGGTCGCGCACATCAAAGTATCGGTGCTTGGCGACGCCTGATCCGGTCGGGGCCATGCCCCCGCAGGCCGGCATCGGGGCGCGCGCGGATTTCGGATCCGGTTTTCGCGTGCGCGCCTTGCTACAATCTCGTGTCCTGAGTCCGAGGCAGCCCGGATGATCAATCCGGGCTAGCTGCGCGTTCCTGACGCCCCTTCGCGCCCGCATGGTTCAACTCGTCACTGCCGCCGCCGACCAGAGCATCGACGCGTTACGCGTACCGCCGCATTCGGTCGAGGCCGAGCAGGCGGTCCTGGGCGGCCTGCTGCTCGACAACGGCGCCTGGGACAAGATCGCGGATTTCATCGCCGAGAACGATTTCTACCGCGCCGATCACCGCCTGCTCTACCAGTACATCTCGCGCCTGATCGAGGCATCCCGGCCGGCCGACGTCGTCACGGTGACCGAGTCGCTCGACCGCGGCGGCAAGCTGGCCGACGCCGGCGGGCTCGGATACGTGGCCGCCTTGGCGCAGAACACGCCTTCGGCAGTCAACATCCGCCGCTACGCCGAGATCGTGCGCGATCGGGCGCTCATGCGCCGGCTCGTCACCATCGGCACCGAGATCGCCGAAGCCGCGCTCAATCCGCTCGGCAAGAGCGCCGAGGAGCTGGTGAACGAGGCCGAAGCGCGCGTGTTCGCGATTTCCGAGCAGCGCGCACGCGCTCGCCAAGGATTCGTCGAGATCCGCCCCTTGATCGCGCAGGTGGTCGAGCGCATCGACCAGTTGCATTCCAACCCGAGCGACATCACGGGCATCCCGAGCGGTTATGTCGATCTCGATCGCATGACCTCGGGCCTGCAACAGGGCGATCTCATCATCGTCGCCGGACGCCCGAGCATGGGCAAGACCGCCTTCGCGCTCAACATCGCCGAGCATCTCGGCCTGGTGGAGCGATTGCCGGTCGCGGTGTTCAGCATGGAAATGTCCGGCACGCAGCTCGTCATGCGCATGATCGGCTCGGTCGCCAAGGTGGATCAATTGAAGGTGCGCACCGGGCGCATCGCCGACGACGAATGGCCGCGCTTGACGGATGCCTGGGGGCGGCTCAACGAGGCGCCGCTGTTTATCGACGAGACGGCCGCCCTCAACGCGCTCGAATTGCGTGCCCGCGCGCGGCGCCTGCATCGCCAGGTCGGCGGCCCCGGCCTGGGGCTGATCGTGATCGATTACTTGCAGCTCATGAGCGCGAGCGGCCAGGGCGAGAATCGCGCCACCGAGATTTCGGAGATCTCGCGCTCGCTCAAGGCGCTGGCGAAGGAGCTGGCGGTGCCGGTGATCGCGCTGTCGCAATTGAATCGCTCGCTCGAGCAGCGGCCCAACAAGCGCCCGGTCATGTCCGATTTGCGCGAATCGGGCGCCATCGAGCAGGACGCAGACCTCATCCTCTTCATCTACCGCGACGAGGTCTACAACGCCGATACGCCCGACAAGGGCATCGCCGAAATCATCATCGGCAAGCAGCGCAACGGTCCGACGGGGACGGTGAAGCTCACCTTCCAGGGCCAGTTCACCCGCTTCGAGAACTACGCGGACCCGGGGCGCTTCTAGCGCGCTGGCCCGGGTGGAAGCCGCTGAACCAGCCTAGTGCCCTGAGCCTGAAGTTAGTTGCTTGACTGACCAACACACTAAAGCGCTTCGGAAGCGTAGTCGGCGAGGCGCGAGCGCTCGCCGCGCTGCAGGGTGACGTGACCGCTATGGGCCCAGCCCTTGAAGCGGTCGACGACGTAGGTGAGGCCGGAGCTTCCCTCGGTGAGATACGGCGTATCGATCTGCGCGATATTCCCCAGGCACACGACCTTGGTGCCGGGGCCGGCGCGGGTCACCAGCGTTTTCATCTGCTTGGGCGTGAGGTTCTGCGCCTCGTCGACGACCAGGTACTTGCTGAGAAAGGTGCGCCCGCGCATGAAATTGAGCGACTTCACCTTGATCTTGGCGCGAATGAGATCGCGCGTGGCCGCGCGTCCCCATTCGCCCGCTTCGTCGTCGGACTGGTCGAGCACGTCGAGATTGTCTTCCAGCGCACCCATCCAGGGATTCATCTTTTCCTCTTCGGTGCCCGGGAGAAAGCCGATGTCTTCGGCGAGCGGCACCGTGACGCGCGTGATGATGATCTCCGAGTAGGTCTTCTGCTCGAGCGTCTGCTGCAATCCCGCGGCGAGGGCGAGCAGGGTCTTGCCGGTACCTGCCTGGCCCACCAGGCTGATGAAATCCATCTCCGGATTCATGAGCGCGTTGAGCGCAAAATTCTGCTCGCGATTGCGGGCCGTGATGCCCCAGACGTTGTGCCTCGGTTGGGTGTGATCGCGTAACGTCTCCAGCACCGCGGCGCCGCCGTCGAGCGCCTTGACCCAGGCATCGAAGCGCGGCTCGCCGTCGAGGTAGACGAACTGGTTGACGAACAAGCTTCCGACCGCGGGGCCGCGGATGCGATACAGGCTTCTGCCGCCGGCTTGCCACGATTCCATGTCCTTGCCATGGCGCTCCCAGAAGTCCGCGGGCAGCTCCTGGACGCCGGTATAAAGCAGATCGCTGTCTTCCAGCGCCTTGTCGCTGAAGTAGTCCTCCGCCGCGAGGCCCAGGGTGCGGGCCTTGATGCGCATGTTGATGTCCTTGCTGACCAGGATGACCTGGCGCCCGGCATGGCGCTGCTGCAGGAACTTGACCACCGCGATGATCTGGTTGTCCGTGCGCCCGCTCGCCAAGCTCGGCGGCAATTCCGCCGCGATCGCTTCGGTCTGCAGGAACAGCCGGCCCGTGGCCGTCCGGTTGCCGCGAGAGTCGAGCGCAATACCGTGCGCGATGGCGTCCTGCGCATGCGCGACCAGCTCTTCCAGGAAGCGGCTCGCCTGGCGCGCGTTGCGCGCGACTTCGGATACGCCCTTCTTGTGACCGTCGAGCTCCTCCAGGATCGCCATGGGTACGTAGACGTCGTGCTCTTCGAACTGGAACAGGCTGGTCGGGTCGTGCATCAGGACGTTGGTGTCGAGCACGAACAGCTTCTGGTCGGTTTCGCGCGCTGGAGGAGCCGAGCGCGCCGGCTTGCGCTGCGCCATGGCGCTACTTCGATCCGAGTTGCGATTTGACGAAGTCGAGCACCTGCTCGGCGTGCCCGGGCACTTTCACCGCGCGCCACTGCGCGCGTACGATGCCGGCGGCATCGACCGCGAAGGTGCTGCGCTCGATGCCGCGGACCTGGCGCCCGTACATGTTCTTCATGCGGATGACGTCGAAGGCCGCGCACGCTTTCTCGTCCTGGTCCGACAGCAGCTCGAACGGGAAGCCCATCTTCGCCTTGAAGGACTCGTGCGATTTGATGCTGTCGCGCGAGACGCCGAACACGCGGCAGCCGAGCCGCGCGAACCGATCGTGCAGGTCGCGGAATTGCTGGCCTTCGGTGGTACAGCCGGGCGTGTTGTCCTTGGGATAGAAGTACAGCACGAACGGCGCACCGCGCAGCTCAGCGAAGCCAATGACTTGGTCGCCGGTCGCCGGCAGGGCGAGGTCGGGTACGGGTTGGCCGATCATGGGTCGTCCTGGGCTGGAAGGGTCTGCATACTAACGGGAAAACCGCGTCTTGCGTGGTCGAGGCTGCTCGCAGGCGCGAGCGCCGAGACGCGGAGGATCCCATTGTTCTCAAAAACAGCCTTGCCTGCAAGCTCGGCGCGGCGGCCGGCGTGCGAGCGCTTTCAAGCGAGAAACTCCGCTCCTTGCATCGCGACCATGCCGGTTCGTCCGGGAATGGCGCCGCGAGTCAGCACGTGCCGCGGCAATTCGGCCGTGCCGACCGAGGCGAGATAGGAACCGAGCGCGAGCATCTCCTTGCCTTCGATCCGCCAGCGTTCGAGCAGGCGTTCGAACGCGCCGAGGAGCTTCATGCCTTCGAGCTCGGCGTGCAGCGTGAATACGTGCCCGGCGGGCGCATCTGCTCGCGCCGCGGCATGAACACGTTCATCGACGTTGGCTGCCGTCGTGCCGTCGCGGCCGAGCAATTCGTCGAACGTCGGCAAGGTGGTCGGAATCTGCGGACAGGCGATCAGCTCGGCATCGAGCACGGGAATGAAGGGACGATAGCCGCGCGTATCCGAGCAATAATCGAAGCCAAGCCGCTGCGACAGCCGGTAGCCGTGCGCGTTCATCTGCCAGCCGGCAGCTCCGTGCACCCGCGCCGGCGCATCGAAGATCTCGCTGAAGCGGGTGCGGGCACGGTGCATTTGCGCCGAGGTCCATGCGGCGTCCGCGGCCATGACCTTGTCTTGCCAGGCCACGTGATCCCACGCATGGATGCCGACTTCGAAGCCTTGTCGAGCGATGGCACGCATGATGTCCGCGCAGCGCGCGCCGATATCCGGGCCCGGCAGCAGCGTGCCGTAGAGCAGCGTCTTGACGCCGTAGTGTTCGACTACCGACGTGCGCCCTACTTTGCGAACGAAGCCCGGGCGAAACAGCCGGCGCATGGCGCGCCCGGTGTGATCGGGCCCCAGGCTGAAAAGAAACGTGGCCCGGGCGCCATGGCGCAGCAGCAGCTGCGCGAGCCGCGGCACGCCTTGCAGGGTGCCGCGATAGGTATCGACGTCGATCTTGAGCCCGATGCGGCGCTGCGGCGGCATGCTCGGCGGATCGAATTCGTGAGCTTGCATTGGCATCGTCGTGTACGGCGGTATTGCGCTCGGCACTCGAGCCCGCGCTCAATCCGTCAAGTGGCGTGCTTGCGCCAGCGCGCCGCGATACGCTTCGAATACTCGCTGCAATGCCTGCGCCATGCCGATCCGAGGCCGCCAGCCCAGGTCGCGCCGTGTGTCGCGAATGTCCGGCACGCGCGCTTGGACATCCTCGTAGCCCTTGCCGTAGTAATCCTCGGCGCGCACGTGCATTAGCTTCACCTTGGCTGCTTGCGCGCGATATTCGGGGTAACGCTGCGCCATGGCCAGCATCATGCGCGCCAGGTGGCGTATGGAGACGTCATTGCGCGGATTGCCGATGTTGTAGATGGCCCCGCTCGCGACACCGCGCTCGTTGGCGATGATGCGCATGAGCGCGTCGATGCCGTCGTCGACATGGGTGAAGGAGCGTCGCTGCCTGCCGCCTTCGACCAGCCGGATCGGCTCGCCGCGCGCGATGTGGCCGAGGAATTGCGTGATGACGCGCGAGCTGCCTTCCTTGGCAGCGTTCATGTTGTCCAGGCCGCCGCCGATCCAGTTGAAGGGCCGGAACAGCGTGAAATCGAGCGCTTTCTCCTGTCCGTAAGCCCAGATGATGCGGTCCATGAGCTGCTTGGATGCGGCATAGATCCAGCGCTGCTTGTGGATCGGGCCGAGCACGAGGTTGGATGCATGCGGATCGAACCGGGCATCCGGGCACATCCCATAGACCTCGGACGTGGAGGGGAATACCAGCCGCTTGCGATGCTTGACGCACGCGCGCACGATGGGCAGATTCGCCTCGAAATCGAGCTCGAATACCTTGAGCGGCTGGCGGACATAGGTTGCCGGCGTCGCGATCGCCACCAAGGGCATGACGACATCGCACTTGCGAATCTGGTACTCGATCCACTCGCGATTGATGGTGATGTCGCCGTCGACGAAATGGAAGTTCGGATGCGCGAGCTGTTGCGACAGCCGATCGCAGTCGAGATCCATGCCGTGCACGTGCCAATCGGTCGATTGCAGGATGCGCTGCGACAGGTGATGGCCGATGAAGCCGTTCACGCCGAGGATGAGCAGTCGTTTCGCCGCCATGCGAAGCTCAAGCCAGTGTCGTTTCCCCGCTGTCGCGCGGCACGAGCTGAAGCGGGTCGATGCGTTTTCCCGCCGCCTCGGCTTGCAGAAGTCGCAGCGAGCGTCCGTCGCCGCAGATCGCGAAACACGCGCCGGCCGCGATCACGAGCCGCGGCGCCCCGCCGGCGATCCCGCGTTCGGGAGCACGTACTGTCTTGACGAGCTTGACTCGTTGTCCGCGAAAATCGAAGAAGGCGCCCGGATACGGCGGCGCGACGCCGCGCACGAGGTTGTGAATTTCCTCGGCGGAGCGATGCCAGGCGATGCGCCCGTGGTCGGGGCTGCGCCGGCCGAAGTAGCTCGCGAGGCTCGCATCCTGAGGCGCGCGCGGCGCGCTGCCGGCGACCAGCGCCGGCAGCGCCCGCCACAGCACCAGCTCGGCTGCCCAGGTGACCTTGCGGAACACGTCGAGGGCGCTGTCGTCGGGCAGAATGGGGACGGCGAGCTGGTCGACGAGATCGCCCGCATCCGCCTTGCTCGTCATGTAATGCAGGCTCGCACCGGTCTGGCTCTCGCCGCGAATGACCGCCCAATTCACCGGCGCGCGACCGCGATAGCGCGGCAGCAGCGAGCCGTGCATATTGAGCGCGCCGCGACGCGCGACGGCTAGGATCGAGTCGGGAATCAGGTGCCGGTAATAGAAGGAGAACACGAAATCGGGCGCGAGCTCTGCCACGGTGCGCTGCAACTCGCTCGAGCTCGGCTCGGGCGGGGTGAGGACCGTGATGCCATGGGCTTTCGCCAGCACGGCCACACTGTCGAACCAGATGTGTTCGCCAGCGTCGTCCTCGTGGGTGAGCACGAGCTTGACGTCGATTCCCGCAGCGAGCAGCACGGACAGGCAGCGTACGCCGACCTCGTGATAGCCGAACACGACCGCGCTGGCCGTCATCGGCGTTCCGGATCGGCGGCCGGCGCGGTATCCAGCATCGCTGCGACCACGAAGCGCGGGTGATCGCGTACCTGCAGGTAGATGCGGCCCACGTATTCGCCCAGCAGACCGAGGCCGAACAGCACGACACCGATGAGGAAGAAGACGACTGTGAACAAACCGAATACCGGGTCGACTTGCGGGCCGTGCATCAGGCCGCGTGCCAGGTGGTAGATGAACAGCAGCGCCGACGCCAGGGCGACGAGGCAGCCCCCCAGCGAGAACAGCCGCAGCGGCACGATCGAGAACCCGGTCATCAAGTCGAAGTTCAGCCGCGCGAGCGTCAGCCACGAGTATTTCGAGCGGCCCGCCGCGCGTGCCGCGTGCGCGATTTCGACCTCCACCGGATTGACGGCGTAGGTGTACGCCAGCGCCGGAATGAAAGCCGTCGTCTCGCGCGAGCGCGTCATCGAGCGCACGATGTGACTCGCATACGCGCGCATCATCGAGCCATGATCGTTCATGCGGATGCGGGTAGTGCGCTCGCGTAAGGCGTTGACGAGACGCGAAGCGTTGCGGCGCAGGAAGCGATCCTGGCGGCCGCGGCGCACACTGCCGACGTAATCGTGGCCTGCATCCATGGCGGCGAGCAGCACGCCGATCTGCTCGGGCGGGTTTTGCAGGTCGGCGTCCAACGTGACTACCTTGCTGCCGCGCGCTTGCTCGAAGCCCGCCATGATCGCCATGTGCTGGCCGTAGTTGCGATTCAACAGGACCACGCGGGTGACGTCGCGGCGGCGGGCGTGCTGCTCGCGCAGGAGCAGCGGCGAACGATCGCGGCTGCCGTCGTCGACGAATACGATTTCGTACGCTCGCCCGAGGGCATCGAGCGCGCGATAGAGCCGCTCGAACAGCGCGGGCAGAACGGCTTCTTCGTCGTAGACGGGTATGACGATGGATATCTCGGGGGGAGTCACGACGTGTGCTGAAAACCGCGGGCAGTATATCACCGCGTATCCGCGGCGCCCGTTGCTTCGCGCGCCAGGATCTCGCGCGCGATGGCGCTCATGGCAGCCGCGTCGGGAGCCGGCAGTCGCAGGATCTCGGCTGTCGCGACCCGCGGGAAGTTGCGCGCGATCGAGCGATCGTACGCGCGATCGTAGTGGGTCGCGAGCAGCTCGCTCACCAGCTCGTCATGCCGGCCGGCGTTGGCGAGAGCGATCCAGCGCACTATGGTGTCGCGGCCGTAATGCGCGCTCAGCGCGCCCAGACGATCGGCCAAGACTGCCGGATCGGCGCACAGGTGGCTGTATTGCTCGCGCAGCAGCGCGACTCTCACCGCCGTGTCTGCCTGCAGGACAATGCAGCGCGCGCCTCGTATCGTCTCGATCAGGGCGCCCGGCACTTGGACGTTGCCGATCTTGCGGCTCTCGGCTTCGACGAACACCGGGCGAGCGGGATCGAGCGCGCGCAGGCGCCGGTAGACACGGCTCTCGAACAGCTTCTGCGTCGGCTGCGCGGTTCCCGGCAGCTCGCCCAGTACCGAGCCGCGATGGCACGCGAGCGCCTCGAGATCGAGTACTTGCCCGCCCGCGCGGAAGATGGCCTGCAGCAGGTCGCTCTTGCCTGAGCCGGTGCGCCCGCAGATCACGCGGAAGTCGAAGCGCGCGGGAAGGCGCGTGAGCCCCTCTACCACGCCGGCGCGATACGCACGGTAGCCGCCGCAGAGCTTGGCGGCCCGCCAACCGATGCGGCGCAGGACTTCGCACATGGCCTCCGAGCGGTTGCCGCCGCGCCAGCAGTACACCAGCGGGCGCCAGCCGCGCTCCCGATCGCACAGGCTGCTCTCCAGGTGCCGGGCGATATTGCGCGCGACCAACGCCGCGCCCGAGCGCTTGGCGGCGAACGGCGAATCCTTGTACAGGGTGCCGATGCGCTCGCGTTCCTCGTCGCTCAAGACCGGGCAGTTGATCGCGCCGGGAACGTGATCGAGCGCGAATTCGCCCGGCGAGCGCACGTCGACAACCTCGTCAAAGTCATCGAGCTGTGCTAGGGTTGCGTCCTTGATGGGCTCCACGGACATGGCGTTTCGGCGCCGCTAAGTCTACCGCAATTCTCGCCGCTCGCGGCCGCCTTCCCCCTCATGAGCAACCCACCCTCAGCGCAGCCTTCCGAGCGGGCAAGCGTGCACGAAGAAGTGCGCCTGACGCAGTTTTCGCACGGCGGCGGGTGAGGCTGCAAGATGACGCCAGCGTTGCTGAGCGAAGTCCTGGCAAAGAGTCCCAAGAGCATTTTCGATCCGAACTTGCTGGTCGGCCACGAATCGTGCGACGACGCCGCGGTATATCGGCTGAACGACGAGCAAGCGCTGGTGGCGACGACCGACTTCTTCATGCCGATCGTCGACGACCCGTTCGACTTCGGTCGCATCGCGGCCACCAACGCGCTTTCGGACGTGTACGCGATGGGCGCGCGGCCGTTCATGGCGCTCGCGGTGTGTGGCATGCCCGTGGCCCGGCTGCCCGCTGATGTCA
Organism: Burkholderiales bacterium; assembly: GCA_020848435.1. Taxonomy (GTDB): domain Bacteria; phylum Pseudomonadota; class Gammaproteobacteria; order Burkholderiales; family WYBJ01; genus WYBJ01. The sequence goes on along the minus strand of JADLAC010000022.1, from coordinate 27,686 downwards.
TCGCGCGCATTCTCGCGGGCGGCCAGGCGGTTTGCAGCGCGGCGGGGGTGCCGATCGCTGGCGGGCACTCGATCGATTCGCCCGAGCCGATATACGGCCTGGTCGCGCTCGGGCTGGTGCATCCGGCGCATGTGAAACGCAACGACCGCGCGTGCGCCGGCGATGTCCTGGTCCTTGGCAAAGGGCTCGGGGTGGGCATACTGAGCGCAGCGCTGAAGAAAGGCGAGCTCAAGCCCAAGGCCTATGCCCAGATGCTGGAGACGGCGACGCAGCTCAACACGCCGGGAATCGCGCTCGCGGAGCTGGCGTCGGTGCATGCGTTGACCGACGTTACGGGCTTCGGCCTGCTGGGTCACCTGCTGGAGATCTGTCGCGGCTCTCGCCTCGGCGCGCGGCTGCGGCTGGCCGATATCCCGTTTCTCTCGGCAGCGGCGCATGTCGCCCAGGCCGGTCACGTGACCGGCGCCTCGGCGCGCAATTGGTCCAGCTTCGGCGCCGACGTCGACCTGCCGGACGCTACACCGCAATGGCAGAGGAACCTGTTGACCGATCCGCAGACCAGCGGCGGCTTGCTGGTCGCATGCTCGCCCGAGGCCGTGCCGCGGGTGCTGGCGATATTTCAGTCGCAAGGCTTCGAGCACGCACGCGTGATCGGCGAGCTCAGCGCCGCAGCGCCGCGGGTTTCGCTAGCTTGAGCAGCGGCGCGAGCGCCGTCCAGACCGTCTCCAGCATGATGGGCTGAGCATCCCGGGTCGGATGGATGCCGTCGCTTTGAAAAAGCTCGTAGCGCTCGCCGAAGCCCTCGAACAGGAACGGCACTAGCGCGATACGATGCTTCTTGGCGACTACGCCGTAGAGGTCCTGAAATCGGCGCACGTAGTCGGCGCCGTAGTTGGGCGGCAGGCGCATCCCGAGCAGAACGACGCGTGCCTTGCGCTTCAGGCTTGTCGTGACGATCGCATCGATATCGGCTTGTATCGTCTCCGCGGCCGCGCCGCGCAAGCCGTCGTTGCCGCCGAGCTCGAGAACGACGATATCGGGTCGATGTTGCGCGAGCGCCGCGTCGATCCGGCGCCGGCCGCCCGCGGCGGTCTCACCGCTGATGCTCGCATTGACGACCCTATAATCGGCTGCATGCCGCGCGAGCCGCTGTTCCAGCAGGCTGACCCAGCCAGCCTCCGCGGGCAGGCCATACGCGGCCGAAATGCTATCTCCGAACACGAGTATCGTGCCCGCGCAGCGTGCGGCCAGCGGGAACCCGAGCAGTAGGGCCAGGACTAAGACTCTGACCATGAAGACGAACGACATGCGACCGATTGTGGAGGCGATCGGCCTCGTGAAGCAAGTCGTGAGCGACGGGCGCGACCTGAACATCGTTGACAATATCAGCCTGCGCGTGTTCCCTGGAGAGTCGGTGGCGATCGTCGGCGTATCCGGATCGGGCAAGTCGACCTTGCTGGGTCTGCTCGCCGGGCTCGATACGCCGAGCGCCGGCGAGGTTCTGCTCGACGGCGAGAACCTGACCGCGTTGGACGAAGACGGGCGCTCGGCGGTACGCGCGCGCGCAGTGGGTTTCGTGTTCCAATCGTTTCAGCTCTTGCCGGCGCTGACGGCGCTGGAGAACGTCATGCTGCCGCTCGAGCTGGCGGGAGCGCGCGAGGCGCATCGTGCCGCTGCAGCGCTGCTCGACCGTGTCGGCCTCGCCGACCGGCTGAATCATTACCCGAAGCAATTGTCCGGCGGCGAGCAGCAGCGCGTTGCGATCGCGCGCGCCTTCGTCACCCGGCCGAAGTTGCTGCTGGCCGACGAGCCCACCGGCAATCTCGATGCCGCCACCGGCAGCCGCATCGTCGAGCTGATGTTCGAGCTCAACCGCGAACAGGGCGCGACGCTGTTGCTGGTAACGCACGACGAGTCCATATCGAGCCGTTGCCATCGAACCTTGCGGCTCGCGGCGGGGCGCCTGCTTGCCGAGGCGCCTGCTTGAACGACCTGGGGCTCGGGCTGCGACTGCTCGCGCGCATGTTGCGCGCGGGCGAGCTCACGCTGCTGGCGATCGCCCTCGCGCTCGCTGTCGCCAGCATGGCGACCGTGGCGCTGTTCACCGACCGCACGCGACTCGCGTTGGAGCAAGAAGCGAATCGCCTGCTCGGTGCGGACCTCGTGTTCACGTCGAGCCGGCCGCTGGATGCGGAACTGCTGAGGGAAGCGCGCTGGCGCGGGCTGAATGCGATTTCGACCCTGAGCTTTCGCAGCATGGTCGTGCGCGCGAATGCCAGTCATCTGGCCGAGATCACCGCCGTCGAGCCGGGCTATCCGTTACGCGGCAGCACGCGCATCTCCGCCGGTCGCGGCAGCGATGATCGCCTACCGAGCGCCATTCCGGAAGCGGGAACGATCTGGGGCGATGAGCGGCTGGTCGGGCAATTGGACCTGCGTGTAGGCGATCGTATCGGCTTGGGAAATCGCGACTTCGTACTGGCGGCCATGCTCACGCAGGACCCGAGCTTGACGCTGAGCGTACTGGGCCTGGGGCCGCGCGTCGTCATGGCGCGCGCCGATGTCGAATCGACCGGCTTGATCGCGCCCGGGAGCCGCGTCGTTCATCGTTTGCTGGTCGCGGGCGAGCGCGCCGCCGTCGAAAGCTATCGCACCTGGGCGGGCTCGCGTTTGCCGCAAGGCGTGAGGCTCGAAGGCGTGCGCGATGCGCGGCCCGAGATCCGCGGTGCGCTGGAGCGCGCGGAGCGTTTCATGAGTCTCGCCGCACTGGCCGCCGTGGCATTGGCTACGGTTGCCGTCATGCTGGCGGCGCGCCGGTTCCATGACCGGCAGCTCGACGTGTGCGCCATGCTGCGCTGCCTCGGTGCGAGTCAATGGCGGGTGTTTCGGCTCGAGCTCGTCCAATTGCTCGGTGTCGGCGCGCTCGCGAGCGTGGCCGGCGCGGTGTTGGGTTATCTTGGCCAGGCGGTGCTCGGCCAGTGGCTGACTGCCGTGATCGGCATCGGGTTACCGCAACCGGGTCTCGGTGCCGCCTTGCGCGCAGCGGCGCTGGGGCTCGTGCTGATGCTTTCGTTCGGGTTGCCGCCGTTGCTGTCGCTGCGGCGAATTCCCGCGCTGCGCGTGCTGCGGCGCGAGATCGGCGTCCCCGCGGCGGCGGGAGCCGGCGCCTACGCGCTCGGTGGTGCGTGTGTCGCGGCACTGGTGCTTTGGCACGCGGGTGATCTTCGCTTGGGGAGCTACGTGCTGGTGGGCTGCCTGGCGACGCTGCTGGCCGCCGCAATGCTCACCTGGGGCAGCTTGCGGTTGCTGAATGCAACCCGCCGCGGCGCCGGTGTGAGCTGGCGCTACGGGCTAGCGAGCTTGCGCCGCCGTCCGGTCGCGACCGTGTGGCAGGTGGTTGCGCTTTCGCTCGGCTTGACGGCGGTCCTGACGCTGACGTTGATCCGCGCCGACTTGCTCCATGCCTGGCAGGGGAACCTGCCGGCGGATGCACCTAATCGTTTCCTGGTCAATATCCAGCCGGATCAGAGCGCGTCGTTGAGGGAAATCCTGCGCGCGCGCTTGGGCAGCGTCCCCGCCTTGTATCCGATGGTGCGCGCTCGGCTGGTCGCCATCAACGGCAATGCCGTCGATGCCAACCGCTATGCCGAGGATAGGGCGAGGCGCCTGGTCGAACGCGAGTTCAACTTGTCGTGGACGAACGATCTTCCGGCACACAACCGCATCAGCGCGGGCGCCTGGCACCGTCCCGGTAGCTCGTCGCTATCGGTCGAGGAAGGCATCGCGCGCACGCTCGGCATCAGGCTTGGAGACCGCTTGACCTACGATGTCGCCGGAGCACGTTTCGAGGCGCCCGTGACGAGCCTGCGCAGGGTCGAGTGGGACAGCTTCCGGGTCAATTTCTTCGTCATCGGCTCGCCCGAGTTGCTCGCCGGACAGCCGTCGACCTATATCACCAGCTTCCATTTGCCGCCGGGCGCCGCCGCTGTCGTGAACGAGCTGATCGGGCGCTTCCCTAATGTCGTCGTCATCGACGTGGCGGCGCTCGTGTCGCAGGTGCAGGAGATGATCGAACAGGTGTCGCGCGCGCTCACGTTCATTTTTGTCTTCACCGTCGCCGCCGGCATACTGGTGCTCTACGCCGGTATCGTGTCCACCCACGACGAGCGCGTGCGCGAGGTCGCGATCATGCGCACGCTGGGAGCCAACCGCGCCCAGGTGCTGCGCGCGCATGCGACCGAGTTCGGGTTGATCGGCGCGCTGGCGGGCCTGTTCGCGGCCGCCGCGGCATCTGCCCTGGGCTATGTTCTTGCCATCAACGTGCTGGGGCTTCCGTACCGTTCCGACCCCATGGTGTGGGGCTTGGGCTTGCTCGCGGGGGTATTGGGTGTCGGCGGCGCGGGACTCTTCCTCACCCGGCGTGTGCTCGCCACGCCGCCGCTCACGAGCTTGCGCCAGTTGGCGTGACCCGGGAAGTAGCGACTGCGGCATTCCGAGGCTCGCCGCGCACCCCGCGCGTTGGTTGCACGAATACCGGCTGGGCTATACTCCGAGACTCCGGAGGACCTCATGTTCGAAACCCTGGTCGTCGTTCTGGCGCTGGTCGTAATCGGCGCGCTGGTCTTCCTGTCCTTCAAGCTGGGCGCATTGACCCGTGCCGTGAATGCCTCCGTCCTGGGGCAAGCCGAAGCGAACGAGCAACGCCAACATGTGCTCGTCGCCGAGGTGCGCGACCACCTGGAACGGCAAGGAGATCGTCTGAGCGGCAGCCTCACCGACGGTTCGGAGCGCTTGCGCGCGGTCGTCTCCAGCGATCTGAAGCACGCGCGCGAAGCGATGCAGGTGCTACAGCTCTCCCAGCAGCACGAGCTCGCGACGTTCCGTGAAGCGGTGCTGTCGCGGCTGGCCGACATGAGCCTCGCAGTGCAGTCGCGGCTGTCCGAACAGGGCAGCGCCGATCGCGATGTCATGCAGCGATCGCTCAAGGACATGGCGCAGGAGCTGCGAGTAGCGATGGAATCGCTTGCCGAGCGCACCAACGAGCGCATGGAGCAGATTCGAGTCAGCGTGGACCAACGCCTGGAGCAGATCCGGGGCAACGTTTCCGAGCGCCTGGACGAAGGCTTTCGCAAGACTAACGAGACGTTCACCAACGTCATGACGCGGCTTGCCGTGATCGACGAGGCGCAGAAGAAGATCGACGGCTTGACCACCAACGTCGTCAGTCTGCAGGAGCTGCTCGGCGACAAGCGTGCCCGTGGCGCCTTCGGCGAGGTTCAGCTCGAGGCGCTCGTCCGCAACTGCCTGCCGCCGAACGCATGGGCGATGCAAGCCACCTTGTCTAACGGCGCACGGGTGGATTGCGTGCTGAAGCTGCCGGAGCCCACCGGCGCCGTGGCGGTCGATTCCAAGTTCCCCCTGGAAAACTACCACCGCATGTACACGCCCGGTCTGTCGGAAGCCGAGCGCCTGGGCGCCGAGCGCATGTTCAAGGCCGATTTGCGCAAGCATGTCGACGATATCGGCGCGAAGTACATCATTCCGGGCGAGACGTCCGAGGGCGCGGTCATGTTCGTGCCGGCGGAGGCAGTGTTCGCCGAGATCCACGCCTACCATCGGGACGTGATCGACCATGCGCTCGCCAAGCGCGTCTGGATCGTGTCGCCGACGACCTTGATGGCGGTGCTCAATACGGCCCGCGCGGTGCTGAAGGACGTCGAAACCCGGCGCCAGGTGCACGTGATCAAGGATGCGCTTGCCAAGCTGGCGAAGGATTTCGCCCGCTTCGACGAGCGCATGCGTAAGCTCGCCGACCACATTCGCCAAGCCCACGAGGACGCGCAAGGAGTGCACGTGTCGAGTGCGAAGATCAGCCAGCGTTTCGCGCAGATCGAGAGCGTGGAATTCGAGCATCCCGAAGCGGCCGGCGCCGAGCTGCTGGCCGCCGCGGCGCCGGAGCCGCTGGAGCCGCAACGCCAGGCCGGATAGCCGGCAAGGCCGTGGCCTTCAGCTTCGACCGTTGGCGCCGGGCGCGCATCCTGAAGAAGACGCCAGTCGACGACGCGCTCTGGCAGGCGGCGCTCGGGCGTTATCGCTTTCTCGCAGGCTTGGACGGCGAGGAAACGGCGCGGCTGCGCGAGCGGGTAACGGTATTCCTGCACGACAAGGAGATCCACGGTGCGGGCGGGCTCGCGCTCGACGCGGCCATGCGCCTGTCGATCGCGGTGCAAGCGTGTATTCTCGTCCTCAATCTACCGCCGCGATGGTATGACGGCTGGGTCGAGGTCATCGTCTATCCGGACGAATTCATGCCTGACGTTGAATGGGAGGATGAATACGGCGTGGTGCACGCAGGCAAGGAAATCCGCTCGGGTGAAGCCTGGCTGCAGGGGCCGGTCATACTTTCCTGGGCGGACGTCGGCGAAGACTACGCCGACGGCATCAACGTGGCGATCCATGAATTCGCCCACAAGCTGGATATGCTCAACGGCGACGCCGACGGTTATCCTCCGCTGCACGAGGGCATGAGCCGGGCCGCCTGGACCAGCGTCTTCAAGCGAGCCTTCGAGGATTTCGCCCGCAAGGTCGATAGCGGCGAAGACATCGAGATCGACCCCTATGCCGCCGAATCGCCGGGAGAGTTTTTCGCGGTGCTGAGCGAATCCTTCTTCGAGCGTCCCGAGGTTCTGCGCGCCCGCTATCCGTCGGTGTACGGCCAGCTCGCTGCGTTCTATCGCCAGGACCCCTATGCGCGCCACCAGGGTGCCGGCCTGCTGCCGGAGGCGCTCGAGTGAGTCCGCCGGAGCGCATGCCCGTCCGTGCGGCGGTCGGAATCCTCGGCTTGCGCTCGTCGACGCATGGCTCGCGGCTGCGATCTCGGCTTGCGGGCGCGTGCATGGCGATGCCATGGGCGGACCCGTGTCGCGCCGAGGAGGCGCTTCTCGCCCCGAACGCGACGGTGATGATCGCGCTCGCCGCGTTGCTCGCGATCACCGCCTGCATGGTGATCACGCGCTATCGCAAGCTGGAGCGCCGTCTGCAAGCCGAGCCTGCGCGCGTGTGGGCCGCCTTGAGCGACTTGCGTGAAGGCGTGATCGCCACCGACGCTGCCGGGCGCATCATCTTCCTCAACAAGGCAGCCGAAGATCTCACCGGCTGGACGGCGGCCGATGCGCTCGGCCAGCCGATGCACATGGTCTATCGGATCATCGACGAGCACAGCCGCGCGACGCTCGATTACATCGGCCAGGGCGCGCCGCAGCCGAGCGCACACGGCGATCCCGGCCGGGCGGCCGTTCGTCTCATTCGCCGCGATGGCCAGGAGAGCTCGGTGCATGATTCGTTTTCGCAGGTCCAGGACGGCCTCGATGGGCGCCGCGGCTATGCCGTCGTCTTTCACGACGTATCGCAATTGCGGGCGCTCGCCCAGCAGTTGTCGTGGCAGGCGAGCCATGATTCGCTGACCGGCCTGGTAAACCGGCGCGAGCTCGAAAGCCGCCTGGGGCAGCTGCTCGATTCCGCCCATGGCCAGGGGCGCCAGCACGTGCTGCTCTATATCGACCTGGACAACTTCAAGATCGTCAACGACTCGTGCGGGCACGCCGCGGGCGACGAGCTGTTGCGCAGCCTCACCTCGCTGATGAGCACCAAGATCCGCGGCAGCGATACGCTCGCGCGCCTGGGCGGGGACGAGTTCGCGGCGCTGCTGGAAACCTGCCCGCTCGACCAGGGCTTGCGAATCGCCAATGCCATCCGCGAGGTCGTGCGCGACTTCCGTTTCGTCTGGGAAGGCAGGTCGTTCGCCGTCGGCGCGAGCATCGGCCTGGTGCCGCTCGACGCGGCGAGCGGGGATAGCGCCGAGGTGCTGACGGCGGCCGATACGTGCTGTTACGAGGCGAAGAACAAGGGGCGCGACCGGGTGCAGGTACACCGCCGGCAGCAAGGGCTGCCGCGCGATGTCGCCGGCGAGCCGCAGATGATCGCGCGCCTGAGCCACGCGTTCGAGAACGGCGACTTCGTCTTGTACCAGCAGTACACACGCCCGCTCAAGGCGGCGGTCTCGTCACCGCATTTCGAGGTGCTGGTGCGCATGCGGGGCGAGAACGGCGAGCTGGTGCCACCCATGGCATTCATACCCGCCGCGGAACGCTACAACCTGCTGACCGCGATCGACCGGCTGGTCATCACCGAGCTGTTGCAAGTGTTGGCGGCACGCCAACGCGCCGGTGCTTCGCCGCTCGCCCCGGATGCGGGCTTGTATTCGGTCAATCTCTCCGGGGCGAGCATCAACGATTCGAGTTTCGCCGAGTTCGTCCGGCGCCAGCTCGCGCGCTTTCCGGTACCTGCGAGCCTGCTGTGCTTTGAAGTCACCGAGACCACGGCCATCTCCAATCTCACCAAGGCGGCCGAGCTCATGCACGAGCTCAAGGCGATGGGTTGCCGCTTCGCGCTCGACGACTTCGGCATCGGCATGTCATCGTTCGCCTACCTGAAATACCTGCCGGTGGATTTTCTCAAGATCGACGGCACCTTCGTGCGCGACATGGCGAACGACGAGATGGACTGCGCGATCGTCGAGGCGATCAACCGCATCGCGCATATCCTCGGCATGCAGACGGTCGCCGAAATCGTCGAGGACCAGGCGACGCTGGATCGCTTGTGCCGGCTGGGCGTGGATTACGCGCAGGGCTTTTACATCGCACGCCCGGAGCCGCTGCAAGCCGAGATGCCCGTCACCGCCGAGCTCGGCGCTGGGATCGCGGGGACTGCCGGGATGGGCGCTCGTTCGGGATGAGCCTGGAATCGCAGCGAAGGCGGCAGACAGCGATCGCTAAACATCAGCCGTGATCGCGCGACGACTCGCTGCCGATTGCCGAATGCGGGGGTGCCAAGTCGTGAGCGCGCAGCTCCTCGCGCGTGTTGATGTTGCTGAAGGCATCGATCTGGTCGTCGAATGCGACCTCGACCACGCGCAGGTTCGCGTACCATGCATCGATCTTGCGGCCGCCGCTGGCGAGGAATGCACGCAAGTGTGGGTGCAGGCTTCGCTTGCACAGACAAAAGACCGGATGCACCTGCTCGCCGGTGCGCGCAACCGCCAGATCGGCTTGGTCGCGCGCGAGCGCCTGGTGCAATCGCGCCACGAGTTGCAGCGGCAGGAAGGGTGAATCGCACGGGACGGTCGCGACCAGCGCATAGCTAGCTTCGCTCATTGCACGTTCGAGCCCCGCGAGAGGACCGGCGAAGCCGCCGATTTCATCCGCGAGCACGCGATGGCCGAATGCGCCGTAGCGTTCCAGGTTCTGGTTGGCGCTGACGAGAGTCTCGTCCACTTGCGGGGTGAAGCGTTCCAGCACCCAGGCGATCATAGGCCGGCCTTGGAGCATTGCCAGCCCCTTGTCGACCCGGCCCATGCGCCGGCCCTGGCCACCCGCCAAGACGAGCCCGCTGATCGGGGTGCGAGACACTTGCCGGTCGTGCGTCAGCACGAAACCGGGGCGGCTGCCCGCTCGGAGCGCGGCGAGCGGACGAAACGATGCTCGCCGGTGAAGAGCAGGTAGTGTTTGCCGGTGGCACGCCCGATCATCGTGATACCGACGCGACGGGCGAGGGCGTGTCCCATCTGCGTCAGGCCGGAGCGCGAGACCAGGAACGGGATGCCCATCTGGGCGCACTTGATCACCATCTCCGAGGTGAGCCGGCCGGTGGTGTAGAAGATCTTGTCGCATCCTTCGACAGCATCGAGCCACATCTGGCCGGCGATCGCATCGACCGCGTTGTGCCGGCCGACGTCCTCGACGAAGTAGAGGATCTCCTCGCCTCGTGCGAGCGCGCAGCCGTGTACCGCGCCGGCGGCTTTGTACACCGAGTCGTAGCGCCGGACGTTGTCCAGCAAGCGGTAATAAGTGGCTTCGCTCAGCCTGCGATCCGCCGGCAACTCGATCGAATCGATCTCTGCCATGAGATCGCCGAACACGGTCCCTTGGCCGCAGCCGGTCGTCACCGTGCGCGTCGCCAGGCGCGAATCGAGATCGTCGATGCCCGCGAAGCTAGTGACGGCGCACGCGCCGACTTCCCAATCGACTTGCACCGCTTCGATTTCGGCCAAAGAACGGACCAGTCTCTGGTTGCGCAAGTAACCGAGCACCAGCGCTTCGGGTCGCTGGCCCAGCGTCATGAGGGTCACCAGCTCGCGCTTGTCGAGGTAGATCGTGAGCGGGTATTCGCCGGCGATCGCGGTCGTGAGCCGCTCGCCGCGTTCGTTGACGGAGTCGACTTCGATCGTCGGCGGGCGAAACGCGCTGCTCAGGCGAGGGCGATACGTCATGGTCCGGTACGCTCAGGCGCTGCATCAACCGCCGATATAGGACATCTCGATCTTGCCCCGGCTCTGCGTATGCTCACTGCGAATCTCGGAGTAACGGTCGGAGCGGCCGCGCCACACGCGCTCGATGAATGCGGCAATGTCGTTGTCGGACGCGCCGCTTCGCACTGGCGCGCGCAAATCGTGCCCGGAGCTCGCGAACAGGCAGGTGTAGAGCTGGCCCTCGGCTGACAAGCGAGCTCGGGTACAGGTGCGGCAGAAGGCTTGGGTGACCGACGCAATGACGCCGATCTCGCCCGAGCCGTCGCGATAGCGCCAGCGCTTGGCAACCTCGCCGGGATAGTTCGGGTCGACCGGTTCCAGCGGCAACTCGCGATCGATCCGCTCCACGACCTCGGTCGCGCTGACGACATCGTCCATGCGCCAGCCGTTGCTGTGGCCGACATCCATGTATTCGATGAAGCGCAGGATATGGCCGCGGTCGCGAAAAAAGCGCGCCATGGGAACGATGCTGTGCTCGTTCAGGCCGCGCTTGACAACCATGTTGACCTTGATGGGAGCCAGCCCCGCGGCGGCGGCGGCATCGATGCCCTCGACCACGCGCCGCACGGGGAAATCCACGTCGTTCATCGCGCGAAAGACCGCGTCGTCGAGCGAATCGAGGCTGACGGTGATCCGCCGCAGGCCGGCTTCGCGCAGGCGCTTCGCTTTTGCGGCAAGCAGGGCGCCGTTGGTCGTAAGCGTCAAGTCGAGGCCATCGATGGGCGCCAGCTTCTCGATCAGGAGTTCGAGATTGCGCCGCACCAGCGGCTCGCCTCCGGTCAGGCGAACTTTCTCTATGCCGAGACGATGGAAGATGCGAGCCACGCGTTCGATCTCCTCGAAGCTCAAGAGTGCCTTGCGATCGAGGAACTGGAAGTCCTTGCCGAATACCTCCTTGGGCATGCAATAGACGCAACGGAAGTTGCACCGGTCCGTGACCGAGATGCGCAAATCGCGTAGCGGGCGTCCGAGACGATCTTGCGGGCTCATGAAGGGAGGGGAACGAATGCGAGTAGCCGATCGATTATGGCAAAGCCGGCGCGGGCTTGGCAAATGCAATGCCGGTGTGCAAACGGCAAAAGCCTGCGTCGGCGTCAGGGTGTCCCCGCTACGGGATCACGCCGGCGAACTGTCGAACGCTACGAAGTCATGACGCTCGGTGCGGGCGATTGCGCCGCTCAGAGCATGCCCTCCATCACCTGCACCCGTACTCGCGACCCGGCGGCGACATTGCCTTGTTCCGTGGCCAGGATGATGAAGCAATTCGCTTCCGACATGGAACGCAGGATGCCGGAGCCTTGTTCGCCAGAAACGCGCACACTCCACGTGCCGTTTGCGTCCATGCTCAGGATGCCGCGCTGAAACTCGGTTCGTCCCGGAGCCTTCTTCAGCGCGCTCGTGCAAACCATATCCAGCATCGGCAGCGCCGGAACCGGATCGCGCCCCATCAAGGTGTAGAGCGCGTCCCTGACAAACTGGTAGAAGGTGACCATGACCGAGACCGGATTGCCGGGCAGGCCGAAAAAATGCGCGCTTCCGACCTTGCCGTAGGCGAGCGGGCGGCCGGGCTTCATGGCGATCTTCCAGAACAACACTTCGCCGAGCTTGTTCAACAGATCTTTGATGAAATCGGCCTCGCCGACCGACACGCCACCGCTGGTGATGATGACATCGGCGATGGCGGCCGCCTCGGTGAATGCCCGTTCGAGCAAAGCGGGATCGTCGCGCACCACGCCCATGTCGATGAAATCGACACCCAGCCGGCTCAGCATGCCGTAGAGGGTGTAGCGGTTGCTGTCGTAGATCTGGCCTTCGGCCAGCTGCGCACCGATCGAGACCAGCTCATCGCCAGTGGAAAAGAAGGCCACCCGCAGCTTGCGATGGACGCTCACTTCGGCGATGCCGAGGGAGGCGATCAAGCCGATGTCCGCCGGAGTCAAGAGTTTGCCGCGCGCGAGCGCAATGCCGCCGCGGCCGAGGTCTTCTCCGGCACGGCGCAGGTTCTGCCCCTTGCGATGGCCGGTGCCGACGGTGACGCTGTCGCCGCTTGCCCGGGTATGCTCTTGCATGACGATCGTGTCCATCGCTGAGGGCACGACCCCACCGGTCATGATCCGGATGCATTCACCCGCGCCGATGGGGCCCGTATAGGGTTGGCCGGCGAAGGCAGTGCCGACCACGCGCAGCTTGGCTTCGCCGTTGCCCAGATCCGCATACCGCACGGCGTAGCCGTCCATGGCGGAATTGTCGTGCGCCGGAACGTCCACCGGGGAAACCACGTCCCGCGCCAGTATTCGGCCGAGCGCGGCCCGCACGCCGAGTTGCTCGCTGCCCGTGACCGGCGATAGGAAACGCGCGATCAGGCGCCGCGCCTGGTCAACCGGCATCGAATTCGGATCGTAGTCGTCGGCGCAACTCACGTCGCGCAAGGAGGTAGGCGACTGGCTCATGGCGGCTCCATTGCAGGCGGAGCCGCAGAGTTTAACGCAGCGTACCCTGCGGCATGTCTAGCCATTCGCGCGCGGACCTTGACTCGGCGACGCTGCGCGTGCGCGAGCGGCGGCGGCGGCTGGTGTTTGCCACGCGCGATCCACGTCGACCATGGCGCCGCAAGCCGAGACATCGTATCCGCGCAGCCGCGCGAGGCGTCGATGCAGCGCCGGGGTCGTCATGCAAGTGATCAAGGCACGCACGCTGTCGCGTTTGAACAGCGCGCGGCGCGCCGCGAGATAGTAGGTTTCCGTGGCGATGGGCAGGAACGCGAGCCCGTACTGCGCGGCCGCCGCTTCGATGCCGAAGCCGGCATCGGCGTGGCCGCTGGCGATCGTCGCGGCCACGGCGACGTGCGTGAATTCCTCGACATCATAGCCGGGGATGTCTGCCGGGGAGCAAGCCGAGGCGGCGAGCAAACGGTCGAGCAGCAGGCGCGTGCCCGATCCGGGCTGGCGATTGACGAAACGTACCTCGCGGCGAGCGAGATCGCCGAGGCTGCGAATGTTCTTCGGGTTGCCGGCAGCCAGCATGAAGCCTTGGCGGCGATCGGCCAGCACGATCAGTTGGTGCTGGCGGACGTTCAACCACTTGCGTACCGTAGTTTCGGTCTGCGCCGAGGCGCAGACGTGGAACCCGGCCAGGTCGCAGCCGCCGCGTGCCAGGTCTTCCAGGGCGTCCATGCTGCCGCGAAATCGCAGCGCCAAGGCGAGCGGGGGTTGGGCGAGCGCGCAGTAGTGCTTCAGCTCGATCAGCGCGAGATCGTGACTGGCACAGATTCGAAGGCTGCGTTGTGACATGCCGCGGCGAGGCTCGTGCGCCGGCAGCGCCTGGGCGATGCGGTCGAGCACCGGTGTTGCCTCGGTACGCGCACGCTCCAATGCCGCGAGCAGTCGTTCGCCGAGCGCGGCCAGGCGTGCACCACGGCCGCGCTCGAGCGCGACCAGCGGCTGCCCGCAATCGCGTTCGGCAGCCCGCAGGCGATCCCACGCGAAGCGATAGGAACAACCCATGGCGCGGGCGGCGGCGGCGAGCGATCCATGCGCGCGCACCGCTTCGAGCAGGCGCACGAGATCGGCATCGAGCTCCTTGTCATCCGCGGTGATCCGTACGGTGAAGCCGAAGCGCATTATGCGAGGGAGTGCATATTTGGGATTGACTCCCAGTAATTTACCATCCGTAGCCGAACCGAGCCGAGTTATGCGCACGCGTGCATAGGTGACATCAAGGACGGACGGCTTTGAGCGAGGCAATCGTACGCGCGTTGGGACTGCTGGCGGCCTTCGATCGGACGCTGCTCGAGATCGCGGGTCTGAGCTTGCGGGTGAGCCTGAGCGCCGTCTTGATCGCCGCGCTCCTCGGTCTGCCGCTGGGCGCCGCGATCGCCGTCGGGCGCTTTCCGGGCCGTCAAGCGGCCATCGTCGTGCTCAATGCCTTCATGGGACTGCCGCCCGTGGTTGTCGGACTGATCGTGTACCTGGCGCTTTCGCGGGCTGGACCGCTCGGTCCTCTCGGTATCCTGTTCACCCCGCGCGCCATGGTAATCGCGCAAGCGCTGCTCATCGTGCCCATCGTCGCGGCCCTCACGCGCCAGATCGTCGAGGACGCCTGGCGCGAGCATCGGGAGCAACTGGTTTCGCTCGGTGCGAGCGCCGGCCGCGCCGCGCTGTCGTTGCTCTGGGATACGCGTTTCTCGCTCACGACGGTTGTGCTCGCGGGCTTCGGCCGAGCGAGCGCAGAAGTGGGTGCCGTGATGATCGTCGGCGGCAACATCGACGGTGTGACCCGGGTGATGACCACCGCGATCGCCCTAGAGACCAGCAAGGGCGATCTGCCGCTCGCGCTCGCATTGGGATTGGTATTGATCACGCTCGTCATGCTGCTCAACGCGAGCGCCTATTTCATCGCCGAGGCGGCACGGCGTCGGTACGGCTGAGATCATGCTTGCACTCGCACTCGAACGCGTCGCGTACACGGCGAACGGCCAGCGCATCATCGATGACCTCAGCGCCGAATTCACCGCTGGAGAGCGCAGCGTGATTCTCGGCGCCAACGGCGCCGGCAAGAGCGTGCTGCTGCGGCTTTGCCACGGCTTGCTGCAGCCGACGTCGGGGACGATCCGCTGGAACAGCGGCGGGAGCGGAAAGCCGCGCGACGCCATGGTGTTCCAGCGCCCGGTGATGTTGCGCCGCTCGGTCCTGCACAATCTCACGTATGCGCTGGCGCTGGCGGGCGTACCTTGGCGGGAACGCAAGGCACGCGCGCGCACGGCGCTTGCCAAGGCGGGTCTCGAGGCGCTGGCAAAGCGCTCCGCGCGCGTGCTCTCGGGCGGCGAGCAGCAACGGCTCGCCCTCGCCCGCGCCTGGGCGCTCGAACCCACGGTGCTCTTCCTCGACGAGCCGACGGCGAACCTCGACCCCGTGGCGACGCGCGAGGTGGAGGCGATCATCCAGGCGATCCACTCGGCCGGCACCAAGGTGATCATGACGACGCACAACCTCGGCCAGGCCCGGCGTCTCGGCGACGAGATTCTGTTCATCGCCCGCGGCCGCCTGATCGAGCGCGCGCCGGCTGATGTGTTCTTTCGTGCGCCGGCATCGGTGGATGCGGCCGCATTTCTTCGCGGAGAACTGCCATGATCAGAACGATGCTTCGCCTGCTGCTCGCTTGCTTGCTTGCGCTGACCGCAATAGCCGCCGCCTGGTCCGCGGAACGCTTCATCACCGTGGCTTCCACTACCTCGACCGAGCAATCGGGACTGTTCAAGCATCTCCTGCCCGCATTCGACAAGCGCACCGGCATCCAGGTGCGCGTGGTCGCGCTCGGGACGGGCCAGGCGCTCGACCTCGCACGCCGCGGCGACGCCGACGTCGTGTTCGTGCACGATCCGGCCGCCGAGGAAAGATTCGTGGCGCAGGGCGACGGGGTCAAGCGCCACGAAGTCATGTACAACGATTTCATTCTGATCGGGCCCAAGCCCGACCCGGCCGGCGTTGCCGGCGGGCGCGACATTGTTGCC
This sequence comes from Burkholderiales bacterium, assembly GCA_020848435.1. GTDB lineage: Bacteria > Pseudomonadota > Gammaproteobacteria > Burkholderiales > WYBJ01 > WYBJ01. Next base: position 11,811 of record JADLAC010000022.1, on the reverse strand, counting down.
GCGCTGGTGCGGATTCAGGCAGCGGGTGCGCCGTTCGTTTCGCGCGGCGACAAGAGCGGGACGCACGCCGCGGAGCTGCGGCTGTGGCGGCTGGCCGCGATCGATCCGACACAAGCGCGCGGGCGCTGGTACCGCGAAACGGGAGCCGGCATGGGGCCATCGCTCAATACCGCGGCGTCCATGAACGCCTACCTGATTTCGGACCGAGGCACCTGGCTGAACTTCAAGAACCGGATGGATCTCGCCGTGGTGGTCGAGGGCGACAAGCGCTTGTTCAACCAATACGGCGTCATCCTGGTCAACCCTGCGAAGCATGCGCACGTCAAGCGCGACCTGGGGCAGCGGTTCATCGACTGGTTGATCTCTGCCGAGGGTCAGGCGGCCATCGCAGCCTACAAGATCGGCGGCGAGCAATTGTTCTTTCCTAACGCCGCGTCGTAACGGCGCGACCGAGGCCGGGTACACGGCTTGCTGACCTCCACCCGAGTGCGCTATATTCCATTAGCTATAACGCAACCCGGTGCAGGCGATTCAAGGAGCGGGTATGGACAGTGTCGATCTCGACGTGCTGAAAACCAGCTCGAAATGGCTGCGGGAAGGGCATGGCGCCTATCTCGCGACCGTGGTTCGAACCTGGGGTTCGGCGCCGCGGCCGATCGGCGCGATGACCGTCATCCGCGACGACGGCATGGTCACGGGCTCGGTTTCCGGCGGCTGCGTGGAAGACGACCTGGTGGACAAGGTCAAGTCGGGAGGGGTCGCGGTCACGACACCGGAGCTGGTGGTTTACGGGGTCACGCGCGAGCAGGCCGAGCGCTTCGGGCTGCCCTGCGGCGGGACGCTTGAATTGGTGGTCGAGCGCCTAGGCCCCGGTTCGGGCATCGAAGATCTGATCGGCGCGATCGGACACCACCAGGTCGTGACACGGCGTCTCGACATGGCCAGTGGACGCGTCGACATCAAACCGGGACGCGGTGTCGATGGGCTCGAGTTCGACGGCACGGTCATGACCACGGTTCACGGCCCGCGCTGGCGCCTGCTCCTGATTGGTGCCGGGCAGCTATCCCGCTTCGTGGCGCAGTTCGCGCAGGCGCTGGACTACCAGGTGATCATTTGCGATCCGCGCGAGGAATATGCCGAAGGCTGGGATGTGCCCGGTGCGATGCTCACGCGCGCGATGCCCGACGACGTGGTGCGCGACATCGGCATGGACGCGCATACCGCCGTCGTGGCTGCCACGCACGATCCCAAGCTCGACGACATGGCGCTGCTGGAGGCGCTACGCTCGCCGGCCTTCTATGTCGGCGCGATCGGATCGCGCTTGAACAACCACAAGCGGCGGCAGCGCCTGAGCACCCATTTCGACATGACCGAAGCCGAGCTCGATCGGCTGCACGGTCCCGTCGGCCTCAAGCTGGGCGGCAAGACGCCCGCGGAGATCGCGCTCTCTATTTTGGCCGAGATGACCGCGGTACGCTATGGCATGCAGCTCAGCAAGGCCGACAAGGGCACGGTGATCACCGCAGCCGTGGACCCGTTCGCCTGCAGCGCGGCGGCGTGAGCGCTTGCCTGTTCGAGAACGCACGGGTGCTTAACCGATGCGCCTGGCGCTCCAGCGTGCAGCGGCGTTCGCCGGAGTCTGGGCGCTGCCCTCCATGCTATTGCCGTTGACGGCACCGGTGAAACGCAGGAATCGGCCGGCGCCATCGACCAGGGTGAAGGTGATGGTGTTGCCCTGCACGATTGGATCGCCGAGATTCGGCGACAGGCCGGCACCGGAGACCTTGCCCGAAATCTTCTGATAGGTCTGATCCAACGCCAGCTCGAACGTGCCGCTCGGGGCGCTCACTTGCCAGCGGCCTTTCACCTTGGCGGGGACGATCCACAGATAGGCCGTATAGCCTTCGACCGTGGCGGTTTCGTCAGGGCTCCAATCGCCCATGGTGAAGGCATGCGAAACGAGCCTCGTGCCGGGCTTCATGTCGAGCAGCGTCGGGCGCAGCTTGAGATTGAGCGACGACAGCAGATACATGGTGACGACGCTGGCCTGGCTGAAGTCGGTGGCGAAGATGTCGCCCTGGACGAACTTGGCGCGCTCGGCGACCCCTGCGGCTTCGGCGTTGCGACTCGACAAGGCCACCATGTCGGCGTTGAATTCGATGCCGAGCGCCCTGGTGCCGCGCTTCGCGGCGGCGATGACGGTACGACCGTCGCCCGAGCCCAGATCGACCAGGTAATCCTGCGGGGTCACCTTGGCCATCTCCAGCATGCGCGCGATGAGCGCATCCGGCGTGGGAACCCAGATCACGTCCTTGCCGGGCTGGCCGACCTTGGGCGAAAAGTCCTCGGCGGCTCGGACCGGGATGAACGCCATCAAGGCGCACGCGACGAAAGCGATGGCGAAGCGATAGAGCTGCATGCTATATCTCCAGAACGAAATGGAACAACGCGAAACGCCGGCAGAATACGCTCATGCGGCTGCGCATGGAACACCCGAACGCTTCGATGGCACTCCTTGCGGGTCGGTTGGTCCGGCGCTGCTTGACGCGTATCGACCCGGACGGTTGGTATGGCATTCGCCTCACGGAGCCGCACGATGAAGCTCAGTCAGTTCTCGACCCTCATGTTCGATTGCTACGGTACGTTGATCGACTGGGAAGCCGGTCTGCTCGCCGCGTTGCGACCGTGGTTGCGACGCCACGGCGTGGCGCTGCCGGATGCCGCCGTCCTGGAGGCGTTCGGTGTGGCGGAGTCGCAGGCTCAAGCGCGCACGCCGGCCAAGCGTTATCCCGAAATCCTCGCCGATGCGATGCAGGCGTTGGCCAGCCGTTGGGGACTCGACTGTAGCGCTGCGCAGAGCCGAGCGTTCGGCACCTCCGTCGGCGAATGGCCTGCGTTTCCCGACAGCGCGGAGGCTTTGCGCTATCTCAAGCAGCATTACCGCCTGGTCATACTGTCCAACGTCGATCGCGCTTCGTTCGCCCTCAGCAACGCCCGGCTCGGGGTCGCGTTCGATCACGTGTTCACTGCCGAGGACATCGGCAGCTACAAGCCCGATATCCGCAATTTCGAGTACGCGTTGAGTCGCTTGGAGGCGGCCGGCGTCGGCCGCGGTGACGTGCTGCACGTGGCGCAAAGCCTCTTCCACGATCACGTCCCGGCCAAGCGGCTGGGACTGGCGAGTGTCTGGATCGATCGGCGGGCGGGCAAAGCCGGAACGGGCGCGACTCCGCCCGCCGAGGCGAAGCCCGATTGGCGCTTCGAGTCATTGGCGGCCATGGCCGCCGCGCATGCGCAGGCATCGGCCTGAAGGCGCCGGTCTTTTGCCGTCGCCCATGGCGAGCGTTATCATCGTCGAGAAGAGTACGAGGCTCGCATGAAAGCATTCGGTTTCGCCGGTTTCTCCGGCAGCGGCAAGACGACCCTGATCGAGCGCCTCATCCCGCTGTTCACCGGGCGCGGCTTGCGGGTATCTCTGATCAAGCACGCGCATCATACCTTCGACGTCGACCAGCCCGGTAAGGACTCCTATCGCCATCGTCACGCCGGCGCCACCGAAGTGATGGTGACCTCGTCTCGGCGCTGGGTGCTGATGCACGAATTGAGAGGCGAAGCCGAGCCATCGATGGACGAGGTGATGGCGCGCATGTCGCCTTGCGACCTGCTGCTGGTCGAAGGTTTCAAGCGCGCGGCGATCCCCAAGCTCGAGGTGTATCGCGAATGCGTCGGCGAGGGATTGCTGCACCCGCATGACCCGCACGTCGTCGCGCTCGCCACCGATCGGGCTTTCGCGGCACCGATTCCCGTGCTCGATTTGAATCAGGCCGAAGCGATCGCCGAATTCGTGCTCAAGCATGTCGGCCTGCATCTGCACGTGGTCGGTGAAGCGGCAGCCGACGAGAGCGAGGGGACGGGCACGCGATGAAGGTGAAGCTCCTGTACTTCGCCCGGCTGCGCGAGGTGTTCCAGCGCTCCGGCGAAGACGTGATCCTGCCGGAGGCCGTCGCGGATGTGAGCGCGCTCCTCGCATGGCTACGCGCGCGCGGCGGGACGTGGAGCGCCGAGCTTGCCCCCGGACGGGCGTTTCGGGTCGCCGTGGACCAGGAAATGGCCGATCCGCGCACGGCGTTGCACGAGGACGCCGAAGTTGCCATATTTCCGCCGGTGACGGGGGGCTGACATGAGCGTGCGCGTCCAGACCGGGGATTTCGATGTCGGTGCGGAAATCGCTCGGCTGCGGCAGGCGAATCCCAGGATCGGCGCCGTGGCAAGCTTCGTCGGCGTGGTGCGCGATCTGAACGAGGGTCGCTCGGTCGCGGTAATGGAGCTGGAATGCTATCCCGGCATGACCGAGCGTTCGATCGAGAAGATCGTGGCGGAAGCGAAGTCGCGCTGGGACATTTTCGATGCGCTGGTCGTGCACCGTATCGGGACCCTGCGCCCGGCGGACCAGATCGTCCTCGTCGTGGTGACGAGCGCGCATCGCGGCGACGCCTTCGCCGCGTGCGAGTTTCTCATGGATTATCTCAAGACCCGTGCACCGTTCTGGAAGAAGGAGCATCTACCGGAGGGCACGCGCTGGGTCGATGCACGCAGCAGCGACGATGCGGCGGCTGCTCGATGGGGCTCCTAGCTCGGGGTATGCCGCTCGCGCGGGCGCAACCGAAGATCCATGCGGGAAGCTGCGGCACGGCAGCGCGGGCCAGCGCGATCCTAAGGCGAAGCATCGAACGATGAAGTCGTTCGCCTCAATCGGCTACGACGAGTAGCGCTCGCGAGCGGCGGTGGTGGAATCGAGCTTCAGACTGCGGATCGGATCCGATCGCGAGCTTGCGCTCGGCCCCGGCAAGGTCGCGTTGCTGGAGGCGATTCGCGACACCGGCTCGATCTCGGCGGCGGCCCGCAAGCTCGGCATGTCTTATCGGCGGGCGTGGCTTCTGGTCGACGCCATGAATCGCGCGTTCCGCCAGCCCGTAATTACCACCGCGACCGGCGGCCGCGAGGGCGGGGGCACCGAACTTACGCCGACCGGTGAGGAGGTCGTGCGGCGTTATCGCAAGATCGAAGCGCTCGCAGCGGCGGCGGCGGCGCGAGAGATCGGCGCGCTCGCCAAGCTCATGCGCGCTTGAAACCTGCGAAAGCGTCGCAGTCGGCGGCGACGTATGGGTGCCGATCAAGGCGCTGTCCCTGGATCGCTCCAAGATGGGTTACGCGTAGCTCTGAGCGCGTGCGTACGCCTTGCTGGCCGGGCGGCGTGAGGCGGCCGATGCGCGTCGAGCGGGCGCTCGATGAGCGCTCCGTGCTTCAGCGAATCGCGGCGTTGAGATGCTTGCGGGCGGCATCGATCACTTCGCTCGCGCTGAGCCCGATCGGGCCGATGCCTGCGCCGACCAGGTCGTCGGCCGCCGCGCCATGCAGGTATACCCCGGCGCGCAATGCATCTGCGGCGCGAGCGCCTTGCGCAAGCAGCGCAGCCACGATCCCGGTCAGCACGTCACCCTGTCCGGCGCAGGCGAGACCAGGATTACCCGTGGGATTGATCTGCCAGCGGCCGTTGGGCGAGGCGCATACGCTGCCGGCGCCCTTCAAAACCACTTCGCAATTCAAGCGGCCGGCCAGCTCGACCGCGGCCTCGATGCGATTGTGCTGTACCTGGGCGGCGCTGCTGCCGAGCAGACGGCCGGCTTCGGCTGGGTGCGGCGTGAGCAGCGTGGGCGCGCTGCGGCGAATCACCGCGCGGCGCAAGATGCCTTCCTGGGACAGGAGGTTGAGCGCATCCGCGTCCAGCACCAGCGGCAAGTCCGTCTTGATCGCATTCTTCAGTAAGCCCTTGGCCGCCGCCGACTGGCCCATGCCGGGTCCTACCGCGAGCGCGCTGAGATGGGCGAGCTTGAGCACCGCATCTGCGGCACGGATCATCAGCTCCGGATGGAGCGCATCGAATCCCGCGGCCGAGCTGTCCATGACACCCACGTAAACGCGCCCGGCACCTAAGCGCATCGCGGCGCGGCCGGCCAGGAACGCCGCGCCTGCCATGCCGGCGGCGCCGCCCACGATGCCGAGGCTGCCGAAGGTCCCCTTATGGCTGTTGGCCGGTCGCGGCGCGAGCGTACGAGCGAGAATCCCGGCATCGAGCAGGCTGCCGGCCGCCAGCGCGACTTCGCTCGGATCCAATCCGAGCGTGCGCAAGTGTACTTGGCCGCAATGGTCCGGTCCGTCGAGCGTGAACAAGCCCGGTTTCAGGCCGATGAAGGTGACCGTTGCCGCGGCCTTCACGGCGCGACCCATGATGCGCCCGGAGTCGGCTTCCAGCCCGCTCGGCACATCGATCGCCAGCACGGGGCGTCCCAGCTCGTTGATGTAGCTCACGAGCTCGGCCGGCTTGTCGCTCAGGTCCCGCGTCAAGCCGATGCCGAACAGTCCATCCAACACGTAGTCCCAGCGGCGCTCGCGCGGGACGAGATCGTGCACGTCTCCGCCGCCCGCGCGCCACGCCTCGAACGCTTTCGCCGCATCGGCCGAGAGCTTGAAAGGATCGCCCGCGAATACCACGGCGACGCGATACCACCATTGCTTGAGATGGCGCGCGGCGACGAAAGCATCGCCGCCGTTGTTGCCGGGCCCAGCGAAAACGAGCACGGAATCGCCGCGTTCGCCAATGAGCTCGCGCGCGAGCTCGGCCGTCGCGAGACCAGCACGCTCCATCAAGTCAGGCGGCTGCGGCTGCGCGAACGCGCGCTGCTCGATGGCGCGAATCTGCCGCGTCAGGAACAGCGCGTTGGCTTGCGGCGTGGGAATGAACGTGAGCATCGGTCGTTGCTTTGCTCGTGGCTGGATGCGCGTGGTCGAGCACGCTCGCGCTACGCACGTTCCATGCGTGGCGAGCGCCCGCGAGACGCGTCGTAGTGTAACCGCTCGCCGCAAGGCCTTGGTAAAATCCAGCTTTGTCGATAGCCAAAGTCGATGTCCGACCTGCTCAGGCTGCGCGGGCGTTCAGCATTCTCCCCGTTTCGATCGGCTCGCTTGCTGCGCGAGGTGCAGGCGCGGGTTGCGCGCATCGCTTCTATCGGCGCCGAGCATTGGCATTTCGTCAAGCTCGCTGCCGCGCTCACGCCCGAAGAAAGCGCTCGTCTCGAGCGCATCCTCAGCTACGGTCCGGCGCACGCCGCGATAGAACCGGGCGGACAGGTTCTGCTGGTCGTGCCGCGGCTCGGCACGCTTTCGCCATGGTCGTCCAAGGCGATGGATATCCTGCGCCAGTGCGCGATGAGCAAGATCGAGCGCATCGAGCGCGGCACCGCGTTTCACTTTCATGCGAACGGCGAGCCGCTCGATGACGCGGAGCTGGGGCGTCTGCATCCAGCCATTCACGATCGCATGACCCAGACCGTGGTCGCGGCGCTCGATGCGGCCGAGAGAATGTTCGATGCTGTCGAGCCGCGCCCGCTCGCCCGGATCGGACTGATGCACGAGGGACGCGACGCGCTGGTACGTGCGAACGCGGCATTGGGCCTCGCCTTGTCCGAGGACGAAATCGACTATTTGCGCGATGCCTTCGTGCGCCTCGGGCGCGACCCCACCGATGTCGAGCTGATGATGTTCGCGCAGGCGAATTCCGAGCACTGCCGGCACAAGATCTTCAACGCGAGCTGGACGCTCGATGGCGTGAGCCAGCCGCATTCGCTGTTCGCCATGATCCGCAACACGCACGCGCAGAGTCCGCGAGGGACGCTTGTTGCTTATGCGGACAATGCGGCCGTCATGGAAGGCGCCGAGTGCGAGCGCTGGTATCCGGGGCCCCAGGGTCGTTACGCCTATCGCCCGGGGCGCGTGCATACCGTGATGAAGGTCGAGACGCACAATCATCCGACCGCGATTTCCCCGTATGCGGGCGCAGCCACCGGCGCGGGCGGCGAAATCCGCGACGAAGGCGCGACCGGACGTGGCGCGAAGCCCAAGGCGGGGCTCACCGGCTTCACGGTATCGCATTTGCGTATCCCCGGCTTCGTCCAGCCTTGGGAAGCGGACGATTACGGCCGCCCGCAGCGCATCGCCTCGGCATTGCAGATCATGCTCGAGGGTCCCATCGGCGCAGCCGCGTTCAACAACGAGTTCGGCCGGCCGAATCTCTGCGGCTATTTCCGCACCTTCGAGCTGACTGCCGGCGGCGAGCGGTTGGGTTATCACAAGCCCATCATGCTCGCCGGCGGACTGGGCAACATCGACCAGAGCCAGACGGCCAAGCAGGCATTTGCCGCGGGCACGCTGCTCATCCAGCTCGGCGGGCCGGGGATGCGTATCGGCCTGGGCGGGGGCGCGGCTTCGAGCCTCACTGCCGGCGCCAATACCGAAGACCTCGACTTCGACTCGGTTCAGCGCGACAACGCCGAAATCCAGCGCCGCGCGCAAGAGGTCATCGATCGCTGCTGCGCGCTGGGGGAGGCGAATCCGATTCGGTCGATCCACGATGTCGGCGCCGGCGGACTGTCCAATGCCTTGCCCGAGTTGGTGCACGGGGCCGGCCGCGGCGCGCGTCTCGACCTGCGCGAGATTCCCTCCGAAGAGCCGGGTATGACGCCGTTGCAGATCTGGTGCAACGAGGCGCAGGAGCGCTACGTCGCGGCGATCGATGCCGCAGGCCTCCCGCGCTTCGCGGCGATCTGCGCGCGTGAACGCTGTCCCTTCGCGGTGCTCGGCACGGCGACCGACGAGGGCTGGTTGCGATTGGACGATCCCTTGTTCGGGACTCCCGCGGTCGATATGGAGCTGGGGGTGCTGCTCGGCAAACCGCCGCGGATGCATCGCGAGGCGGGGCATCGCCTGCGCACGGCGCCGGGGCTGGATCCGTCCCGCGTCGAGCTTGCCGATGCGGTGGAACGGGTGCTGCGATTCCCCGCGGTTGCCGACAAGACCTTCCTGGTCACGATCGGCGATCGCAGCGTCGGCGGCTTGTGCGTGCGCGATCCGATGGTCGGTCCATGGCAGGTGCCGGTCGCGGACTGCGCCGTCACGGCCCTCGGGTTCACAACGCATCGCGGCGAAGCCTTCGCCATGGGTGAGCGCACGCCGCTCGCCGTGACCGCGCCGGCTGCCGCGGCGCGCATGGCGGTCGGCGAAGCGCTCACCAATATCCTTGCTGCCGGCATCTCCGACCTGGGCTCCGTGAAGCTTTCCGCCAACTGGATGGCTGCGGCAGGCCATCCGGGCGAGGACGCCGCGCTGTACGATGCCGTCCATGCCGTCGGCATGGCGCTGTGCCCTTCGCTCGGCGTCTCGATTCCCGTCGGCAAGGATTCCTTGTCGATGAAAGTCACCTGGCGCGAAGACGGCGCCGACAAGGCGGTCGTCTCACCGCTGTCGCTGATCGTCTCCGCGTTCGCGCCGCTGGCCGATGTCCGCCGCGCCTTGACACCGCAGCTGCGGACCGATCGCGCCGATAGCCTGCTCATGTTGATCGAGTTCAGCGCAGGCAGGCAGCGTTTGGGTGGCTCGGCGCTCGCCCAGGCGTACGGGTCGTTCGGCGGCGCTACGCCTGACTTGGACGACCCGAAGCAGTTTCGCGATTTGTGGCATGTCCTGGGTGCGCTCATCGCGCAGGGATACGTGCTCGCCTACCACGATCGATCCGACGGCGGCCTCATGGCGGCGCTGTGCGAGATGATGTTCGCGAGCGGCTGCGGGCTCTCCGTCGACCTTGCCGAAGGCCTGGACGAGCGCGAGCTGATCGAGTTTCTCTTCAACGAGGAGCTCGGCGCGCTGATCCAGGTGGACGCGCTGCACGCCGACGAGGTCGGCCGCAGATTCGCCGCGGCGGGTCTCGCGCCGAGGGTGCGGCATCTCGGCGGCCCCACCCAGGATGACACCCTGCGGATCGCATGCGGCGGCCGGCTTCGTTTCGAGCGCAGCCGCGCCGAGTTGCGGCGCGCCTGGTCGGAGACGAGCTATCGCATGCAGGCGCTGCGCGATCATCCCGACTGCGCATGGGAAGAATACCAGCGCAATCTCGATGCGCACGACCCCGGGTTGCACGCGGACTCGAGCTTCGATATCGCGCATGACATCGCGGCGCCCTACATCGCGCGTGGTGCGCTGCCCAGGGTCGCGATCCTGCGCGAGCAAGGCGTGAACGGGCACATCGAAATGGCGGCGGCATTCGATCGCGCCGGCTTCGATGCGGTGGATGTGCACATGAGCGACATCATCGAAGGCCGGGTATCGCTCGCGGGTTTCCGCGGCATCGCGGCCTGCGGCGGCTTTTCCTATGGCGACGTGCTCGGCGCCGGCGAAGGCTGGGCGAAGTCGATCCTGTTCAATGTGCGCGCACGAGCCGAGCTCGAGACGTTCTTTGCGCGCCGGGACGCGTTCGCGCTCGGCGTGTGCAACGGCTGCCAGATGTTCAGCAACCTGCACGAGATCATTCCCGGCGCGCACTGCTGGCCGCACTTCGTGCGCAACCGTTCCGAGCAATTCGAGGCGCGCTTGGTGCAGGTCGAGGTCCTCGCCTCGCCGTCGATCTTCTTTACCGGCATGGCGGGCTCGCGCGTGCCGATCGTCGTATCCCACGGCGAAGGCTATGCAGAGTTCGCGAGCGAACGCCAGTACGCTCAGGCGCAGCCCTTGGTGAGCTTGCGTTACATCGACCATCGCGGCGCGCCCGCGACGACCTACCCGTACAATCCCAACGGCTCCCCGGGCGGAGTGACCGGATTGACCACGCCCGACGGACGGATCACGATCCTCATGCCGCATCCGGAGCGCTGTTATCGCAGCATCCAGTTTTCCTGGCGCCCGCACGAATGGGCCGAGGATTCGCCTTGGACGCGGCTGTTCCGCAATGCACGCGTCTGGGTAGGCTGAAGGCGGTCACGCCGGCCGCGCTCAGCGGCCGGTGAACGCCGGCTTGCGCTTTTCCATGAAGGCCCGCCGGCCCTCGACGTAATCCTGGCTGGCGAAGCACTCCGCGATGACTCGCTCGCACAGCGCCGTGTCGCGCTCGGCCCGATCCTTGACGATCTCGTCGATGACGCGCTTGGCGGCGATGATGGAAAGGGGCGCATTGGCGACCATGGCGGCGGCGTACTTCTGGACGTAGTCGGCCAGCTCCACGCCCGGCAAGACCTGGTTGACGAGGCCGACGCGCAGCGCTTCCTGCGCGTTGTAGCGCCGCGCCGTGAAGAGAATCTCCTTGGCGGTGGACGGACCGACCAGGCGCACGAGCTGGGTCAAGCCCTCGGCGTTATAGCCGATGCCGAGCCGGGCGGCTGGAATGCCGAACTGGGCGTCCTCCGAGCAGATGCGCAGGTCGCAGTTGAGGGCCACTGCAAGTCCGCCGCCCAGGCAGTAGCCGCGAATCATCGCGATGGTGGGCTTGCCGACGCCGCGCAGCAGCAGGCGAAAACGCGACGACTTGCGGTTGTATTCCGCGACCTGCTCCGGAGTTGCGCGCGCGGCTTCGAATTTCGAGATGTCGCCGCCCGAGATGAATGCCTTGTCGCCGGCGCCGGAGACGACGATCACACGCACGCCGGCATCGGCCGCGAAGTCCTCGATGACCTCGGCCGCGGCGAGCGACATGTCGAGCGAGAAGGCGTTGCGCTTCTCCGGGTTGTTGATGACCAGCGAACCGATACCGTCGCGCTTGCTGGCGATGATCTTGTCGTTTTCCATGGCGCAATGCCTCGCTTTAGGAGCCTGTCGGAGTTGATTTCACGTGTGCGACGGAGGCGATTTTCGCGCAGGGCTAGGAGGACGACGCAGCCGATAGCGAGACTATCGGCAAGTCGTTCGACACCGCCATGCGCGAAAATCGCC
>JADLAC010000021.1:20000-76082 GCA_020848435.1 Burkholderiales bacterium | reverse complement strand
GGCGGCGCCGTACGCGAGCTTCACCTTCCAGGTGCGCGACGACGGCGGACAGGGCGGCGGCGGCCTCGATCTCGACCCGACACCCAACACGCTACGCATCGACGTGAGCGCGCTGAACGATGCGCCGGCCGTCACCAGTCCCGCGCCTACGGTTACGAACCCGGCACCGGCTCCTGCCCCAGGGGACGGCACGCAGGCTGCGGATCGCGGCGTTGCGTCGCAGCCGTTGGCTGCACCGCAAGCCCCGATCGCGACCCCGGTCGAGCCCGAGGCGCCGGCGAGCGCAGCGCCGCCGAGCAGCCCGAGCGCTACCAGCGCCGAGGCTGCTGCGCTGGTCGCGACGCCGAAGGATGCACCTTCGACATCGGGCCGCGCGGCTGCGCCGCAGGCAAGCGCGCCGGCCGATGCACCGGCCGAGGCGCCCGTGGTCGCCGATGCGATGGCGGTGAAGCCCGAAGCACCTGCCGCGGCCGCGGTGTTGACCGCCGATGCTGCGGTGGCGGCCGCGGCGGCTGCCGTGGCCGCTGCCGGCGCGCCCGCCGGCGCCGCGCCGGCGCTGTTCGGCGCCTCGGTGGGGCCGGCGCAGCCCGCCGCCATGCGCGACGAGCGCGCGCTCCTCGGCGCCGATTTCGTGGCGCAGCCCGAGCGCAGTGCCGACGCGGTCGCCGCGCGCGAGCTGCGCGATGCGCTCGACCAGGTGCGCGAACAGGTGCAGACCTCGATCCAGGTCGAGCACCGGATTGCCGCCGCCAGCGTTGCCGTGACGGGGAGCCTCTCCGCGGGCTACGTGCTGTGGTTGATCCGCGGCGGGGTGCTCGCGAGCAGCCTGCTCTCCTCACTGCCCGCCTGGCGCATGGTCGATCCGCTGCCGGTGCTCGCGCACCGCGGCGCGCGCGCAAAGGACGGCGAAGATGACGAGTCGCTGGAGACCATCGTCGAGCGCAACGACGATGAAGCAAACCCGAACGGCGCGACGCCGCCCGCCGAAGCGGGCGCCGCCGCCACGGCGCGCGAGCGCGACGCCGCCGACAGGAGACCGACATGAAAGGCTTCTGGAACACCCGCATGCACGTGAGCCTCGGCCTGTGCGGAATGACGTTGAGCGTGCTGCTGGCGGCCGCGTTCTTCGGTCTGATCCCCGATCGGGAGGGCGCCCAGCGCGAGGCGCGTGCCGCGCTTGCCGAGGTCACCGCGGCGGCATCGACGGCATTGCTCACCGCGGGTGATCTCGACGCCATCAAGGCGATGCTCAAGCTCGTCGTCGAGCGTAACGAGGGCCTGCTGTCGGCGGCGGTACGGCGCGCCGACGGCACGCTGATGGTGGTGGTGGGCAGCCACGAGCCGCACTGGGAGATGCAGTTGACCGGGCGTTCGACCGAGACCCAGGTGCAAGTGCCGATCCTCGCCGGAGCGCGCCGCTGGGGGCAGATGGAATTGCGCTTTCGTGCGCTGGCGGGCGTGGGCATCGGCGGATTGCTGCGCCATCCCTGGGTGCTGCTGCTCGGGTCCGTGTTCGCCGCCGGGTTCGTGGCGTACTACTTCTACCTCGGGCGCGTGCTGCGCCAGCTCGACCCCTCGCAAGCGGTGCCGGCCCGCGTTCGCAGCGCGCTCGACACGCTCGCCGAGGGGCTGCTGATCCTCGACCGGCGCCAGCAGATCGTGCTCGCGAACAACGCCTTCGCCGCCGTGGCCGGAAAGGACGCGGAACGCCTCGTCGGCCGCCATGTGCGCGAGCTGGCCTGGCGCACGCCTGAAGGCGAGCCGCTCGCGGCTTCCGCGCAGCCGTGGCGGCAAACGCTGCACGACGGCGCTGCGCGCACGCACGTGCTGCTGCGCTTGGCCGCGGCGCAGCCCGCGAGCGAGCGTATCTTCATCGTCAACTGCGCCCCGATCGCCGGCTCAGGCGCGCGCCCCAACGGGGTGCTGGTGAGCTTGGACGACGTAACCCAGCTCGAAGAGAAGAAGGTCGAGCTTGCCCGAGCGCGCGACGAGGCCGAGTCGGCCAACCGGGCCAAGAGCGCCTTCCTCGCCAACATGAGTCACGAGATCCGCACGCCGATGAATGCGATCCTGGGATTCACCGAGCTGTTGCGCCGCGGTCATGGCAAGGGCGGCCCCGATGCTCAGAAGTATCTCGGCACGATCCATTCCAGCGGCAAGCACCTGCTCGAGCTGATCAACGACATCCTGGATCTGTCGAAGGTCGAGTCGGGCCGCTTCGAATTGGAGCGGGTGCGCTGCGCACCGCATCGGATCGCGCAGGACGTGATCGACGTGCTCGGCGTGCGCGCGCGCGAAAAAGGCGTCGAGCTTGCGTTCGAGCCGCTCGGCATGCTGCCGGAAGCGATCGAATCCGACCCCGCGCGCCTGCGCCAAATCCTCACCAACCTGGTCGGCAACGCGATCAAGTTCACCGAGCGCGGCAGCGTGCGGGTGCGGCTACGCCTGGTCGAGGCGCGCGCCCTGCCCGAGCTCGAGATCGCCGTGATCGATCAGGGCATCGGCATCGCGCAGGACAAGCTGGAAGAGATCTTCGAACCGTTCGTGCAAGCCGACGCCTCGGTGTCGCGCCGCTTCGGCGGCACGGGCCTCGGGCTCGCGATCAGCCGCCGCTTCGCGCGCGCCTTGGGCGGTGACATCGTGGCGAGCAGCGTCGCTGGAGAAGGCAGCACCTTCACCATGCGCATACCGGCCGGGCCACTGGCCGGCGTGGCCTTGATCGATGCGCGCGCCGCCAGCCGCGACGCTGCCGGCGCCACGCCGGACGCGGCGAGCGCGAGCTGGCGCTTCCCGCCTTGTAGGGTGCTGGTGGTCGACGACGGCCCCGAGAACCGCGAGCTGGTGCGCCTGGTGCTGGAAGAGGCCGGCATCGAAGTCGAGGAAGCCGGCGACGGGCTGGCCGGCGTGACCCGCACCCTCGATGGGCGTTTCGATGCCGTGCTCATGGACGTGCAGATGCCGCGGCTCGACGGCGTAGCCGCGACGCGCCAGTTGCGCGAGCATGGCTGCCGCCTGCCCATCGTCGCGCTCACGGCGCACGCGATGAAGGGTTACGAAGAGGACATGCGCGCGCACGGCTTTACCGCCTGCCTGGTGAAGCCGATCGATATCGACGGCATGCTCGCGGCGCTGGCCGAGATACTGGGCGGGGAACGGGTTGCCGCCCTGGCGGATGGCGCGCATGGCGATGCCCATGCGCCGGTCGTCTCGACTGCGGCGGCGCCCGTGTCCTTTGCGGCTGCGGCGCTGTCCGTGTCCGGCGCGGCTGAGGCGGCGCCTGTGCCCGGCGCGGCTGAGGCGGCGCCTGTGGTGCCTGTCGCGGCTGAGCCAGCGCCTGTGCCTGTCGCGGCTGCCGAGTCTCTGGTTTCGCGCTATGCCGACAAGCCGCGGCTGCACGGGGCCATTCGCCAGTTCGGCGAGCGCTTGACGCTGCATCTCGACCAGCTCGAGGGTGCTGCGGCCGGCGCCGACTTCGAGACGATCGGCAAGCTCGCCCACAGCATCAAAGGCAGCGGCGGAACCGTCGGCTTCGATGCCTTTACGACCCCGGCAGCAGAGCTGGAAGCCGCCGCCCGCAGCGGCGATGTGCCGCGGATCGAGGCGTTGATCGGCGAGCTGCGAGCCCTGGAGCGGCGCATGGTGTTGCCCGCGGGCGAGTCCGTTCGCGCCGCGGCATGAGGGTGCCGCCGCGCAAAGCGTGCATTCCTGCGCAAGCTGCCGGTGGCGAGCGGGCCTTCCGCCGATGGCGGGCCGAGCCGGCCGCCGCGGCGCCGTACGCGGCGCGCTCAATGTTCGGCGCACGGGGCCGTAAACGAGACATGCTGACCGATATACCACTCCGAGGCGCGGCAGGCAGATGTTGAGTCAGGCCCTGGTGCCCGATCCCGTATCGCTTGGCGCGCACGGCGCGCAGCCTGGCGGTGCCGCAGCGGCATCGAGCGCGGCGGGCAGCGACTTGGCCGCCGCCGGCGATGCGCTCGCGAGCTTGCGCAATGCCCGCATCCTGATGGTCGATGACGATCCGGTGCTGATCGAGGTGATCCAGGCGACGCTCGAAGAGCACGGCTATGCGAACGTCGTCGCCACCACGCAGCCGGATGAATCGATCGAGCTCATCGGCCGGCATCGGCCCGACGTGCTGCTGCTCGACATGGTGATGCCCGGAATCGACGGTCTCACCCTGCTCGCGGATCTGCGCTCGCAAGCGCTGTCGCAACAGATGCCGGTGATCGTGCTCACGGCTTCCAGCGACCCCGCGATTAAGCTGCGCGCGCTCGAGCTCGGCGCGGCCGACTTTCTCGCCAAGCCGGTCGATCCGAGTGAGCTGGTGCTGCGGCTGCGCAATACGCTCGCCGCCAAGGCGTATCGCGACCGGCTCGCTTACTACGATCCGATCACAGGCTTGCCGAACCGCACGATGTTCATGGACCGGCTCGACTGGGCGTGCAAGCAGGCCGCGCGCTATGCTCTGCGCGGTGTGCTGCTGCACGTCGATCTCGACCGCTTCACGCAGGTGAACGAAGCGCTCGGGCCGAGCGCCGGCGACGCGCTGCTCAAGCAGGTGGGCGAGCGTCTCGCGCAATCGATACGAGCGAGCGATGCGGTGGCGCGCATCGGTCCCACGCCTTGGATCCCGAGCCTGTCGCGCCTCGGCGGAGACGAATTCACGATCCTCTTTCCCCAGGTGGAGCTCGCCGACGATGCGGCCGTGGTGGCGCACCGGGTGCTCGATGCGCTGCAGGGCGCGCCATTCGCTACCGGCGAGCGCGAAGTCTACGTGACGGCCAGCATCGGGGCGGCGATCTTCCCGGACGACGGCGCCGATGCCGACACCACCCTGAAGAACGCCGCCGCGGCCTTGCGCGAGGCGAAGGCCGAGGGGCAAAGCCTGTGCAAGTTCTATTCGAAGGAATTCAACGCCCGATCGTTGCGCCGGCTCACCATCGAAACCGACCTGCGCCGCGCCCTGGAGCGCGGCGAGCTATGGCTCGCCTATCAGCCCAAGGTGCGCGCCGCCGATGCACAAGTGTGCGGGGCGGAAGCGTTGCTGCGCTGGCAGCATCCCGAGCACGGCTTCGTGGCGCCGAACGAATTCATCCCGCTCGCGGAGGCAAGCGGCCTGATCGTGCCCATCGGCGAATGGCTGGTGCGCGAGGCCTGCCGCCAGATCAATGCCTGGCGCGAGGCCGGACTCACGCCGGTGCCGGTGGCGATCAACGTCTCGGCGCTGCAGTTTCGCGATGCCGAGTTCGTGCCGCGGCTCGGCGCCGAGCTTGCGCGCTCCGGGGTGCCGGCGCACATGCTGTGCGTCGAGCTGACCGAGACCGTGATCCTCGACCAGAGCGCGCGCACGACCGAAGTGCTCGCGCAGTTGCGCGCCCTCGGCTTGAAGCTATCGATCGACGACTTCGGCGCCGGCTACACCTCGCTCTCCTACTTGAAGAACCTGCCGTTCTGCGAGCTGAAGATCGACAAGTCCTTCATCGACGACATCGAGACCGACGGCGGCTCGGTCGCGATCGTCGCCGCGCTGATCGCCCTGGCGCAAAGCCTCGGCCTGAGCGTGGTCGCCGAGGGCGTGGAAAAGCAGGTTCAGCACGCGCTGCTGCGCGCGAAGGGCTGCGACCAGTGCCAGGGCTATCTGTTCAGCAAGCCGCTGCCGGCGGAGGAGTTCACGCGCTACCTGCTGCAAAGCCGCGTGCAAGCGGCATGACGATACGCAGCCTCGGATGAGCGTGGCTAGCCCTTGACGCGGGCGATGCGCATGACTTCGGGCACCCGCCGCAGGCTGCGCAGGATGCGCGCCAAGTGCGTGCGGTTCATCACCTCCAGCGTGAAGTGCATGGTGGTGTAGTGACTGCCGTCCTGCGGGTCCATCGCGACGTTTTCGATGTTGGAACCATTCTCGGCGATCTCGGCGGCGACCTTGGCGAGCACGCCGCGCTGGTTGGCCACCATGATCTTGATGTTGACGTCGAACACCTTCTTGGTGTCCGGGGACCATTCGATGTCGAGGATCTTGTCCGGGTCGAGCCGCATCTTGGCGAGCGCGGGGCAGTCGTGGGTATGCACGATCATGCCGTGGCCCTTGGTGATCATGCCGATGATGGGATCGCCCGGGATCGGCCGGCAGCACTTGGCGAGCTGCACGGCCATGCCCTCGGAGCCGCGGATCACGACCGGGCCTGAAGGCCGCAGCTCGACCGCTTCGCCGTCGTCGAGCCCGCGCGCGAGTAGCTGGCGGGCGACCACGACGGCGAGCCGTTTGCCGAGCCCGATGTCGGCGAGGATGTCGGTCGAGGACTTGGCCGCGGTTTCCTTCAGCATCTTTTCCCACGGCCCTTCGCCGATCTCCGCCAGGTTGGTCTGCATCGCCGCCAGTGCCTGGTTGAGCAGGCGCTCGCCGAGCTGGACCGATTCCTGGAAGCGCATGGTGCGCAGGAAATGGCGGATGTGCGAGCGCGCCTTGCCCGTGACGACGTAATTTAGCCAGGTCGGATTGGGCTTCGCGTGCGCCGCGGTGATGATCTCGATGCGATCGCCGTTACGCAGCTCGGTCCGCAGGGGCATCAGCTCGTCGTTGATCTTCACCGCCACGCAACGATTGCCGATGTCGGTGTGCACCGCGTAGGCGAAGTCCACCGCGGTCGCCCCGCGCGGCAGCGTCATGATCCTGCCCTTGGGCGTGAACACGTACACCTCGTCCGGGAACAGGTCGACCTTCAGATGCTCCAGGAATTCGACCGCGTCGCCGGATTCCGACTGCATTTCGATCAGGCTCTGCAGCCAGCGGTGGGTCTTCTTCTGCAGCTCGGAGAGCGAGGCATCGGAGCTCTTGTACAGCCAGTGCGAGGCCACGCCGGCCTCGGCGATCTTGTGCATGTCGAGGGTGCGAATCTGCACCTCGATCGGCATGCTGAACGGGCCGAACAGCGTGGTATGCAGCGACTGGTAGCCGTTCGCCTTCGCGATCGCGATGTAGTCCTTGAACTTGCCCGGGATGGGCTTGTACAGGCCGTGCAGCGTGCCCAGGGCGAGATAGCAGGTCGCCACGTCCTTCACGATCACGCGCACGCCGTAGATGTCGTGGACGTTGGCGAAGGAAAGATGCTTGTCGTGCATCTTGCTATAGATGCTGTACAGGTTCTTCTCGCGCCCGGTGACCGTCGCCTCCACCCCGGCATCGGCCAGCCGGCGCTGGATCGCCTCGCGGATCTTGCCCACGACCTCGCGCCGGTTGCCGCGGGCGGCGCGCACCGCCTTCGACAGCACCTGGTAGCGGCGCGGGTAGAGATAGCGAAACGACAGGTCTTCGAGCTCCTGGTAGATGCTGTTGAGGCCGAGCCGATTGGCGATCGGGGCATAGATCTCGAGCGTCTCGCGCGCGATGCGCCGGCGCTTGTCCTGCGCCAGACCTTCGAGCGTGCGCATGTTGTGCAGCCGATCGGCGAGCTTGATCAGCATCACGCGCACGTCGCGCGCCATCGCGAGCAGCATCTTGCGGAAGTTCTCCGCCTGCGCGTCTTCGTGGGTCTGGAACTCGATCTTGTCGAGCTTGGAGACGCCGTCGACCAGCTCGGCCACGGGCTTGCCGAAATGCTTGGAGATGTCCGCCTTGGAGACGGCGGTATCTTCCATGACGTCGTGCAACAGCGCGGCCGTCAGCGCTTGCGAATCCAGGTGCCACTTCGCCAGGATGTTGGCGACGGCCAGCGGATGGGAGATATACGGCTCGCCCGAGACGCGAAACTGTCCCTGGTGGGCGCGCTCGGAGAACTGGTAGGCCGATTCGAGCTGCGCGACGTCGTCCGGTTTCAGATACCCGGACAGCTCCTGGAACAGGGTCGCGGCTGCTTGCATGGCGAGCCTTCAGTCGGCCGCGTTCGGCGCCGCGCCGAGCCGGCCATGCTCAACCTCGCGGGAGAACGCGACGCGACGCCTACGTTTGCGGCTTGTCCAGAATTTCGGCACCGTACTTGTGCTGCGCCAGCTCTCGCAGCGAGATCACGCTGGGCTTGTCCCGGTTCGCCTCGACCATGGGCGTGGAGCCCTGGGTGAGCTGGCGCGCCCGGTAGGTGGCCGCGAGCGTCAGCTCGAACCGGTTGGGGATGATCTTCATGCAGTCTTCTACGGTGATGCGAGCCATGACGCGTCTTGCCTCTAGCCGGAACAGATGCAATCGAGAGTGGCGGACTGGTTCGTGGTGCGCAGCCGAGCCGCGCGCACCACCGCCCACAGGTCATCCACCGCGCGGTCGAATTCGTCGTTGATGATAGCATAGTCGAATTCGCCGACATGCGAGATCTCCTCGCGCGCGGCCTCGAGCCGCGCCTCGATTACCGCCGGCGCATCTTGCGCCCGCGCGCGCAAGCGCGCTGCCAGCGCAGCGAACGAAGGCGGCAGCACGAATATGCCGATGCTCGCCGGCAGCCGGCGTCTCACCTGGGCGGCGCCCTGCCAATCGATTTCGAGCACGATATCGGCGCCTGCCGCCATCTGGTCGAGGACCCAGCGCTCCCCGGTGCCGTAGTAGTTGCCGTGCACGAGCGCGCTCTCCAGGAATTCGCCGCGCTCGAGCATCTGCTCGAAGCGCTCGCGGGTCACGAAGTGATAATGCTCGCCGTCGCGCTCGCCGCAGCGGGGCGCGCGCGTGGTGTACGACACCGACAGGCGCAAGCCGGGATCGCGTTGCCGCAGCGCGGCCAGCAAGCTCGTCTTGCCGGCACCCGAGGGTGCGCTGACGATGAACAGCAGTCCGGGGGCGCGTGGCGCTGCGAGCGCGACGGCATCCGGCGGCGAGACCCGCGGATCGATCATGAGGCAGCGAGGCGGCAGCGCGACATGAGCCCAGTGTAACGCAGAGTGTCGTACCATCGGGCGGGGAGGACGGGGCGATGACGGGCAGGGAGCAGGTGCGGGGAGAGCAAGGCTCCAAGGTCGCGACGGCGCGCGAGCTGCATCGCGGCAACACCTCGGCCCTGCTCGCGCTGGTCGCGACCTATTTCGTTCTGATCGCTATGCCCGCGCCTGCCGATTTGCCGGAGCCGGGCAAGCGGGTCCTCGCGGTCGCGGTGCTGGCGATCGGACTGTGGTGCACCGAGGCGCTGCCGGCGGGCGTGACCGCGTTGGTGCTGATACTGGCGCTGGTGCTTTCGGGCGGCGTGCCCGGATTTGCCGAGGCGCTGGCCGGATTCTCCGAGCCGGTCGCGTATTTTCTGGTCGGCGTGCTGACCATCGGCTTGGCGGTTTCCCGCTCGGGTTTGGCCGAGCGGGTGGCACGCTTCTTCCTGCGCCGCTCCGGCGGCAGCGCTCGCTCGCTGTATACGGAGCTGCTGCTGGCGTTTCCGCTGCTCACGCTGATCCTGCCCTCCGCGGCCACCCGTACCGGCATCCTGGTCCATGTCTACGAACAGGCGCTGGAGATGGCCGAGGTACCGCGCCGCGCGCCGCTCGCGCGGGCGGTGATGATGGCGCTCAATTCGATCAATCGGCTCGCGTCCACGCTGCTGCTCACCGGAGGCATCACGCCGGTCGTCGCGGCCTCGCTCATCGGCGGCATCTACTGGAGCCAATGGCTGCTGCTCATGAGCGTGCCCTATCTCGCGCTGCTCGCGATCGGCGCGTTGACGATCTACTACGTCTACCGTACGGGCTTTGAGAAGTGCTTGCCGCCGTTGCCGGAGCATCGGCCCACGCCGCTGTCCGCGCGCGAATGGCGCACGGTGGCGATCACGCTCGGGGCCTCGGCGCTGTGGCTCACCGACGCATTGCACCACTTCCATCCCGCGGTGCCCGCGCTGCTCGCCTGGATACTCCTGCTCACGCCCCGCATCGGCGTGCTCAGCTGGAGCGAGTTCGAGCGCGACATCGGCTGGACCAATTTCCTGGTGCTGGCATCGTCCCTGTCGCTTGCCAAGGCACTCATCAGCAGCGGGGCGAGCGCTTGGCTGGCCGCCCTGGTGGTGGCGCAGGTACCCTCGTTTCGCGCTGCGCCGGTGCTGGTCATCGCGACCTTGCTGCTCGCCTCGGTGCCGGTGCGCCTGCTCATCCCCAATATCACGGGCTTTCTCGCCACCACCATTCCGATCGCCATGTCGATCGGCACGGCGACCCAGGTCAACCCGATGATCTGCGGCCTGGCGGTGATGATCGCGGGCGACGCGGTGCTCTACTATCCGGCGCAGAGCGCCTCCTCGCTCGCGGTCTACGAACGCGGTTATCTCAGCGCCCCGGAGATCTTTCGCTTCGGCATCTGGATGACCTTGATCGCCTTCGTAGTCGTGCTGGCGGTCGCCTTGCCGTATTGGAATGCGATCGGCGAGCCATTGCGTACGGGCTGAGCCGCGCTCGCACGCGCGGTCCGACCCCGGTCCGACCTGAGCTGGGTTTACGTGGAGATGACATGAGCAAGAAAAGTACCGTGCCCGCCGCCAAGGGACGCGGCGGGCTCGAGCGCCGATTGACCGCGGGACTCGACGCGGTGGGCATCGCCAACTGCCAGCGCATCCTGCGCGGCGGGATGGCGAAGTCGCTCGGATTCACGCTGACCGGGCTCAAGCCGGATCGGGTCACGGCACAGATGAAGCTCATGCCGCGGCATCTGAACTTCAACGGCCGCGTCAACGGCGGCGCGATCATGGCCTTCGCCGATCTCCTCGGCGCCATCGGGGCCGGGCTCAATCGTCCCGCCGGCTACCGCGGCGGCACGCTCGAATCGAAAACCAACTTCTTCAGCTCCGGGCACGGACCCTATATCACCGGGCTATCGATCCCGCTGCATATCGGGCGCACCACCTCGGTGTGGCAGACGACCGTGCACAACAGCGACGGGCGCACCATCGCCATCGTCACCCAGACGCAGATGGCGCTGCCGATGCGTTCGGAGCCGGATTGAGGCTGTCCCGGCTCTGCTTCGGCTTGCTTCATTCCGCCTTGATGTTGGCGGCCTTGATGACCTCGACCCACTTGTCCTGCTCGGCGAGCATGAGCTTGCCGAATTCGGCCGACGACATTTTCACCACCGCGCCGCCCTGCTCGTCGAGCCGCTTCTGGAACGCCGGGGTGGAGATCACCTCGGTGATTTCCGCATGCATGCGAGCGATGATGTCGGCGGGGGTCTTCGGCGGTGCGAACACGCCCCACCAGATGCTGGATTCATAACCGGGAACCGTTTCCGCGATGGTCGGGATGGCCGGATACTTGGGGCTGCGCTTGCCGCCGCCTACCGCGATCAGCTTGAGGCGGCCGCTCTGCACGTGCGACATCACGGTCACCAGGGAGCCGATCTGCAACTGGGTGTGGCCCGCGATCACGTCGGCGGTCGCCGGTCCGCCGCCCTTGAACGGCACGTGCACGAGGTTGGTGCCGGTCTTGAGCTTGAACAGCTCGGTGTTCATGTGCGGAAAGCCACCGATACCCGAGGACGCGTAGAAGATCTCGCCCGGGCGGCGCTTGGCGAGATCGATGACGTCCTTCACCGTCTTCACCGGAAAGGAGGGATGTACCACCAGCGCGCTGTCGCCGAAGCCGATCAGCGCGACCGGGGCAAACGAATTCACCAGGTCCACCGGTACCTTCGGCTTGTCGATGAGAAAGCCGTAGGCGGTCGATGTCATCATGAAGGTGTAGCCGTCGGGCGGGGCGGCGGTCGCGAGCTGCAAGCCGACGATGCTGCCGGCGCCGGCGCGATTGTCGATGATGACCTGTTGCTTGAACCGGGTCGTCAGCTCGGCGGCGAGAATCCGCCCCACGATATCGGTGCTGCCGCCGGGCGGCCAGGGGATGACGATACGGATGGGTTTTTCCGGCCACGCGGCCCCCGCCTGGGATGCGAGGCTGCTCGCGGCTGCGATCAAGAAGGCCAGAGCGGCGCGCAGAAGCTCGTTCGTGGACATCGATTTCCCCCGGTCGTCGGTGCGACAATCAACAAAGGCACGAATACGGCACTGCTGCGCCAGCGTAACACGTGCCGGCGCGTGCGGACCAGCCCGGCCATTTCATCAGGCGAGGCGCGCTGGAGGAGCAAGGCGTCGAATGATGCGGACATTCGGGTCGATCGGCTCGAACGCTCGCGGGTTCTTTCCATCAGCGAGGAGAAATCATGGACCTGAAAGGTCGTGTAGCTATCGTCACCGGCGGCAGCGGCGGCTTGGGCCAGCGCATCTGCCATGCGCTGGCGCGCCGCGGCGTCGACATCGTCGTGAACTATGCCGCTTCCGCATCCAAGGCCGCAGCGGTGGCGGCGGCGCTCACCGAGCTCGGCGTGCGCTCGGAGCCGATGGGCGCGGACGTCACCGACCCGTCCGCGGTCGAGCGCATGGTGCGCCAGACCCAGGATCGGTTCGGCCGTATCGACATCCTGGTCAACGACGCCGCGTTCAACAAGAAGATCTACTACCCGGATCTCGACGGTCTCACGCACGAGCTGTGGAACCACATCATCGCGACCAATCTCACCGGAGCGTTCAACTGCATAAAGGCGGTGGCGCCGGTCATGAAGGCGCAGGGCGAGGGCCGCATCGTCAACATCTCCTCGGGGGCGGGCGTCTTCCCGCGCGGCAGCAGCATCGCGTACGCGGTATCGAAGGCCGGGCTGAACCATCTCACGCAATGCATGGCCGTCGCCCTCGCACCGGAAGTGGCGGTGAACTGCGTGGCGCCCGGTTTCATGGAAGGCACGCGCATGACCGCCAATCTGCCGGCCGACTACACCGCCAAGGTGCCCGACGTCTCGCTGCTGCGGCGCGCGGTCGACAAGGACGATGTCGCCGAGCAGGTGGTGCTGTTTTGCCAAAGCGATAGCGTCACCGGCCAGACCTTGCTCATGGACTGCGGGCGGATCTGAGCGCGCATATCCATCGGGCAGCACCGGCAATCGGCGTTGACCGCGGCCGAGAGCCTAAGGGATACTTCGCAGGATCACCATGCGCCGATGCAGCGCGCTCCAGCGGCGGCTTCGGCCGCGACCGTCTTCGAGCTGGCGCCGGTACCGACGCAGCCATCGAGACGGAGTAAGCGAGCATGCAAGTCCAAGCCGCGGTTTTTCATAAGGTACACGAACCCCTCACCATCGAAACGGTGGAGATGGACCAGCCGCGCGCGCGCGAGCTCGTGGTGCGTACGATCGCGACCGGCGTCTGCCACAGCGATCTGCACGTCATCGAAGGCTTGGGCCGCTATCCGACCGATCGGCCGTTCGTGCTCGGCCACGAAGGCGCGGGTGTCGTGGAAGCGGTGGGGCAGGACGTCACCGCGTTCAAGGTCGGCGATCACGTGGTCGCCTGCTTGTCGGGCTTCTGCGGCATGTGCCCGCAGTGCCTGAGCGGGCACCCGAATCTTTGTACCGGCGGCATCGCGACGCGCGCGGAAAGCGATACCCCGAGGCTGTCGCAGAACGGCGGCTTGGTGCGCCAGTTCGGCGGGCTCGGCAGCTATGCCGAGAAGATGCTCGTCCACGAGAACTCGTTGGTTCGAATCGACCGCGATATCGCGTTCGATCGGGCAGCGCTCGTGGGCTGCGGCGTGCTGACGGGCGTCGGGGCCGCCTTGCGCTCCTCGGGCATGCGCGCGGGGCAGAGCGTGGCCGTGTACGGTTGCGGCGGCGTGGGCCTGTCCATCATCCAAGGTGCGCGGATCGGCGGCGCGCGCCAGATCATCGCGGTCGATCAGTTCGACTCCAAGCTGGACATGGCGAAGGGCATGGGCGCAACCCATGTCGTGAACGCGAGCCGCGACGATCCGGTGAAGGCGATTCGGGCGCTGACGGGCGGGCTCGGCGTGGACCATGCGTTCGAAGCGGTCGGCATCGCGAAGCTGTGCCGGCAGGCGATCGAAAGCCTCGCCGTGCGCGGCACCGCCACGATCTGCGGCGTGCTGCCACCGGAGGCGACCATCGAGTTCCCGTGGCTCGCGATCCGTCCCGAGTGCAAGGTGCAGACCTCGCGCATGGGCTCGAACCAGTTCCGTACCGATATCCCGAACTACCTCGAGTTCTACCGCCAGGGCCGGCTCGATCTCGACGCCATGATCAGCCGGCGCGGCCGGCTCTCCGACATCAACGATGCGTTTCGCGCCATGAAGGCGGGCGAGGTCGCCCGCACCGTGCTGATGTTCGATTGACCCCGGTCCGCCGCTGCTCTGTCCCCGGTCTCGCTATCACTGCCGCAATGCCAGCGCGTGGATCACCGGCTTGTAACGTGCGATCTCGGTTCTGAGCATCGCCGCGGCCTTGCTCGGATCCGAGTCGGCGATCGGATCGACGCCCATCTTGATCATCGTCTGCGCGAAATTGCGCTCGGCGGCGATCTGCCGCATGGTCGTGCTCAGGCGCTCCACGATGCCGCGCGGGGTTGCCGCGGGGACGAAGATCATGTTGAACGTATAGGCGACGGCGTCGTCGAGACCGGCTTCGGCCGCCGTCGGAATCTCGGGCGCGCCGACCGAGCGTTCTTCCTTGAGCACCGCCAAGGTGCGCAAACGCCCCGATCGATGATGCGCGATCACGCTGCTCAGCGACGAGCAGGTGATCGGGATCTGGCCACCGATGAGATCGTTCACGGCCGGCCCCGCGCCCTTGTAGGGAACGTGCACGATGTCGAGGCCGCCGGCGCGTGATTTGAAGATTTCGCCGCCGAGGTGATTGATCGTGCCGACGCCGGCCGTGCCATAGAGGTATCGGCCCGGATGGGTCTTGGCGTCGGCGATCAACTGCCCGAGCGAGCGCGCGGGCACGCTCGGATGCACCGAGATGGTCATCGGGCCCGTGCCCAGGGTAATGACCGGTGCGAAATCCTTTACCACGTCGTAGGGCAAGCGGGACATGAAGCTCGGGTTGATGGCGTGGGTTGACGCGGTGCCCATCAACAGCGTGTAACCGTCGGGCAGCGCGCGCGCAGCCTCCGCGCTGCCGATCGTGCCTGCCGCACCGGCGCGGTTGTCGATCACGACTTGCTGGCCGAGCTGGACGCTGAGGGCGTTGCCCAGCACCCGGCTGACGTTGTCGGTCTGGCCCCCGGGCGGGAAAGGTACGATCAGCCGGATGGTGCGCTCGGGGTAGGTTTGAGCGCGTGTCGTCGAGGCGGCAGCGAGCGCGACGCAGCCGAGCGCCAGCGCCGTGGCGACGCGGGTGGATAGCGATGCGACCTGGTGCATGTTTCCTCCTCGATGAAGCGGAAATGGCGGCGGATTGCGCAGGCGCCGGACACCTGTGGTGTGTGATCGTGGAGGGCGCGATTGAGACGGCGAAGCAGGTCGGCGGGGCTCCTATTTTCAATATGTGGACTCGCATGGTGGCCCGTTGCGGGCCCGCTGACAAGCCGAGCAAGTCCGTACGTGTATGAGCGGGGGAAGCACGCTCGCGCTACCCGTAGCCGACCTCCGGGTTCGCATTCCCACCGCGAGACCGTCAAGGCGGGAGGACAGGATCGACGAGCGCGCTAGGACGAACGCGCCGGCGTCCAGATGACCGCGGGAGCGCCAAGGCGGGAGGACAGGATCGACGCTATTCCGCCTTCAATCCCGCCAGCTTGACGATTCGCGCCCACTTCGCGATTTCGGCGCGGACGAAGGCTGCGAACTCCGCCGGCGAGCTGCCGGCGGCTTCGGCGCCGAGCGCGGCCAGGCGCTCCTTCACGTCGGGCTGCGCGAGCATCGCCACGGTCTGCGAGTGGATCGTCTTGACGAGGATGGGCGAGGTGCCGGCCGGGTAGAAGAGCCCATTCCAGCCGACGATCTCGTAGCCCTTGAGCCCCGCCTCGTCGAGCGTCGGCAGCTCGGGCACCAGCGGCGAGCGCGCCGTGCCCGAGACCGCGAGCGCGCGCAGCTTGCCGGCTTTGACGAATGGCAGCGTGCTCGGAATGTTCTCGAGCATGAGCTGGATCTGGCCGCCGACCAGATCGGCGAGCGCCGGCCCGCCGCCCTTGTAGGGCACATGGGTCATCTGCAATCCCGCCATCGCCTTGAGCATCTCGCCGGCGAGATGCGGTGTCGTGCCGCGGCCGCCGGAACCGAAGTTGAGCTTGCCGGGATGGGCCTTGGCGTGATCGATGAATTCCTTCACCGACTTCGCCGGCAGCGCCGGGTTCACGACCAGCATGAGCGGCGCCGAGGCGACCAGGCTGATCGGCGCCAGGTCCTTGAGCGTGTCGTACGGCAGCTTCCGATACAGACTCGGATTGACGCTGAGCGTGAGGCTCATCATGAGCAGCGTATACCCGTCCGCGGGCGCCTTGGCCGCGAGCTCCGTGCCCACGATCCCGCTCGCGCCGGGCCGGTTGTCCACGATCACCTGCTGGCCGAGGCTGGCGGAGAATTTCTGCCCGGTGATGCGTGCCATGATGTCGTTGGAGCCGCCCGGCGCGAACGGTACGATCAAGCGAATCGGCTTGGTCGGGAAGTCCGCGGCGAAGCCGCCGCTGCCCGCCGCCAGCGCGACCACAGCCATGATCCAGGCAAGCGCTCGCCCGAGTGATGTCATCATCCGTCTCCCATGTTTCGCGGGGATTGTACGCCCTGGGCGGTATCGCGCCGCCGGGGGTATGGTTATCATCGTGCGTTCGCGGCCCGTCAACGCGCTCGCAAGCGCAACGTCCATGCAGCATGAATAACGACCCGCCCGTAGCTTGGCGGCGCATAGGTTCGGATACGCGCGCCCGAGCTGCCGGAACGCTTTCGCAAGGATGCCGTCGAACTTGTGGGCAGCGCGCTTTTGGAGTTCGGGCAACACACCCAGGCCGAAGTCGGCAAATGGGAGCACGTGGTCGCTGCTGCCGGGATCGCGGTGAAGTAGTCGTCGACCGGGCAAATCGGGGACGAGCCACGGTTTCTCTTACGGCATGGATCAGCATCGCCACGATCGCGGGCTAACGTGTCCCGGGTTTCGGTGCGGGATTGTGTCCGGCATGGACACTGCCGCGATCGCCCGAAAACGTGGTCCGTCCCGGGTTTCGAGGGCGAGGGAACGCCGGTTGCAAGCGCCCAGCGCGAGCCTTTCTTCCACCCCTTCGTGAGAACCCCATGGACGTGACCTGCATCATGGCAGCAAACGCGGGCCGGGCGCGTTTCTTTTCCCAGCTCAAACGCACCGATCGCCTGGAAGAAATCAACGACATGGTCAACACGGCGGCGCGGCTGCGCACCGCCGAAACCGAGACCGACGCGCTCGGGCAGCACTCCGCATCGAAAAGCCGGCACAGTGTCGGCGCGCCTACGCAACCGAGCGGCTACGAGCCCAACCAGTCCCCTGCGGAGCACCAGACCGAGATTTTCGCCAGGAATGTCGCCGCTTATCTCTTGCAGGGTATGCACGACGGCCGGTTCCAGCGTTTCGCCCTCATCGCCTCGCCCGAATTCCTCGGCGTGTTGCGCAAGCTGCTCGAT
The DNA here is from genome assembly GCA_020848435.1 of Burkholderiales bacterium. Lineage (GTDB taxonomy): Bacteria > Pseudomonadota > Gammaproteobacteria > Burkholderiales > WYBJ01 > WYBJ01. The sequence goes on along the minus strand of JADLAC010000021.1, from coordinate 58,706 downwards.
CCGAAGGTGATGGCGGCGGTGAGCATGGAGATCAACAAGGACTACACCCAGTTCAACGCCGACCAGCTACGCAGCCACCTCGAGGCGCATCGAGCGAAGGCGTGACGCGCCGGGGTGCAGCGTCGTAGTCGCGCGAGATCCCGTTAGAATGCTTGCCAACCGGCAGCGCCGTTACGCACAGCGAACGCATCAGCGCAAGGAGCAGGTCGATGAGCGAGGGCTACGTCCGTGCGGGCCGGGTCCATTGGGTCGCCAAGGGCGCGGATGTGGGCGTGCAGGAGCGTACGCTCGCGCCCGGCCAAGAGATCCCCTGGCACTATCACAGCGTCATCACCGACACGACCTACTGTCTCGAGGGCGCGGTCGAAATCGAGATGCTCGGACCGCACGAGCGCGTGTTGCTCGGCGTAGGCCAGAGCCACGCGGTGCCTGGCAATCGCCCCCACCGCATCACCCCGCACGGCGACCAACCCTGCCGCTTTCTGCTCATTCAGGGCGTCGGCGCCTACGATCGGCATCCGGTGCACCCCGCGCACTGGCGGGGATAGGGGTCATGGCGGTCTTGCACGTTTCACCGGGCTATCGGGGTCGTGCACGTTGCATGCTGTTCTGCAAGGTGCGAGACCTGACCCCCACGGCTGCTGCTGGAACGTGCAAGGCCTGACCGAACCTGGGCCCCACCGCTGCCGGTCACGCCCCCGCCGAGCGGTGTTCGTTCTCCTGCGCCAGCGCCCGGCAGAAGGGGCCGAGGTCGGTGAGCGTCTCGATGCGCCAGCTCTGCGCGACGATGGCGCGCGCGCGCTCGGGCGCGAACACCATGCGTAGCTGGTCTTCGGTCTTGGTGGTGATGTCCGCATCGGTCAGCGGCCGCTCCACGCTGCCGCGGCAATGGCTGACGCTGGCTACGCGCACGCTGCCGTCTTTCAGAACCACGCGCACGTGCGCCGCCTCGCGGCTGACGCTCTCGTCATTGACGAAGCTCACTTTGCGCCGCAGCTCGGCGACGGTGCGCTCGCGCACGATCGTGTTGGCGACTTGCGCGATCCCGGCCGCGCCGTAGAGCAGCGTGCTCACCGTCCAGTGCTGGAAGCTCACCAGCGCCTGGCCGCGGTCCTTGGGATCGACCACGTTGGTGAGCTTGGCGGCAAGCGGATTGAGCCTCAACTCCACGCGTTCGATCTGTCCCGCATCCAGCGGCTGCTCGCGCACGATCTCCAGGCAGGCGTCGATGATCGGATGGATCACCACGCCGGCGGGATAGGGCTTGTAGGCCAGGGTCGAAATCTCGAAGCGCTCTCCCAGGCCGTCGATCGCCGCCGCCAGGTTGGGCTGCTGCGCGAAGGAGACCGCGAATCCCTTCGCGCCTTCGAGCATCGAGCCCGAGCATTCGAACCCGCGCGCGGCGAGCAACGCCGCGGCGAGACCGCAGCGCGCGGCGTGGCCCGGCGTGTAGTGGCTCGCCATGGTCGACTGCGCTTCCCTCAAGCCCGCCGACTGGTTGGCGGCCAGGCCGATGGCGGTGGTCATGCCGGTTTCGTCGAGTTGCAGGACTTTGGCTGCCGCCACCGCGGCGCCGATGCTGCCGACCATCCCCTGCATCGACAAGCCGACCGCGCTCACGGCGGGGGGCACGGTAAGGATCATGCCGGCGCGGCATTGCAGCTCGACGCCGAGCACCAGCGCGTGCAGCAGGTCCCGGCCCGTCATCGGCCGGCGTTCGGCGAGCGCCAGCAGCGCCGCCGCGACCGGGCTGGTCGGATGCGCGACGGTGATGAAATGCGTGTCGTTGAAGGCGAGCGCCGCCGAGCTCATGGAATTGATGAACGCGGCATTGAGGATATCGAGGCGCTCGCTGCGCCCGACCAGCGTCGCCTGCGCGCCGCCGTCGAACTCGCCGAGGAAACGCACCATCAAGTCCACATCGTCTTCGTGGGCGCCGCCGGCCGCGCAACCGACATAGTTGACCAAGGCGCGCACGCCTTCGCCGCGCACGGCGCTCGGCAGATCGTCGAAGCGCGCGGCACAGGCGTAGCGCGCGAGAGTCCGGGTGATGTCTTTCAAAGCTCGATTCCTCCCTTGGGATGGCAGCCGGCGAAACGGCGCCGCCGCCGATGCTAGTGCTGTAGCCTTACGCCGCTTCAGGCGAGCGCGGCGTCGCGGCGCGTAAGCTATCATACGGGGCGAACGCTGTGCCGGTTGCTCGCCCGGAGCGACCGCGGCCTCTTGTACCGCGCAAGCGCCCGATGCCCATGACCGCGACGCCATCCCCGGCAGCCATGCTGAGCCCCTACCGGGTGCTCGATCTCACCGACGAGCGCGGTCTGCTGTGCGGGAAGATCCTCGCCGACCTCGGCGCCGACGTGCTGCAGGTCGAGCCGCCCACGGGCAACAGCGCGCGGCGCATCGCGCCCTTCTATCGCGACCAGCCGCATGCGGATCATGGCTTGTTCTGGTGGGCATACGCCGCCAACAAGCGCGGCATCACGCTCGATGCCGCGCGCGCGGACGGCAAAGCGCTGCTCGAGCGCTTGATCGCCTCGGCGCATTTCCTCATCGAGTCGGGCCGTCCCGGCGAGATGGCCGCCATGGGCCTGGGCTACGAGCGCCTGGCTGAGATCAATCCGGCGTTGATCGTCGTGTCGATCACGCCCTTCGGCCAGACCGGGCCCTACGCGAGCTATCTTGCATCCGACCTGGTCGGGATGGGCTTCGGCGGGTTCATGTACGTCACCGGCGATCCCGACCGCGCGCCGCTGCGAGTGGGCTTCCCGCACTTCTACCTGCATGGCGCCGCGGCGGCGGCTAGCGGCGCGATGATCGCGCATACGCAGCGCGTCGCCACCGGTCTGGGCCAGCACGTGGACGTCTCCTGCCAGGAAGCGGTAGCGCGCTCGCTCGCCAACTCGCTCGCCGGTTATGCGATCGAAGGCTCGGTGATCGTGCGCCAGGGGGCTTATCGGCAGATGGGCGGCGGAGCGTATATGCGCATCACCTGGCCCTGCCGCGACGGGTTCGTCAATTTCCAGTTCTCCGGCGGGGCATCGTCCGGCCAGAGCGTCAACAATTTCGTGCGCTGGATGGCCGACGAGGGCATGGCGGACGAGTACTTGCAGAGTCTCGACTTCAAGGCGCTCGGCTACGGCACCGTCACCAAGGAGATGATGGATCGCATCGTGCCGCCGGTGTCGCGCTTTCTCGGCGAGCGCACCAAGCAGCAATTGTTCGAAGCTGCGATCGAGCGGCGCATCCTGCTTTTTCCGGTCGCCACCCTCGGCGACATCCTGCACGATCCGCAGCTCGAAGCGCGCGGCTTCTTTCATCAGGCGCCATGGCCGGAATTGGATGCGAATCCGACGCTCATGGGAGCGTTCGCGCGCATGAGCGCAACGCCGCTCAAGGCGGGCGGAAAGCCGCCGCGCCTCGGCCAACACAACATCGATGTCTACGTGAAAGAGCTCGGCCTCGCGCGCGCGGACTTGTGCCGCCTGGCGAGCGCCGGTGTGCTATGAACGCGGCCGCCACGATGCAACCGTTCGAGAATCTCAAGATCCTGGATTTCTGCTGGGTCGCCGCGGGCCCCATGACCACCGGCTATTTCGCCGAGTACGGCGCCACGGTGGTGCGGGTCGAATCCAGGCTGCGGCCCGATGTGCTGCGCAGCTCGCCGCCGTTCGGCGGCAGCGGCAAGGGGCTCAATCGCAGCGGCTATTACGCCAACTACAACGCCAACAAGTACGCCCTCGGCTTGAACCTGGGCACGCCGAAGGCGATCGAGATCATCAAGCGCATGGTCGCGTGGGCCGACCTGGTGACGGAAAACTTCACCCCCGGAACCATGGAGCGCCTGGGCCTGGGCTACGACGAGCTGTGCAAGGTCAAGCCCGACATCATTCTCTTCAGCACCTCGATGCTCGGGCGCGGCGGGCCGAACTCGAAGCTGCCCGGATTCGGCGCGGTGCTTTCGTCGCTGAGCGGATTGACAGCCATTACCGGCTGGCCTGACCGCAGCCCGACCAATCCCTATGGTGCTTATACCGACTTCATCACGCCGCGTTTCGCCGTTCCGACCATACTCGCCGCGCTCGACTATCGCCGCCGCACGGGCATCGGCCAGCACATCGACATGTCGCAGCTCGAAGTGTCGCTGCACTTCGTGGCGCCCTTGCTGCTCGATCGCGCCAACAACGCTCGCGAAGGCGCTCGTACCGGCAATCGGCACGATGCCGCCGCGCCCCATGGGGCCTTTCCATGCCGCGGCGACGACCGCTGGATCACCATCACCTGCATGACCGATGCGCACTGGGCGGCATTGCGCGCGGTGTTGGGCGACCCGCAGTGGATGCGCGCCGAGCGCTTCGCGACCTTGCTCGGCCGCAAGCGCGAAGAAGACGAGCTCGAAGCGCTGCTCGCCGACTCGACCCGCGCCTGGGAGGCGCAGGCGTTGATGCGCGCATTGCAGGCTGCCGATGTTCCGGCGGGCCTGGTCCATTCCAACAAGGGCGTGATCGAGGACCCGCAGCTCGAACAGCGCGGACACTTCGTCTATTACGACAAGCCAGAGATCGGCCGCCACCCCGTGCAGCGCTCGGAGTTCAGGCTCTCGCGCGCCCCCGCCGCCCGCAATTGGCCGACCCCGTTCATCGGCGAGCACACGCGCGAGGTGTGCCGCGACATGTTGGGGATGAGCGAGGCCGAGATCGAACCGCTGATCGCCGCAGGCGTGCTCGAAGTGCCGGATGCCGCGGCGGCGAGCAGCTAGCGTGTGGGGGCAATCGGGGGCGTCCCCATTGTGAACGTTTGGCAGTAGGAGGAAACGATGACCAGTACGATACGCATCGGCGTGGTGGGCGCCGGCGCCAATACGCGCCTACATCACATCCCGAAGCTCAAGAGGATCGACGGTGTCGAGATCGCCGCGGTGGTGAACCGCTCGCGCGCCTCGTCGGAGCGCGCGGCCCAGGAGCTTGCCATCGCGCGCGTGCATGACGACTGGCGGGCACTGGTCGACGACCCGGCGATCGATGCGGTGGTCATCGGCACGTGGCCTTACCTGCATTGCCCCATCACCCTGGCCGCCCTCGCCGCCGGCAAGCACGTCTTGACCGAAGCTCGTCTGGCAATGAATGCCGCAGAAGCGCGGCAAATGCTGGCAGCATCGCGCGCGCGACCGGATCTCGTGACCCAGGTTGTGCCAGGTCCGACGACATTCGCGGCCGATCCAATGGTGATGCAGCTCTTGGCCGAGGGCTATGTCGGCGAGCTGCAAGCGATCGACTTGCGCGTCTCGACCGGGTTGCCGGATCGCAAGGCGCCGCTGCACTGGCGCATGAACCGCGATTACTCGGGCGTGAACATCATGTCGATGGGCATCTGGTACGAGTGCCTTGCGCGCTGGGTGGGACCCGCGCGCGCCGTTACGGCACGCACCCGAGTCGCCGTGCCGTATCGGCTCGATCAGGAAAGCGGGGGGCGGCGCTCGATCGAGGTCCCGGACCACGTGGAGGTACTGGCGGATCTCGCGAACGGCGCAATCGCCCGCATGCATTGGAGCGCCGTCGCCGGTTTCATGCCGGGGCCGGAGGTCTGCTTGTACGGCGACGAAGGCACGTTGCGGCTCGAGGTGCGCGGGCGCGACAAGCTCGTGCTGTCCGGGGCGCGCCGCGGCGACAAGGAGCTCGCGCCGATCGCCATCCCCGAGGAGAAGATCTATCGCTGGCGGGTGGAGGAAGAGTTCATCGGCGCGATCCGCGGCCAGGAGCCGGTACGGCGCACGTCCTTCGCCGACGCGGTGAATTACATGGAGTTCACGGAGGCGGTGCATCTCTCCAGCCGTGAAGGTCGGCGCGTGTACTTGCCGCTGGCTTGAAAGCGTCCTGGCGTGTGCGCGCGCTCGCAAGGACGCGTGCCCGCCGTGCTCGTCGGTGTTCGGCAGCCTGCGTCGATCGACTCGCTGCCTCGATCGCGCCAGCTTGCGTCGGCGCCTCGATGGCACCGAGCCGCTTCATTCGAGCTTCTGGCCCTTCAGTGGCTCGTCGAGGAAGACATTGGCGCGGCCGCCGGAGTATGCGCGCGCAGGAAGCTGCGCACATGGCGCACCGCCTGGTCGATCGTCTTCTTCGTATCCTGCCACGGATACAGGCTCACCTGGGAGTTGGGCGCGAGCTGCGCGCTTTCGATGGCGACGGCATACGGATGCGCCGGAACGTCGTCCGGCAGCACCAGTATGGGCGTCGGGCAACTGCGCACGAAGTCGCGCGAGACGGTGAAGACGAAATCGGGGTTGGCGCGATACATCCTGTTCAGGAACTTGTCGACTGTATCCATGCTGAGGTCGGGCCGGCGCGCACACAAGGGCGGACCCCAGCCGGTGATGTTGTTGGTGTAGAAGAGATCCGGCATCTCGGGGCGGAAGCCGCTCGGCTGCGCCAGCACGGCGGCGACGATGCGCCCGGGGGCGCGCTTGAGCAGGTTCCAGATCATCGGGCCGCCGATGCAGAATCCGATCGCCAGGAATCTATCGATGCCGAGGTGATCCATCAATCCGAGCTGGTCGTCGCTGTAGGCGTCCCAGGGGCGTTCGATTTCGAGCGGGCCGGAAGACTCTCCGCCGTTGGCATTGCGCAGATCCATCGCGATGCAGCGATATTCGCTCTTGAATTCCTCGATCGGGTTGAATGGCGAACGGCCGGAGAAGTACGAGATGTTCGAATTGAGGCCGCCGCCGGCGATGAGCATCAGCGGAAATCCCGAGCCGACTTCCCGGTAATGGATGCGGACATCGCCTCTCTGGTAGAACGGCATGGCACTCTCCTCGCTCGAATGGGGTTCGCCGCAGGCGCGTCTTGATGCCGCGGACAGGTCATCGACACGGCGCCGCTTACGGTATGCGCCCGGCGGCGTAAACAGCGCCGCGGGGGCTGTGCCTTACATGCAACGACTACCATATCACAGCGCCTTGGCGGCGCGCGCAACGCATGCCGGGATTGCGAGCGATTGGCCCCGAAGTCATCGCGGCGGCGCCGGAAGGCTTGCCCCGAGGTACTATTGCGTGGTCTCGACCTTGGCACCCACGGCAGAGGAGAACACAGCAGATGGATCGTTCATCAAGCCGCTGGATCGCGCTGTCGGCACGCGTGCTCGCCGGCGTGGTATGGGCCGCCGCGGCTGCGACCGCAGCGTTCGCGCAGGATTACCCGGCCAAACCGATCCGGCTGATCATCGGTTTCCCCCCCGGCGGCTCGAACGATGTCGTCGCCCGGATCGTCGCGCCGAAGCTCGGCGAGCTGCTCGGCAACCAGGTCGTGGTCGAGAACCGTCCGGGGGCGAATGCGACCATCGCAACCGAGTACGTTGCGAAAGCCGCGCCCGACGGCTACATCATCATGTTGGCGAGCTCCAGTCCGCTCGCGATCAGCCCCTTCACCTATTCCAAGCTCGGCTACGATACGCTGCGCGATTTCGTGGGGATCGCCCAGATCGCGCTGACGCCCGAGCTCGGCGCGGTGCACCCGTCCGTGCCGGCGCGCTCGCTGAAGGATCTGGTAGCGCTGGCGCGGCGCCAGCCCGGCAAGCTCAACTTCGCCTCCTCGGGCAACGGCGGCATGCCGCACCTCGCGCTCGAGCTGCTGAAGAGCCTGGCCAAGATCAATCTCCAGCACGTGCCGTACAAGGGTGCAGGACCCGCGGCGGTCGATCTCGTCGGCGGGCATGTCGAGGGCATGATCATCGACTTCCCGGCGCTGTATCCGCACGTCAAGGCGGGCAAGCTGCGGCCGCTTTTTCTCGCCGCGGACAAGCGCATCGGGCTGCTGCCCGACACGCCGACCTCGGGCGAGCAAGGCTACCCCGATCTGATCGCGGTCAACTGGTTCGCCATCGTCGCGCCGATCAAGACGCCGCGGCCCGTGGTCGATCGGCTCTATGCCGGTTTCGCCAAGACCATGGCCGCTGCCGACGTGAGGGAACGCTTGCTGGCGCAAGGGGTGGAGACGTCGATGAGCGCTACGCCGGAAGCGTTCGCGAGCTTTCTTCGCGCCGAGCTGACGAAATGGAGCAAGGTCGCGAAGGAGTCGGGGGCGCGTGCCGACTGAGCGCAAATGGTCTTGGTTCGCCCCGGCGCTCGGTGGAGGCTGCTATCGATGGGCGCATTGGACCGTGTACTCGCCGGAGTTCATCATCCAAGCAGGTGCATGGCGCAGTCACGACCTTAGTCTGCCTCCGCCCGCCGATGAACAACGCCACTTCCAGTTCCACTACCGCCCTCGTTGGTGCAATTCGTTGCCCAGGTCCGACCCAACGCGCCCTCGCAACGCGCCCTCGTTCGTGGCGCTCGCCAAAGTCGGCTCGAAAATGCACCGTTAAGCGCAAGAAGGGCGCGTGCCAAGGGCCATTTCCCTTCTCGAACAGATCATTGCCTGGGTCCGACCCGACATGACGACACCATTCGATTTTGAGCCGCTGTTGCCGGCGGGACTGCCGGCCGCGGCCGCGCGCTGGAGCGGCCGGGTCAAGTACGACTTCACCGGCGGCAACAACGATCCCGACCGGGTTCCGCTCGATGGGCTGGTCGCGGCGGCGAACGCCGTTCTGCGGCGCGAGGGGCGCACGCTCGCGACCTACGGCTTGAACAGCGGGCCTCAGGGTTACCGGCCGCTGCGGCAGTTTCTGGCCGCTAAGTTGAAGGCGGATGCCGCCATCGACTGCACCGCAGACGATATTCTCATGACCTCGGGCTCGTTGCAGGCGCTCGACCTCGTCAATGGGGCCCTGCTCGAGCGCGGCGACACCGTCATCATCGAGCAGGATTGCTACCAGGGCTCGATCAACCGGCTGGTCCGACTCGGCGTGCGACCCATCGGCATACCGCTCGATGGCGAGGGCATGCAGATGGAGCCGCTGGCGAACGTGCTGGCGGATCTGAAGGCGCGGGACGTCCGCCCGAAGTTCATCTATACGATTCCAACCGTCCAGAACCCGACGGCGACCATTCTGCCGCTGGAGCGGCGCCGCGAGATGCTGCGCTTGGCGGGCGCGTACGGCGTGCCGATCTTCGAGGACGATTGTTACGCCGACCTGATCTGGTCAGGCAAGCGCCCGCCGGCGATCCACGCCCTGGATGATCGCGGCGGCACCATCCACATCGGCTCGTTCTCGAAATCGATCGCGCCCGCGCTGCGGGTCGGTTACATCGTCGCGCCGTGGCAAGTGTTGTCGCGCATGCTCGCGCTCAAGACCGACGGCGGCACCGGCGCGCTGGAGCAGATGGTGCTGGCGGAATTCTGTAGCGGGCAGTTCTCCAAGCATGTACCCGTGCTGCGGGCAGGGCTGCGCGCCAAGCTCGAGACGCTCATGGACGCGCTCAAGCAGTATTTCGGCGCGGCAGCGCAGTTCGACGATCCGCAGGGCGGCATCTTCCTCTGGATCGAGCTGCCCGCGAGCGTCGATACGGCGAAGCTCTACCATAGCGCGCTCGCCGCCGGGGTCGCGATCAACCCCGGTCCGGAGTGGTCGGTGAACGCGGCGCACGCGCGCAACCGCTTGCGGCTGTGCTTTGCCAATTTGAGCCACGAGGAAATCAACCAGGGGGTCGCGGCTCTGGCCGAGGTGTGCAAGCGCGAGTTCGCACTGGCGGGTGTTTAGACAGGCCGTCGCAACGTACGAAACTCGCGGCCCGATCGCGGCCGCGATCGCAGAAAGGTCCGGCTCCATGAATGCGAAGCTGTCCAAACTTCTTTCGTTGCTGGCGGCGCCGTTGCTCGCGAGCGCGGCGGGCTCGACCGCCGTCTCGGCGGCCGACGCTTATCCGACGCGGCCGATACGTCTCATCATCCCTTTCGCGCCCGGCGGCGGTGCGGACGTGGTCGGGCGGCTCATCGCCGGCAAGCTTTCCGAGCGGCTGGGCAAGCAGATCATTCCGGACAACCGCACGGGTGCCGGAGGCGTCATCGGCACCGATACGGCCGCCAAGGCGACCCCGGACGGTTACACCTTGGCGTTCGTGCCGGCATCGTTCACGATGCAGCCGTGGCTGCAAAAGCTGCCCTACGATCCGGTCAAGGCGTTCGCCCCGATAGCGCGGGTCGGCAAGGGATCGTTCGTGCTCGTGATCATCCCGAGTGTTCCGGCGCAAACGCTGAAGGATCTCATCGCGCACGTGAAGCACCACCCGGGCAAGCTGTTCTTCGGTACCGCGGGTGCGGGCTCGAGCGCGCACATGTTCCTCGAGCTCTTCAAGCTGATGGCCAGCATCGACATAGGCGTCGTGCACTTCAAGGGCGGTGGCCAGCAGGTCACCGATCTGCTCGGCGCGCACAGCCACGGCACCATGATTTCGCTGCCGGCGGTGCGAGCCCATATCGCCTCCGGCAAGCTGCGCGCGCTCGCCACCACCGCAGCACAACGCACCGTGTTTCTTCCTGACGTGCCGACGCTCGCGGAGGCCGGCGTACCGGGCTACGAGGCCATCGTCTGGTGGGGCGTGCTCGCCCCGGCGGGCACGCCCGCTTCGATCCTCGCCAGGCTCGACGGCGAGATCAAGAACGTGCTCGCGCTGGACGACGTGAAGCAGATGTTCGCCAACCAGGGCGTGGAGCCGGACTACCAGGGATCGGCCGCATTCGTCCAGTTCATCGCCCGCGAGCTGGCCAACTGGAAGCGCGTGGTGGAGCAGGGCAAGATCAAGCTCGAATAACGCGAATAACGGACCGGGGTCGGACCAGGGTCGGCGGCGCTTCTACAATAACGGACCGGGGTCGGACCAGGGTCGGCGGCGCTTCTACACCTCGCCGAAGTGGATGCGCCGATACGGCGCGGATGGGATCTTGTCGTCGACGTGCAGGTCCCACAGCTCGGTCTGCGCGGCCTGCTCATATGCCGCGAACAAGGTCTTGAAGCGGCCGAGGCTCGCGACGTTCTCCCCGCGCAGGCCGAATCCGCGCGCGATCGAGGCGATGTCGCCGCGGCCATGCACCGACGGCGCCGGGTCGTAGCCCTGTGCGCGGAACTTGTGGACCTCGGCGCCGTAGCCGCCGTCGTTGACGGCACAGATCAACATGCGGATGCCGTGACGGCGTATCGTCTCCAGCTCCTGGATGTGCATCATCAGGCTGCCGTCGCCTTCGATCAGAAGCACCTTGCCGTCGCCGCGCGCGGCCGCGATGCCGATCGCGCTCGGGAAGGCCGAGCCGATCGCGCCGAAATCGTTGATGACGTGAACCTGTTCGGCATGACGGCCGTACATGTGCGTGACCGCGATACCGGCGAAGTGTGCGCCGCCGCTCACCACCGTCCAGTCCTTCGGGATCGCGGCGTCGAGCTCCAACATCGCGGGGCGCGGATCGACGGTCCCGGGTGCGGTCAGGAATTCCTTCGCATCCGGCCGCACGGCCATCTGTGCGATGCGGTTGGCGAGCATGGGCGTGCGCACCCCGGCCGATGAATAGCCGCGCGCCGCGAGCTTGGCGAGCAGCGCATCGGCCGCAGCCTTGGCGTCCGCCTTGATGTGCATGTCGGCGATGCGTAACCCCTGGTACAGGCCGCGCGGATTCAAATCGATCTGCACGCTCTTCGCGTTCGGATAGAGGTAGCCCGCTTCGGTGGTGTAGTGGCCCAGCCCCGCACCGACGCCGATCAGGAGATCGCACGCGGCGAACTCCTCGCGCGCGAGCGGGCTCGCGTACGCACCCGCGACACCGATGCCGAAACGGTTGTGGTCGAACAGTCCCTTCGCGAACAGCGAGGTGGCGAGCAACGCGCCGCAACGCTCGGCCAGCGCTTCGAGCGCGGGCCCGGCGCCCGAGCGCACCACGCCGCGGCCGGCAAGGATGATCGGCCGGCTCGATTCCATGATCATCGCCGCGAGCTTGTCCACCAGGGCGGGATCGGGCGCGGGGCGTTGCTCGGTGGGCATGAGCTCGGTCGAGGGCGAATACTCCGGCCCCCACGGAAAGGGAGCTTTCTGCAGGTCCATCGGCACGCCGAGCACGACCGGCAGGCGTTCCTGGCGCGCGGTGTAGAAGGCTTCGCGCACCGTGTCTAGCATCCGATCCACGCCTTTCACCGGCAGGTAGCGCGCGCCGGTCGCCGTCGCCAGCGGGCCCAGCTCGAGGCTCTGGATGTACCAGGCCGCCGACGTCGGCGAATCGCCGGCGAACACGACCAGCGGAATGCTGCCGCGCGCGGCGGTGGTGAGCGCGGTCATGATCTGCGTGAAGCCCGGCCCGCACGTGACCGTGGCGACACCGACCTTGCCGGTGTGACGCGCGTAGCCGTCCGCCATCGCGCAGGCGCAGTGCTCGTGCCGCGCGTGTACGACGCGCACGCCGTACTTCTGCGCCATGATGGCGCCCCAGTACATGTTCGCGTCGCCGAGCAGCGCAAACATCGTGTCCACGCCCTCGGCGACGAACGCCTGCGACAAAACTTCGTATCCCCTGAGCTCGCTCATGTGCTTCCCTTGTCGTTCTTGCCGATGAGACCGCGCGCGCCGTCGAGCAGTGCACGCCCTATGATTTTCGTTCCGGAGGCCGCGGGCGCCGGCTCGAGCAGGGCATCGGGTCCTTGCGCGCGGCGCTGCGCGATCACGTTCGCGATATTGGCCGCGAACTGCGCGAGCAGGGCGCGCGCGACGTGCACGCCGCCCGCCTGGGCGAACATCTCCAGCGGACCGGCCACCTCGAATCCGCCTTCCATCGTGACATCGGTCGTGTCCGCGCCGCGGGCCTCGACTTCGAAACGCGCCCGCGCCCGCGACGCGCCTTTCTGGTCGATGCCGCGTGCTTCGATCAGGCAGCGCTTCAGCGGGTGATCGTAGGTCAGCCGCGTTTCGCCGCGAAACACCGCGACCGTCGGGCCGAACTTGAACGTCACCTTGCCCCGATGCGCGCCCTCCGGCGTGAGCTCCGTCAGCTCGGCGCCGGGAATGCATGCGGCGACCACGGCCGGATCGGACATGAGCGGCCACACCTCGTCGGGCGGCGCCGGCACCGAGAATCTTTCCTTGAGCTCGATCACGCTGAATCCTCTTCCGTGCTGCTTGCCCGCCGCGCGCGCAGGGCGGCATCGAATGCACCGCGTCGCTGCGGCCCCTTCACAAGCACCAGATCCCGCTGCGTACCTTCGCCCGCCGGGATCACGGCGCCCGGGGCCTCGTGGAGATCTTCAGCGGCGGGCGCGCGGCGCTTTGCGTCAGGCCGATCGTACCCATACCGCCCGGCGCGCGCCAGTCGAGCGCGAGGCGCCTCGACACGCAGCCGAAACACATCGGCTCGAACTGTTACCGCAATGAAAAACGCCCGATACGCGCGCTGCCTAGACTGGCGCCACATCAGAGCGGGCAAGCGAGCATCGCCGCGGAGAGGCAAAGTGAGCACACGACGAGTACGTGATTTCTTCGTGGGATTGCGCCCGGTGTGGTCCTAGGAGCCTGTCGGAGTTGATTTCACGTGTGCGACGGAGGCGGTGCGGCGTTCTTCCCCACGAATGCGCTGGAGCGCTCGTATCGGGACGCCCAGGGGGCGCGCTATCACCCGCTACAGGAAGGCCAGCAGAAGGACTTCAGCTCCCGCATTGTGCTCGACATGGAGGTTTGAGGCAGGCAGCGGCGTGGCATCGGCACTTGGGCGGCGTCATCTCCGCCCAGGCACCGTCTACTCGATCCTGGCGCCGGAGACTTCCACGGCCTTCTTCCACTTGGCGTATTCGCCGTCGATGAACCGGGCGAATTCTTCCGGCGTCACGGGCGAGGCGGCCACACCCGCATCGAAGAAGCGCTGTTTCAGCTCGGGTGACGAGAGTGCCGTCATCATCGCAGCGTGCACTTTAGCGAGATGCGCCTTGGAGGTGCCCTTGGGCATGGCGTAGCCTTGCCACACCGTCACCTGGAAGTCGGCGATGCCCGATTCCATGATGGTGGGCACCTCGGGCACCTGTTCGGCGCGCTTGGCCGAGGTGACCGCGAGCGCGCGCAGCCGCCCCGCCTTGACGTGCGGCAGCGGCCCGGGGAGATTGAAGAAGAAACCTTGGATCTGACCCGAGATGGCGTCGGTGTAGCCCTGCGAGGCGACCTTGTAGGGAATGTGCACGAGGTCCACGCCGGCGACCGATTTGAACAGCTCCATGGTGAGATGCGGCGAGGCGCCGATGCCCGACGAGGCGTACTTGTACTTGCCGGGATTGGCCTTGGCGAGCTTGATGAACTCGCCGACGCTCTTGGCGGGCAGCGACGGGGTCACACACAGAATATTGGGCATGGTGGCGTACAGCGACACCGGGATGAAATCGCGTTGCGGATCGTATGGCAGCTTCTTGTAGAGGTGCGGCGTGATGGTCTGATTGATGCCGTAGGTGAACAAGGTGTAGCCGTCGGGGACCGCGCGCGCCGCGATCTCGGTGCCGAGGACGCCGCCCGCGCCCGGCCGGTTGTCGACCACCAGGAGCTGCCCCCACGCGTCGCTGAAACGCTGCGCGAATATGCGTCCGATGATGTCGGTGGATGCGCCCGGACCGAAGGGCAGGATGAGACGGCCGGGCTTGGAGGGATAGCTCTCGGCCGCGGCGACCGGTCCGGCGCAGAGCAGCGCCGCCGCGAAGCAAGCAAAGCAAGAAGCCAAGCGCGCACCGACCATCATGATCCTCCCGTTGAGATACTCACGAAGGGTGTTCCTGCCATAGCTGTCGAAACGATAGCATGCCCGCATGCCGAGCCACCACTCGCGCGCTGGCGCGAGCGGGGTCGCCGGCCGGCGCCGCCGGCACTACGCGGCCGGTTGATCGCAATGGGCGCGCGCATCGACGCTCGGCCAGTTCCGGCGCGCCTCAGGACGTGCGATGAAACCACAACAGGGACAGCGCCGCCGCCACCAGCGCGAGCAGCGCCGCGGCGGCGCCGAACAATGCCGTGAGCTCGGTCTGGCGGCGCTCCAGGACCAGCTTGGCGGTGAGCTCCCTATAGACCTTGTGCAAGTCGGCCGCGCTGCCGGCATGGGAGTACTGGCCCTCGGTGATGCCGGCGATGGCCTTCAAGGCTTCTTCGTCGAAGCGCATGTAGATCGACATGCCTTCGAAGTCGACCGGCCCGCCGCTCGCGGTGCCGAAGCCGATGGTGTGGACGCGCACGCCGCGCTCGGCGGCCATTTTCGCGGCCTTGATCGGGTCGGGGCCCATGGTGCGGCGGCCGTCGCTCAACAGCACGATGGCGCCGGCGGTATAGGAGCCCGGCGGCACCGGCTTGAAATCCTTGCGCTGCCCCTGCGTGGCGCCGGCGAGGGCTGCCGCCGAGCGGCGTGAGAACGCGCTGTCGAACAGGTCTTCCTCGAGATCGATGCCCGAATCGGGCAGCAGCACGGACAGCGCCATGAGCAGCCCGCTGCCGATCGCCGTCTGGCGCTGGAGCTGGAACCGATCGACGGCGGCGAGCAGCTCGTCGCGATTCTGCGTCGGCGTCTGCACCACGGCCGCGGTGCCCGCGAAGGTGACGATGCCCACGCGCAGGTTGGGCGGCAGCTCCTTGATGAATTCCTTGACGGCGTTCTGCGCCGCGCCCAGGCGCGTCGGCTCGATGTCGGCCGCACGCATGCTGCGGGAAACATCCATCGCCAGCACGATGGTCTGATGCTCGTCGGGCAAGGTGAATAGCGCGCTCGGCCGCGCCAGCCCGAGCAGTGCGCAGGTGACGGCCAGCAGAAGCGACAGCGCCGGCAGGTGGCGCCGCAGCCACTGCCCGCGCCCGATGGCATCGCGCACCAGCGTGAGGCTCGCGTAGCGCAACGCCGATTTCTTTCGCCGTCGCAGCACCCAGACGTAGGCGGCAACGAGCAGCGGAACGACCAGCAGCAGCCAGAGAGAGTCGGGCCATAAGAACCGCATCGCACTTCCTCGCTTGCCCCGCGGTAGCGCCCCGCATGGCGGATGCTCGCCTGCGCAAACACTATACACCGCCGCCGCCCGGGGTCAGGTCTTGCACGTTGCAGCGTCGAACGCAGCTCGGGGTCGCGTTGCCCGGGGTCAGGTTTTGCACGTCGCAGCGTCGAGCCACCCCGCTTCTGGCATGCCCGGCGGCGAACCCTGGACGCGATATTCAACCATACCCGCGGACCGGCAAGCGTGCTAACGTTCGCACAGCGACGGCGAAAGTCCCAGGCCGGCGGAAACCAGCCTGGCGCATCGAGTGCCGCGAAGCTCGCGCCCTCGGAGTCGATGACATGCGACGGCAGGTCCTATACAGCGCTGCCAGACGCTCACCCGCTGACGGGTCGATACCGCCTGCCGGCGCCGGCGCCCGGCCCGATCGCGCGCAAGGGGGCTCGCCGGCGCCGGCTGCCGCGCCCGGCGCGGACGATTCCGCCGCAGCGCGCGCGCCAGGGTCCGCTCGCGCGCCGCGCTGGCCGCGCCTGCGCGCATTTCGCACGCGCCATGCGGGTTGGCTACGCTTTCTCGGCGGGGCCGCCTGCGCCGTGCTGATCGGCGCGGCATATCTTTCGTGGCAGCCACGGCCACCCGCGCTTGCCCAGGAAGATATCGATGCCGCGGTGCTGCACACGCTGGAGCACAAGTCGCTCCCGGCACGGGCCGCCAAGGCGGCGGAGATCGTTCGCCCGTCGCTGGTGCGCGTGCGCGGATACGGCGAGCCCGGCGCCGCCAGGGGCAAGGCGAAGGCGAAGCCCAAGCCTCCGGCGCGCAAGTTTCATCACGGCGCACCCGACCAGGATGCGGCCAAGGACAAGAGCATTCCCGAGGGCCTGGAGGAAATGGCGCTCGGCTCCGGCGTGGTCATCGTCGACGACGGTACCATCCTCACCAACTTGCACGTCGTCTACGGCGCCAAGTACGTGCGCGTGACGTTTTACGATGGCTCGGAATCGCCCGCGGAGCTGGTGAGCGTGCATCCCGAGAACGACCTGGCGGTGATCAAGGCACAGAAGATTCCGGACGATCTGCCGGCGGCCACGCTCGGCTCTGCCAGCCGCCTGAAGCCGGGCGAAGAAGTGGTCGCGGTCGGCTTTCCCTTCGGTATCGGTCCCTCGGTGTCGTGGGGCGTGGTCTCGGGCCTCGAGCGCGAATTCCGCTCGCCCGAGGGCGAGCGCGTGTTGACGCGGCTCATTCAATTCGATGCCGCGGCCAACCCCGGCAACTCGGGCGGGCCGCTGGTGACGATGCAAGGCGATGTGGTCGGCATCGTCACGGCCATACTCAATCCGACCGAGGCCGGCACCTTCATCGGCATCGGCTTTGCCGTCACGATCGCCGCCGCCGGGCGCGCGGTCGGCATGCATCCTTTCTGACTCGTCCGGAGCGCGCGCGCCATGAGCGATGAATCGAGCGGCAACGTCCGCGATCTGATGGAACGGATCCTGTTCGAGATCAAGCGCGTGGTGGTCGGCCAGGATCACTTCCTGGAGCGCGTGCTGATCGCCATGCTGGCGCAGGGCCACCTGCTGGTGGAGGGCGTGCCCGGGCTGGCCAAGACCCTCACCATCAAGACCTTGGCGCAAGCCATTCGCGGCTCGTTCAAGCGCATCCAGTTCACGCCCGACCTGCTGCCCGCCGACCTGGTCGGCACGCGCATCTACAACCAGAAGACCGGCGACTTCAGCACCTCGCTCGGTCCGGTGTTCGCGAACCTGCTGCTCGCCGATGAAATCAATCGCGCGCCGGCGAAGGTGCAAAGCGCGCTGCTCGAAGTGATGCAGGAGCGCCAAGTGACCATCGCTGGCGAAACGCACCGCGTGCCCTCGCCGTTCCTCGTCATGGCGACGCAGAATCCGATCGAGACCGAAGGCACCTATCCGCTGCCCGAGGCGCAAGTCGACCGCTTCATGATGAAGGTGCTGGTCGACTATCCGAGCGAGGAGGAGGAGTTCGTCATCGTCGAGCGCGTGACCGGCGCGACCGCCACGGCGGCGACCGTCGCGAGCACCGAGCAGCTCGCCCAGCTCCAGGGCGAGTGCCGCAAGGTGTACGTGGATCCGGCGCTGATGCAGTACGCGGTCAAGCTCGTGTCCGCCACCCGGCGCTGCGAGCGCTTCGGCTTGCGCGATCTCGCCCGCTACATCACCTTCGGCGCCAGTCCGCGGGCGACCATCTGCCTCATCGAGGGCGCGCGCGCGCTCGCATTCCTGCGCGGGCGTCCCTACGTTCTGTCGGAAGACGTGGCCGATGTCGTGCCCGACGTGCTGCGCCATCGGCTGGTGCTGTCGTACGAGGCGCTGTCCGACGGTCAGAGCGCCGATGCGCTGATCGCGCGCGTGATGCAAGCCGTGCCGCGACCCGAGAAGCCGCTCGAGAGCCATGTTCAAGTCGCGGCCAAAGCCTGATCTCAAGCTGGTGCGCCCGGCGAAGCCTGCTTCGCCGGGTGCCGAGAGCGTGCTGCGGCGGATCGAGTGGACCGTGCTGCGCCGCCTCGATGGCGTGCTCCAGGGCAACTATCTCACCCTGTTCCGGGGCTTCGGCATCGATCTCGCGGACTTGCGCGAATACCGTTTCGGCGACGATGCCCGCACCATCGATTGGAATGCCACCGCGCGGCTGCAAGAGCCGCACGTGCGCCAGTTCAACGAGGATCGCGAAGTCACCGTGTGGTTCCTGGTGGATCTGAGCGGATCGGTCGATTTCGGCGCCGGCACCGTCACCAAGCGCGCCATGGCGATCGACTTTGTGGCGTTGCTCGCGCGCCTGCTCACGCGCCACGGCAATCGCGCCGGTGCGATGCTTTTCACCGACCGCGTGGATTTCGTGTTGCCCGCGTACGCCGGGCGAAGGCACGTGCTGCACCTGATCGATCGGATGCAGCAGACGGGTCTGGCGCCGAAACGCGGCCGCACGACGCGGCTCGGCGAGCTGCTGGAGCAGGCGCTGCGAACGATCAAGCGGCGCTCGCTCGTCATGGTGATATCGGATTTCATCAGCGACCCGGGTTGGGCGCGCGCGCTCGCGTTGCTCGGCCAGCGCCACGACGTGCTCGCGGTCCGGCTCTACGATACGCTGGAGCGCGATCTGCCCGACGTCGGCCTGGTGATCATGGAGGACGCGGAGACCGGCCAACAGTTGTTCGTCGACACCCATGAAGCCGCGTTCAGGCGCCGTTTCGCGACGCTCGCAGCGCAGCGCGAGAGCGCGTTGCGCGAGGCATTGGGTCTCGCCGGCGCGGACTGCATCGAGCTTTCGACCGCCGATGACCTGGTCGACACGCTGCTGCGCTTCGCGCGCTTGCGCAAGCGCAGGGCCCAGCTTGCGAGCGGCGGCGTGCGCCCGGAGTTGATGTCCTAAGGCCGAAATCGCCGCACTGAAGATGCCGAGAACCGAGTGAGTTACCTGGAACAGCTCGCGCAAGTCACGGTGCTATGGCCACGCATGTTGTGGCTGCTCGCGCCGGTGCCGATCCTGGTCGCGGTCTACCTGCGGCTGAGCGCCGTCCAACGCCGCGCGCATGCCCGGCTCGGCGGCCTGCCGTTGCTGTCCGCGGCCGGGAGCGCGCGCGGGCGGCTGCGGCGCGCGGTGCCGCCGCTGCTTTTCCTGCTGGGGTTGGTGGCGTTGATCGGCGCGGTCTCGCGCCCGCAGGCGAGCGTGGTGCTGCCCTCGTTGCACAAGGACATCATGCTGGTCATCGATACCTCCGGCAGCATGCGGGCTACGGACGTGAAACCCAATCGGCTGAGCGCCGCGCAGACGGCCGCCCGCGCTTTCGTCGAGAGCCAGCCGGCGCATTCCCGCATCGGCATCGTCTCGATGGCCGGGACGGCCGCGGTGGTGCAGTCACTCACCGACAATCGCGAGGATCTGCTGCAAGCGATCGAGCGCCTGCAATTGCAGCGCGGCTCGGCGGTGGGTGCCGGCATTTACATCGCGCTCGCCACGCTGCTGCCGGATGCGGGCATCAATCTGGAGCAGCTCCTGCACGGCGCATCGCCGTCGTGGCGGTGGGGTGCTCCCGTGCCCGAGGCGAAGACCAGGACCGTGGCGCCGGGATCGAACCGCTCGGCCGCTATCGTGCTCCTGAGCGATGGCGAGAACAACCACGGCCCCGATCCGCAGGAGGCGGCCAAGCTCGCGGCCGATCACGGCGTGCGCATCTATAGCGTCGGCATCGGCAGCACCGAGGGCACCATCCTCGGCTTCAGCGGCTGGTCCATGCGTGTGCGTCTCGACGCCGTAGCCTTGCGCAAGATCGCCACCACCACGCACGGCGACTACTATGGCGCGACCTCGACCCAGGAGCTGACCCGTGTCTACGAGCACTTGAGCGCGCGCATGGTCACCGAGCGCTCGCGCAGCGTCGAGATCACCGCGTTTCTGGTCGGTGCGGGCGCGGCTCTGCTCGTGATCTCGGCATTGCTCTCGCTGCTGTGGTTCAACCGGGTGCTGTGACTGGGATGGCTGGTGACGACCCCAGCGCTGCTCACTGGCTGTGCTCCAGGCCGATCGCGCGCACCACTTGCTGCCACTTCATAGCCTCGGTGCGGATGAATGCCGCAAACGCCTCCGGCGTGCTGGGCGCGGGATCGGCGCCCAGGCTCGCCATGCGCTCGCGGAATTCTGGCACGCTCAAGTGGCGTCCGATTTCACGCGAGAGCTTGGCGACGACGTCGGCAGGGGTGCCGGCCGGGGCCAGCAGGCCGTTCCATCCGATCACCACGACGCCGGGATAGCCCGACTCGACCAGCGTCGGCGTATCCGGAAACGCCGCGTCGCGCCTTTCGCCCATGGTCGCCAGCAGGCGCGCCTTCTTGGCCGCGACATGCTCGGCGATGCCGCGCATCGACACGAACATCAGCGTCGCCTGGCCGCTCATGACATCCACCTGGGCCGGGGTGGTGCCCTTGTAAGGCACGTGCAGCATCCTGGCGCCGGTGGCTTGGCAGAAAAGCTCGCCGGCGAGATGGGTGAAGTTGCCGATGCCGGCGGAGGCATAGGTCAGCTCGCCGGGCCGCGCTTTCGCCAAGGCGACGAGCTGCTTGATCGATGTCACCGGCAGCGAGGGCGTGGTGACGATACCGAAGGTGTTGACCGCGATCTGCGTGACCGGCGCCAGGTCGCGCACCGGATCGTAGGGCAGCTTCTTGTAGACGAACTGGTTCACCGTTATGGCGCTCGGCACGCCGAGGAGCAGCGTGTAGCCGTCGGGCTTCGCCTTGGCCACCAGCTCGCCGCCGATGATGCCGTTGGCCCCGGGACGATTGTCGACGATGACCTGCTGGCCCCAGGATTCGGTGAGCTTCTGTCCGAGCGCACGCGCCGTGAGATCCGGGCCGGAAGACGGCGCTTGGGCGACGACGATGCGGATCAGCCGGGTGGGATATTCCTGTGCCGCGCTTGCCGCCGGCAGCAGGCACAGCGCGAATAGCGATCCTGCACGAAAGACACAACGCATGGCGACCTCGTTGACCAGTCACGGCGCTGTCAAGTATCGTCACTGCCGCCGCAACACGCAAATGCTTCCGAGCCGCTGATCGCCACCAAGGAATAGCCATGTCCCGATTCAAACCGCTGACCGAAAGCGACCTCACCGAGGCCCAGCGCCAGGCGGTGAAGGAGCTGGAGAGCGGCCCCCGCGGCAAGCTCAATCCGCACGGGCCGAACGCGCTTCTGCTGCGCAGCCCCGACCTGATGGCGCGCACGCAGCAGGTCGGCGCGTACTTGCGCTACGCCAGCGCGCTGCCCAGGCGGCTGAACGAATTCGTCATCCTGATCACCGCCCGCACCTGGGGCGCGCAACTGGAATGGGTCGAGCACCATCGGCTCGCCCTCGAAGCGGGGCTCGCGCCGGCGGTGGCCGAAGACCTGCGCCAGGGCAAGCGCCCGCGCGCCATGCAAGACGATGAAGCCGCCGTGTACCAATTCTGCACCGAGCTGCACGAGACCCACGGCGTAACCGACGCAAGCTTCGCGGCCGTCGCGGAGCGCTTCGGCGATCGCGCTGTCATCGACCTGATCGCCCTGACGGGCTACTACAGCATGCTCGGGATGGTGCTCAATGTCGCGCAACAGCCCTTGCCGGGCGGCGTCGCGCCGCCGCTGCCGGCGCTGAAGTAGCTTCGACCAGGGTCGAACCAGGGTCGTGGGGGAGGCGCTTTGACGGAAGCGGCAAGCTCGTCGGCGAACGCGCGCGCTGCGCTCACCCCGCGCGCGCTTTACGAGGCTTTGGCGAGCGGCGTGTCGGGCGCCGCGCAACGGGTCGTCGTCGGTCTGAATTGGACGCTGGTGGTCGGGCCGAACGGTGCCGGGATGGCACACACGCCCGCGCGCGGCAGCGCCGGTTGCCGCAGCTTGCCGCGGCCCGGGACGTATGCGGGCCAAGCGCTCGCGGCCCTGGCAGCGCTGTGGGAATCCGACAACGTGTTCGAGCGCGCCATCGCCTTCGCGGCGCTCAATGCCCATTGGAATCGCTTCGATCTTGCGGCGAGCGCCGTGAACGGTCTCGACTTGATCGAGAACCATGGCAGCCGCAGCGTCGTCATCGGCCGCTTTCCCGGCTTGGCCGAGCGCTTTCCGGGCATCGCCGTGGTCGAGCGCGAGCCGCGTGCGGGCGAGTATCCGGAGTCGGAATTGCCGCGCTTGCTGGAGAACGCACGCTTCGTCGCCATGACGGCATCGAGCCTGGTCAATGGCTCGATGGCCGGTATCCTCGCGCTCTGCGCAGCTGCGTTCGTCGTCGTGATCGGACCGAGCACGCCGCTCGCGCCGCCGCTGTTCGAGTTCGGCGCGGGCGCGCTCTCTGGTTTCATCGCCCGCGACGTCGACCGGCTCGCCCAGGCTGTGAGCGAGGGCGCGGCCGTCGCTGCGCTCAGGCCCTTTGGACGTTACGCGACGCTCTTGCGCGAGAACACCCGCTGAGCCCGTACCGCTTCGCGTGCGACGCGCACCCGAACGGCCGCTGTCATGCCCCGGCGTTCGCGCCATGCTGGCCGCAGGCCGCGAGCGCGACGGCAACGCGCCGCTGGGCGCGCTCACCGCATTGCGGTTCGAGCGATACTGATCGGAGGCAACCGATGGCAACCTCGATTCCGCGCCAATCGCGCTATGACTATGTCCCACTGGTCGAGCGCAAGGACTATAGCTGGCCAGGCGGCAAGCGGCTTGCGTTCTGCATGAGCACCAACGTCGAAGTGTTCGCCTTCGGCACGGGGCGCGGACACGACAACGCCAAGCATGGCGAGCCGCAAACCCAGCGCAATTACTCCTGGCGCGACTACGGCAATCGTATCGGCATCTGGCGGCTGTTCGACCTCGCCGACGAGCTCGCCCTGCCGCTGGCGCACATTGCGAACAGCCTGCTCTACCAGCACGCGCCCCAGATCATGGATCGCATCCGCGCCCGCGGCGACGAGATCGTCGGCCACGGCCGCACCAACTCCGAGAATCTGCACGATTTCCGCTGGGAGCACGACGAGGCGCGGGCGCTGGCCGAGGTGACCGAGACATTCACGCGCCACGAGGGTAAAGCGCCCAAGGGCTGGATGGGGGCGGGCACGTACGAGAATCCCTGGACGCCGGACCTGCTCAAGGAGGCGGGTTATACCTACCTGATGGATTGGCCGCACGACGATCAACCGATCTGGCTGCGCACGCGCTGCGGGCCGCTGCTGTCGGTGCCGTATCCGGCGGAGCTCAATGATTCGCCGCAGATCATCCATCGACAACATAGCGCGCGCGAATTCTGCGACATGCTGGTCGATCAGTTCGAGGAGATGGTCGAGCAGAGCGCACACCATCCACTGGTGTGCGCCGTCTCGATCCACCCTTATGTCTTCGGCTATCCGTTTCGGCTTCGAGCCCTGCGCAACGCGCTGAAACACTGCTTCGCTTCGAAGCTGATGGACCGAGTATGGAAATGCAGGCCGGGAGAAATCGCCGACTACTGCTACGCGCTGGCGCCCGCGATCATTCCCGGCAGCCCGGAATGATCGAGCGTTTCGCGGTCGCGCTCGGCTGGCCCGGCAAGAGCGGTGGCCTTGGTCCTCGACGCTCAGGCCGCCGGCTTGCGAAACCGCGCCACCACCGGGCCGGTGCGCCTGGCGCGCGACTTCACCTTGGGGCGGATGACCGGCGCCCAGCGGCCGAGGTCCGAGCGCGCCTTCCACTCGGGCGTCTCGTGCAGGTTTTCGCGCGCGAGCATGTATAGCGCCGAATAGACCAGCAAGCCCTTGTCGTTCGGCGCGACATCGCGGAAGCGAATGACCTCGAGCACGCCGTCGAGCTCGAGGATGTTGGGAATGTGGTCGTTGTCGTAGATGTCGTTGAACTGCGCTTCGTCCTGCGGTGCGATCTCGAAAGTGATGATCATGCAGTACGGCGCAGCACCGGCGCCCGTCGAATACGTGGCCATTGCGGTCTCGATCCTCGTCGATGATGGGTGGGAACGGATTCAATCCAGGCGTATGCCCAGCGTCTTGATCACGGCGGCGTATTTTTTCAGGTCCGCTTGAACGAGCGCGTCGGATTGCGCCGGCGTGTTGGCAATCACGTCCGAGCCGGTGAGCGCGATCTGGCGGGTGATCTCCGCGGACTTCAGGATGCGCACGATCTCTTGGTTGAGCTTGGCGACGATGGGCCGCGCCGTGGCTGCCGGCACCAGGACCATTTGCCAATTGCCCTCCTCGAACTTCGGCACGCCGGCTTCGGCCACCGTGGGCACCTCCGGCATCGAGGCGATTCGCTTCACGCCCGTCACCGCCAGCACCTTGATCTTCCCCGCCTTGAGATGCGGCTGAACCGCGACCGAGGAGGCGAACATGAGCTTCACTTCGCCGCCGAGCAGCGCAACGATCGCGGGTCCCACGCCTCGATACGGCACATGGGTGAGCTTGATGCCCGCCATCGAGGCGAATCGCTCGGCCGCGATGTGGGTGGCATTGCCGCTGCCGCCGGAGCTGTATTCGATCGCGCCCGGCTTGGCGCGCGCCATGTCGATCAGCTCTTTCACCGATGCCGCCGGCAGCGACGGATGCACCGAGAGCAGGTACGGTTGCCAGAGAATGGTGGTCACGGCGGCGAAATCCCGAGCCGAATCGAAGGGCAGCTTGGGATAGACCCAGGGATTCATCGTGAAGGTGCTGGCCACCAGCAGCAGGGTATGACCGTCGGGCACCGATCTGGCGGCCATTTCGGTGCCGATGTTGCCGTTGGCCCCGCCGCGATTGTCGATGACCACGCTCTGCCCGAGGGCCTCCGCCAGTTGCTGGCCGATCAGGCGCGCGAGAAAGTCGGACGTCCCGCCGGTCGGATAGGGAATGATCCAGCGCAGCGGCCGGCTGGGATAGCCCTGGGCCAGGCTCGCGTCCGGCGCGAGCGTGCACAAGACCAACGAAGCCAACAGCCACGGCCGATAACGGAGCGGAACTGTGCGCGACATACTGCCCTCCCGTCAGGTTGACTGCGGAAAGCTACAACGCGAACCCGGCACCGAATGCCCGCATGTCGGGACTGTGTTCGAGGGCGAGCAGGGCCTGATAGAGCTTGCGCGCGCGCTCTGCGCCCCAGACGGGCACGGTCAGATCGAAAAACTTCTTCTCGACTTCCTGCGGGCGATGCGGATTGCCCGGCTCGCCCTTCATCACTTCGCAATGGCCGCGAAGCGTGCGCCCGCCGTCCAGGTGGATCGTCACGTCGCAGCGCTGCTTGTCCGGGTACGCGCGGGTGTGCGCGGGCTCCTCGGCCACGTCGGTCTTCGCGATCAGGGCTTGGACCGACGGGTTGCGTACCGCGGCGAGATCGAAAGACTCGATCCCCGAGCGGCCATGAACGAGGATGGTCGCCAGGGCGAAGGGGATCGAGAACTTGGCGCCGAAGCTGGTGGTGATGCGCTTGCCCGAGAGCAGCGCGGCCATCTGGAATGCCTTCACCTCGATGCGGCTGATCGCCGCCACGTCGAGCCGTCCGCCGGGCGTCTTCGCCAGCGCGTCTTCGAGTGCGTCGATCGCGGCGTGCGAGTAGCGCCCCGCGGGATGCAGCTTGAAGTAGCCTTGCAGGATGAGCCACTCGGCGCCGAGATTCGCGATCATGCGCGCCGGGTCGAAGCCGTCGGCGATCACCGTGCCGTAGGTGAAGCCGATGCCATCGTGCTGTCCGGTAAAACCGGCTTGCGCCAGCTCGACCGCGGTGAGCCCAGCAGCCGCGCTGTGGCCCGAGTAGACGTTGCGCACGGTCGCCTCGTCGAGCATCGCCTGCCGATTGGTCGCCATCGCCATCGTCGCCGCCATGTTGATGACCTGCGCCAGGCGCGCGCCATCGAGACCCTTGAGCAGGGCGGCCGCGACGGCCGAGCCGATCACGCCGCACACCCCATGCGGATGCACCGATACGCGCATCTTCGCCGCCCTGCCGACACGCGCGCTGACTTCGTAGCCCAGCACGGCGGCGCGCAGCAGCTCGCGCCCGGATGCGCCGAGCGCTTGCGCGGCTGCGATCGCCGCCGGGACGGTCTGGCTGCCCGGGTGCGAGTAGGCGATGGTGCTGCCCTCGTCGAAATCGTGCCAGGTGCTGGCGATGCCGTTGAGAAAGGCGGCGGCGCGCGGCGCCGATCGATGCGGCGTGCCGATGATCCAGCAGCCGCCGGGCGCTGACTGTTCGAGCTGGCTCGCCGCCAGCGCCCTCAGCTCGTCGCTCTGGTTGCCCGCGGTGATGATCGCGAAGCAATCGGCGATCAGGCGTTTGCACCGATCGACGACCGCCGCCGGCAAGTCTTCGTAACGCGTCGATGCAATGAAGCGCACGAGCTCGTTGAGATACTCGGGCGGTGCGAAGCGAGACGGTCCTGCCGCGGAGGGCAACATATGCGCGAGCCTGTCGAGGATGAGGCAGAATAGCACGCTGCCGTGCTATTCCGAATCTCCTCGCTGGGAGCAGACACGTAGACTCGCAGCGCTGGCGATCGACTGCCGCGGCGCTGCCTCGATACACGCTGGCCACGCAAGCGGTCCGGAGTCCGACTAGGGTCCGACTCCGGTCGCGTCCTGCCGAGCGAAAATCCGCGGGCCTATGCCTCGCGGACGATTGCCCGTCCATGCGCCCGGGAATAGACTGTGCCCGTTCAAGCAGCCTGCCGCTCGGGAAACCTGCCATGGCCGACACGACGGAGATCATCGAAGCGCCCTTGTCGTACGACGCGCTCGGGGCGATGTACCGCAAGATGTGCAACGACCCGCTATTCGCCAACGTCCCGGGCAAGATCGAGCTCGACCGCTGGGGCCGCATGGTGATGAGTCCCGCGAGCAACTATCACGGGACGCTGCAGGCCCGCCTGGTGAAGCGTCTGGCGGATCTGGGCGGCGAAGTCATCGTCGAGGCCTCGGTGCTTACGCCCCTCGGCCTGCTGGTTCCGGACGTCGTCTGGGCGAGCGCCGAGTTCATCGGCGCGCACCGCAACGAGACCCCCTTCGAGGCGGCGCCGGAGCTGTGTATCGAGGTCACGTCGCCGTCGAACTCGCGCCGAGAGCTCACGGAAAAGGTTGAGGCATTGCTCGCGGCCGGTGCGATCGAAGTGTGGATCGTGTATTCGCGCGCGCAGCGGATCGAGGCTTTCGGGCGCGGCGGCGCGCTTGCGTCGTCGCGGTTCGCGCTCGATGTAGCAGGCTTGTTCGATTGAGCGCACGACGGGTCGAAATCGGGCATCGCGCTACTCATGGGCTGATTGCCGGCGCAGCGCCGGTCCAGCTACGATGAGGCAGAATGGCACGCCGCCCGCACCCTCCGACTTTTCGATCTCTCGCGCTGACCGCCCGCGGGCATGGCCGGCGTGCATCCAGGGGAAAGTACGCATGATCCAAGCCGATGACGGGCCGAATCCGACGGCGCGCGACGATAGCGCCGAGGCGCTCGCCTACACACCGATCCACGCGCTCGCCGAGCGCCTGCGCGAGAGGACCTTGACCGCGGTCGCGCTGCTCGACGCCTATCTCGATCGCATCCGTCGCTACGATGCGAAGTTGCACGCCTACGTCGCGCTGGACGAGGGCGCGGCGCGGATCGCGGCGGACTGCGCCGATCGCGCCCTCAAGGCCGGCCGGCGACTCGGCCCGTTGCACGGCATTCCTATCGCATTGAAGGACCTGGTCGAGATCGAGGGGACGATCACGACGGGCGGATCGATGTTTTGGCGCGAGCGCGTTTCGCCGCTGAGCGCGACGCTGGTGCAGCGCCTGCGCGCGGCCGGCATGATCGTGATCGGCAAGACGCACATGGTCGAGTTCGCCTTCGGCAGTTGGGGCACCCACGTCACCATGGGTGCACCCTGGAATCCCTGGGATATGGACGTTCAGCGCACGCCCGGCGGATCGAGCAGCGGATCGGGCGTTGCCGTGGCCGCCGCTTTGGCGCCGGCGGCGATCGGCAGCGATACCGGAGGGTCGGTGCGCATCCCCGCAGCCTTGTGCGGTATCGTCGGGCTCAAGACCACCGTGGGCCGCGTGAGCAACCACGGCACGCTGGCGCTGAGCGAAACGCTCGATACGATCGGGCCCTTGACGCGCGCGGTCGAAGACGCGGCGCTGCTCCTTTCCGCGCTGCACGGGCCGGATGTGAACGATCCGCGGACGCTCGCGCAAGCGCCGTCCGACGTGCTGAGCGATCTCAAGACGCCGGTGGTCGGGCTGCGGCTCGCGGTATTGCCGCCGGCGGAGCTGGGCGAGGTCGATCCCGAGGTGATGTCCGCCTTCGACGCCGCGCTCGATAGCTTGCGCGGGCTCGGCGCGCGCATCGATACGCTGCGACTGCCCGTATCCTTCGCGTCGCTGGCGGAGCTGACCGGGAAAATCATCGCCGCCGAGGGCTATGCCTTGCACCGCGCGTGGATCGACCGCGACGACTTGCCGTTCGATCCCGATGTGCGCGCCCGGCTGCGCGCGGGCCGGACGATCTCGGCGGCCGATTACATCGGCGTACGGGCACAGCGGCGGCGGCTGCGCCATGAGGTGGACCGCCTGCTGTGCGACTTCGATGCGCTGCTATTGCCCTCTACGCCGCTTGCTGCCATACCGCTGAGCGGCGTCGATCAAAGCCAGTCGCCGATGAGCCGGCTCACCCGTCCGATCAACCTGCTCGACCTGTGCGCGCTGTCGTTGCCGTGCGGTTTCACGCGCGCGGGTCTGCCTATCTCGCTCCAGATCTGCGGCCGCGGCTTCGAGGAAGCGCGCATACTGCGCATCGGCTGGGCGTTCGAGAACGCGACCGATTGGCATATGCGCCGCCCGCGCTTGCCGTAGAGCAAGTGATTGGCTGTGGCAATCCCGTCCCTTCGGGTTGCGCCCACAACGCATCGCGTGAAATCAAGTCCGACAGGCTCCTAGGTTCGGCAGCGTCGCAGCGCTCTTATCGAGACAGTCCCATCCGAGAAGGAGGTCGTTCGCATGGACAGGATCCGCATACAGTTCACGCTGTTTTCCGCGTTCTATTCGCCGCTCATTTCGGCCATGTCGGGCGGTTTCCTGCGCGCCGAAGGCCTGGAGCCGGAGTGGTCCGTTGCCCCGCCGGGGGTATCGGCGTTGGCGGCCTTGAGCGACGGCTCGGCGCACATCGTGCAGTCGGCGCTGAGCCAGGGGTTTGCATCGCTCAACAAGGGCGAGACACCGGCCGCGGTACATTTCGCCCAGATCAACGAGATGGACGGATTCTTCCTCACCGGGCGCGAGGCCGATCCCGCCTTTACTTGGGACAAGCTCGAAGGGGCGGAGGTGGTCATGTTCAAGGACGGGCAGCCGCTCATCATGTTCAAGTACGCTTGCCACAAGGCCGGCATCGATTTCAGCAAGCTCAAGCCAATCGCCTTCGCCGGCGCGGCAGACATCGACCGTGCTTTCCGCAGCGGCGCGGGGCAGTACGTCCAGCAACAAGGCCCGTACCCGCAGCAGCTCCAGGCCGACGGCATCGGCCATATCGTGGCCCAGGTGGGCAAGCAGATCGGCCCCTGCGGCTTCTCCAGCCTCGCCGCGACCCGTGAGTGGCTCGCGACCGACATGGCGAAAGCATTCATGCGCGCCTACAAGAAGACCCGGCGCTACATCAATGACACGCCGGCCGCCGCAATCGCCATGGCGGAGAAGCCTTACTTCCCGGATATCGGCGAGCGCGTGCTCGCCGATTGCATCGCCACCTACCAGCAGCTCGGCTGCTGGACCCCGCACGTGGAGATTACCCAGCCGGCGTACGAGAAGACGCTCGACGTGTACGAGTACGGCGGCCTCCTGAAGCAGCGCTATCGCTACCAGCAGGTGTGCTCGGCGCCGCCGCTGAGCGACTGAGCCGGGGTTTGCGGGTCAGGTCTTGCATGTTGCACTTCGGCGCCAGTTACGCAATGAGCAATATCGATCACCGGTGCAACGTGCAAGACCTGACCGAACACTTACACAAGCAGATCGCGCTGAACACGGTGTATGTCGATCGCATGCGCGCATCGCACATCGTGCTGCCGATCGTCCGTGGCCGCGTTGAGTTGGTTGCCGGCGTGGCAGGGTGCTAGTCGTCGGAACAGGCGGACTACGTCACAAGTCTTGTTCTCGGTCTGAGCTGGTGTCGACGCCTTGCACCGTCACTGCACGCGCCGCTCTTGGTGCCTGTCGTTACGCAAGGCAAGCTCGAATGACAGGTATAGCTCGACCAAAGCGGAAGTATTGCCTGGGCCTCAGTTGTCTGGTGCAACATCTGCCCGCAACGCAATCGGTTCCGCTACACTGAAGTTCTCTCACTCGAACTTGAAGGTGTCGCCATGCGTGTATGTCTTTTTGCCTATTGCGCCTTCCTTGCCCTGCCGGGGCATGCCGACGCGGCCGACCCGTCTGCAGCCTCTCTCTATGTTTATCAAACCATTCAGTCGTTAGTCGGGCCGCCTGCCGGACCTGCGCCTTCGCCTCTGACATTCGATTCAGGCGGGGCACCCTTAGCGCCAATGGTCACGCGTTCTCTGCAGTACAACACGGGCCCGATCGAGTACGCACCTACGCTCGGGAGCGAGGAATCCATTGCCGTCCCCAACGCATCCGGCATGGCATTTGCCAGTATGGATCTACTCAGCGGCAAGTTTGCCTTTAGTGCGTATTCGGACTACCTCGGTCCCTTGAAATCCATTTCCGCCACTTCGCATCTAGCGTTTGCCGACGAGGTTACGTTCACAGTGCCGGGCGCATCGAACACAAAGGTGACTCCGGTGACGTTTACTCTGGACCTCGAAGGCGCGATCGCCACCCGGCCCGACGCGTTCACCGGTTCCTACGCCTACGCTTCGGGCTCGCTCAACGTCGGCGACGGCAGTTCCTTCCGCCAATACGTGTGCAATCCGAACTGTGCTCCTCACTGGGGCGGCCATGACGTTCTCAGGGTAGACGTCAACATCACCGGCCCATCGCAGATGGTTCCCCTCCTGATGCTTTTCAACGCTCAGGCAATGGGAGCCATGGCTGATTTCACACATACGGCCACGTTGCGATTAACTGCGCCGATTGGAACAGAATGGGCGACTGCTTCCGGCGCCACCTTCGCTCAGCCAGTGCCCGAGCCGCGAAGCGTGTTCACGATGCTCGTTGGGCTGGGATTGATCGGTTGCATCGTACGCCGAAGCAGCCGCGCCTAGTCGGTCTGACGATCCGAGGGCGTTGGTCAGGCGTCGCACGCTGGACTGGCCGCGATACGAGGAGCCGTTATCAATGATCCAGAATACGCGGCGGGCGTCGCGGTAGGGCGGCTGGCTCATTATCCATCACCGGTGCAACGTGCAAGACCTGACCGAACACTCAGGTTACCGAGAGCTCCCGGCCCGTATCCGCGGCCTGCTTGATGGTGTCGAGGAAGCGATGCAGCTCGAGTGCGGTGTCGAAGGTCGGCAGCCGATTGTGTCCCGTGCGCACCGCTTCGGCGAACAAGGCGTACATCTGTCCGACGTTGAAGGGATCGCCGCGCGGGAATCCGGGCGGCACCCAGGTGTAGCGATCCGGAATATCGAGCTCGCGCAGCTCGTGGCTGCGCTGCGCGCCTTGCAGCCGCAGCATCTCGCCGCGCTGGGACGAGACCTCGCCGGTCACGACCAGCGTGCCTTCACGCCCGTAAAGGTCCATCCTGTAACCGATGCCGGCCCAAGGCACGGCTGCGACGTGCACCGATGCGACCGCGCCGCGCACGAGGCGTCCGCTCACCAGGACGTTGTCCGGCGAGGTGACATCGACCAATCGCTTGGTGTCGGTCTCGTACCACTGCGGCGCCTGCGTGCTCACCACGCATGCGACCCGCGCGAAATCGCCTGCCACGAAGCGCAAGGCATCGATGACGTGGCCGTTGGCGATGGTGAGCGTATTGGCGCCGAGCTCGGCGGCGCGCTGCCAGGTGCGGCTCGAGGGGCGCTCCAGCGGGCCGTCGCGCATGCACACTGCATGACACGACAGCAGCTCGCCGAGGTAGCCCGCCTCGGCCAGCTCCTTCATGTAGACCAGCACGGGACTCACGCGCGACTGTAGGCCGACGGCGGTCTGCACACCTTTCGCGCGCGCCAGCGCCGCCAGCTCCTGCGCCTCGGTGCTGTCGCGCCCGAGCGGCCACTCGGTATAGACATGCTTGCCGGCCTCGATCGCGGCCTTGGTCGGCGCATAGTGCAGCGGGACGCGCACGCACACGGCCACGGCATCGATCGCGGAGGATGCGACCATGGCGCGGTAGTCGTGGAACGCGAGCTTCGCCCCGAACGCCTTGCGCGCTTCATCCGCGCTATCGGGGCGCGTGGTGCACACCGCGGTCAGCTCGACGTCCGGGCTCGCGAGCAGCGCCGGGAAATGCGACTGCGAGGCCCAATGCGAACGCACGTTCGCGCCGACGAAACCTAAACGCAACTTGTTCGTCATGTTCGTGCTCTCCTCGCAGCCGACGGTCGCGATCGATTATTTCGGCGATCGCGTGCGACCTCGCGCATGGTAACTTGCGCTTCGCATCGCGCGCACAGCGCGGCCGGCCGCTGCGAGCGCAGCGGCTGTCTACGCCAACGCGATGCAATCGCCCACGCGTATCTCCCCGCCCGAGTCCGACAACATGCCGACGCCGAACGTCGGGTTGCGCTGAGCGAATGCCTTGACCAAGAGCTGCATCACCGGCAGATCGCGCTCGCCCGTTAGCGGATTGGCGTGCGTGGCGAGACAGCGCACTTTCGCTACGACCCGCTCGAAGACGACATCGCCCACGCGCAGCTTGCTCCCCACCCAGCCTTGCTCTTCCCAGGCGCTTACCCCGTCGATCACGATGTTGTGGCGGAAGCGCAGCTCGCTGAGCGCGGCATCGCCGAAGGCCATGGCTGCGGCGGCGAGGCTCTCGCGGGCGTGCAACGTGACCTGCCCGGCTTCGTTGTCCTGGTAGCGCGGTGTCGTGCCATCGCCGACCAACTTGAGCGGCAGGCGCTGCGGCGCGCCCTGCAACGGGTTGTCTTCGAGGTGCAGGACGTAGTCCGTGATCGCCTGCACCAGCTCCCGGCGGCCCGCCGGATCGAGACCGTGATCCGCGAGCGTTCGTCCGCCGAGGCCGATTGTCAAACGCTGCCTCGGCTCATCGAACCGAACTTCGAGCCGCGCGAGCCCGGGCGTATTCGCCAGCACGACCCCATGATACTTGCGGCACCACGCCGTGTCGGCCACCGGCGCATCGGCGAAGCGGAAATTGAGCACACGGTCGCCCGCGACGCGTCCGCCCGGCAGCACGGTGATGCGCGCAACGCGTTCGGGCGTGAATCCTTTCACGGGATAGCGATAGAGCGCGACGACTCGAGCCATGGCGACTGCGATTCTATGTCGCGCACCGTGCAAGGGTGTCGCCGTGGCGGCCGGCGCGGCTGCTGGTCGCCCTCACTCCGGCTTCACCCCGACGGCCTTCACGAGCTTACCCCAGCGCTCCAGCTCGCTGCGCAACAGCGCGCTGAATTCGTCCGGCGCCATGTAGGCCGGCTCGCCGCCTTGCTGGACGATGAACTTGTTGTATTCGCTCTCGTTGACCAGGCGGGCGATCTCCTGCTGCAGCCGCTGCACGATCGCGCTCGGCGTCTTGGCGGGCGCCAGGATGCCCATCCATTGCGCGACGTCGAATCCTTTCAGGCCCTGCTCGTCCAGTGTGGGTACTTCCGGCAGCGCGAGCGAGCGCTTCATCGGCGTCACCCCGACGGTGCGGATTCGACCCTGCTTCAGCATCGGCAGCGCGTTGGTCACGCTGGTGCAGTAGAGCTGGGTGTGCCCGCCGACGGTATCGATCATCGCCGGCGCGCCGCCCTTGTACGGGACGTGCGTCATCTTGATCCCCGCCATGCTCATCAAGAGCTCGGTGCACAGGTGCGGTGTGCCGCCCGTGCCGGCGGAGGCGAACAGCAGCTCGCCCGGACGCGCTTTCGCCAGCGCGATGAGCGACTTCAGATCCTTCGCCGGCACCGAGGGATGAATGACGATGATGTAGGGCGCTCGCGCCACCAGCGCGACCGGCGTGAAATCGCGCAGCGTGTCGTAGCCCAGCTTGGGGTAGACGAAAGGCGCGATCGTCATCGGGCCGGTCACGGCGAGCAGCAGGGTGTAGCCGTCGGGCGGAGACTTCGCGACCATCTCCGAGCCGATGGTTCCCGCCGCCCCGGAGCGATTGTCGAATATCACCTGCTGGCCGAGCCGGTCCGACAGGCGCTGCGCCAGCGCGCGGCCGAGGACGTCGTTGACGCTCGTCCCGGCGGGGAACGGCATGATGATCCTGACCGGGCGGTTGGGATAGGTGGACGCGGGTGTTTGCGCGCTGGCCTGAGCACAGACGAGCAGCGACAGCGCAACGACGACGGCGATGCGGTGGATATGCATGCGGCGAGCCCTCATTCGAAGAAACGCGACGGCCGGGACGGCTGGGGTCTTGCACGCTGCACTTGGCCGACTCGTGCACTAGCCAATATCCATCCCGGTGCAACACGCAAGACCTGACTCACAATGGCTGAACCCCTAAACGGCGTCAGTCCGCCCGGATGTTGGCTTCCCGGATCACCTTGGTCCAGGTCGCGATCTCCTTGCGAACGCTGCTGGCGAACTCTTCCGGCGTATTGCCCACCGCCTCCCAATCGTAGGTGACGAAGCGTTCGCGCACGTCCGGCAAGCGGATGATGCGCGTCAGCTCGGAGTGCAATCTGGCGATGATCGGCTGCGGCGTGCCCGCCCGGACGAACACGCCCGCCCAGGTGCGGGCATCGACGAAGCCGGGCAGGCCGGCCTCGGCGAAAGTCGGCAGATCGGGCAGCGAGGCGACGCGCTTCTCCCCGCTGGTCGCCAGGCCGCGAAAGCGACCGGCCTTGATGTGTTGCAGCGTTGCCGAGGTGGTGTAAAAGCCCATCGCCGTCTCGCCGCCGAGGATCGATGTGAGCGCCGGCGCGGCGCCCTTGTAGGGCACGTGCACCAGATTGATTCCCGTCATGCTCTTGAACATCTCGGCCGAAGCGTGCGAGATCGTGCCGTTGCCGTTGGAGGCATAGCGAAGCTGCCCAGGCTTCGCCTTGGCGAGCGCAATCAGCTCCTTCACGGACTTCGCCTCCACCCCGGGGTGGACGACCAGCAGCAGGGGAAAGGTAGCCAGCAGCGTGACCGGTGCGAGATCCTTGACGGTGTCGAAGGGAAGCTTCTTGTGCAAGGCGGTGATGATGGTGATCTCGGAGGACTGCACCAGCAAGGTATAGCCGTCGGGCGAGGATTTCGCCACCAGGTCCGTGCCGATGATGCTGCCGGCGCCGGCGCGGTTGTCGATGACGACCTGCTGCCCGAACGCTTCCGAGAGCTTCTGGCCGAACAGCCGTGCCGAGATGTCGTTGCTGCCGCCCGTGGCTGAAGGCACGACGAAGCGGATGGGGCGATTGGGATAGCCCTGCTGGGCCGGCGCCGGGTGCGCGGCGGCGAGCCCGCAAGCCACGCAGGTCATGACGAGCGAGCGTCGCAGTTCGGTCCTTGCCGATAACTCCATACATTCCTCCCTGGGTTGGCGCCGCGCCCGCGCGCGTGATCGTATCCCCGAGTCGTTGCCGCGGCGGCGTGCGCAGTCATAGCTCGAGCCCCGCCGGCGGGCGAGGCGCCCAGGCGACTATAGACCAAAAACGCGCCCGCGACGCAGCGAGCACGAATCCGCGCGGCTCGCGGCTGCCGATTGTCCGGCATAATGGCCCGATCCCCATCCATGCAGGAGTGTCGAGCAGTGATGCGCACTTCCCGCAGCGTCTACCGTCACGCCGAGCTCGAGCGCTTGTTCGACCCCCAGAGCGTGGCGATCTACGGCGCCTCGCCCAATCCGAAGTCGTTCGCTGCCCGCACCATCGCCAATCTGGCGAAATACCGCGGTCGCATTTGGCGCATCAATCCGCGTTACGACAAGATCGGCGACGAAGCGTGTTATCCGTCGCTGGCGGCGCTGCCGCAGACGCCCGATTGCGTCATATTCGCCGTGCCGCGTGCTGGGATCGAGGCCGCCCTGCTCGAGTGCGCGGCTAAC
Source organism: Burkholderiales bacterium (assembly GCA_020848435.1). Classification (GTDB taxonomy): domain Bacteria; phylum Pseudomonadota; class Gammaproteobacteria; order Burkholderiales; family WYBJ01; genus WYBJ01. Next base: position 22,262 of record JADLAC010000021.1, on the reverse strand, counting down.
GGCGTCGGCGGCGCGGTGGTGTTCGCGTCCGGGTATGCCGAGACCGGCCATCCCGAGCACGCCGCGGAGCAGGCGCGCCTGAGCGCGATCGCGCGCGAGACGGGGCTGCGCATCATCGGCCCCAATTGCCTCGGCTACATCAACTTCGCGTCCAGCGCGCTGATGTCGTTTGCCTCGGGCGAGTTCAAGGTGGACCCGCCGCGCGGCGCGGGCATCGGGATCGTCAGTCAATCGGGTGCACTGGGATTCGCGCTCGGCCAAGCCGAGCATCGCGGCATGCGCTTGAGCCACGTGCTGACGCTCGGCAACGGCGCCGACATGCACGTCGCTGACGAGATCGCCTACCTCGCCGACGACCCGGCGTGCGCCGTGATCGCTTGCCTGTTCGAGGGGATGGCGCAGCCGCTGCAATTGCTCGAAGCCGGCGAGCTGGCGTGGAAGGCGGGCAAGCCGGTCGTGGTGTGCAAGCTCGGACTGGGCGAGGCAGCCGCCACGGCGGCGCTTTCGCACACCGGATCGCTCGCGGGCTCGACGCAAGCGTATCGGGCGCTGTTCGAGCGTGCCGGCTTCATCACGGTCCCGGCGATTGAGCACGTGCTGGAGACGGCCGCGTTCTTCGCCAAGACCGGACGGCCGCGAGCGCGCGGCGTGGCCGCTATGGGCGCTTCGGGCGGCGCGCTGATCGCGGCTACCGACGCCGCCGAGGCGCACGCGGTGCCCATGCCGCAGCCGCCGGAGGACATGAAACAACGGTTGCGGCCGTATGTGCCGGAGTTCGGCGCCTTGCGCAACCCGTGCGACTTGACCGCCATGATGACCAAGGACAACAGCATCGCCGGCAAGGCGATCGAAGCGATGCTCGATGGCGATACCTACGGCGCCATCGTGCTTCCCCACACGAGCTTGAGCCGGGCCAACGTGGAGCGCACCCAAGCCATGGGCGAAGCGGGCCGGCGTTCGGGCAAGCCGGTGTGCATCAGCTATTCCGGCGGCTGGATCGGCGGGCCGAGCACGCTGGAAGCCGAAATGAATCCGCATCTCCAGTGCTTTCAGTCGATCGATCGTTGCTATGCCACCCTGGCGGCATGGCACAGGCGTGAAGATCGTCTGCTCGCCGAAGCGCGCTACGGGCCGCGGCGGCGCGAACGCGTGTCCGATCCGCGGGCCGCGGAGAAGGCTGCAGCGCTGCTTGCGGCGGCGCCGAGCACGAGCTTGACCGAGCGGGAGGCCAAGCAGGTATTGGCTACGTATGGCGTGCCGGTGGTGCGGGAGGCGCTCGTGCAGTCCGCCGCCGAGGCGGCGAACGCCGCGCAAGCCCTCGGCTTTCCCGTAGCGCTCAAAGTCGAATCGCCCACCATCGCGCACAAGACCGAAGCCGGCGTCATTCGTTTGAATCTCGCGTCGGCCGCCGAGGTGCGCGCCGCCTACGATGCTGTCATGACGAGCGCGCGTGCTTGGGCGCCGCACGCGCTCGTCAACGGCGTGCTGGTGCAGCCGATGGTGCCGGCCGGGGTCGAAGTCATGGTGGGCGCGCGCATCGACCCGCAGTTCGGCGCGCTGATCGCGGTCGGCCTGGGCGGGATACTCGTGGAGTTGCTCAAGGACACCGTACTCGATCTCGCGCCCGTCACGGCGCGTGAAGCGCGCTCGCTGCTCGGCCGGTTGAAGGGTAGCGCGCTGCTCGCCGGATTCCGTGGCAGCCCAGGCGTGGACCTCGACGCATTGGCCGAGCTGATCGTGCGCTTGTCCGAGCTTGCCGACGATCAGCGCGATCGCCTCGTCGAATTCGACGTGAACCCTCTTATTTGCGTGGGCCCGCGCATCGTGGCGGTCGATGGGCTCATCGTTCGGGCGGCTCAGGCTCGACCCGCATGAAACGCCGTTGACGGCATCGCGGCGGGAGACCGACGCGCAAGCGCTCGGCGGCTAGCCCTCATCAGTGGACCTTGCGGCTGCCATCCCGCGGCACGCTTGCGCAAACTCGAAGACCCCGCTGGCGGCTATCTGCTCAGCGCCCAATACAGTCCCGGCGGCACCGGCTCGATGCGCGCGCGTTGCGCCGGCGGCTTGTCGTCGTGGATGAGCTGGATCAGATCGTAGAGCAGCGGCTCGGCGCTGGCCACATAGCCGTGGCCGAGCAGGTCGAGGTCCAGCTTCGAGGCCGAGATGGTATCGATGCCGGCGTGGACGAATATCGGCGGCTCGAGCCCCACGCGCGCTTGATCGTGCAGCAGCCGTGACGCCATCAGCGCCTTGTCCGCG
>JADLAC010000021.1:0-17500 GCA_020848435.1 Burkholderiales bacterium | reverse complement strand
CGCCGGACATGGCCGAGCGGATCGCCCGCGAGGGCGCCGACGTCATCGCCAGCTCGCCGGCGGATTTCGGCGCGTTCTTGAAGACCGAGATCGCGAAATGGGCCAAGGTGGTGAAGGAGAGCGGGCTCAAGGTCGAGTAGATATCAGCACCGCCGGGGATGATCGGCAAGCGGGACCGCGACCACGAGGTGATGGGCGAGCTGGTCGAGTAGATATCAGCGCCGCCGCTGCGATGATCGCGCCTTGGGGCGTAGCTGTGCGCCGGTTCGTGCGCATCAGTGCAAGACCAAGACGCCGGCGCCTGTCCGCGTCGTTTCGAGCCGAGTCTCCAGCTCGAAGATCGTCCACATCATGCGTTTCGTATGCTGATGGATCTGAGCGGCCAAGCGCTCGACGATCTCGGACAGCGCTGCCACGCACTCTCCCGCCTGCTGCGCAGTGACGCCCTCCGGGATGGGCATCTTGCCCCATACGCCGAAGTCCACGTCGGCGCGCAGGAAGTGCTCCTGCATCCGAGCGCAGATCGCATCCATGGCGGTCGCCGACACGCCCTGCCGCGACAAATGCCGCCGGTACTCGCCCTCGAATTGCGGCCAGGAGTCCCCGCCGCCGCTTGCGTCCACATCCATTGTTCCGACTCCCTTGCTTACGGATGTGGACGACCGTCGCGCTTCATCCCCGTGCATCGCCGGCACGGGAGTGCTGCTCTTGTTACGATCGTCCGGCTTCAAGGCGATGCAATGCACATGCCGGCCGCGCCGGCGTGCTCATAGCTGCTCGAAGAGCCCGGCGCAGCATGCATTTCGCCGAGTTCATCACGCTCGTGCAGCGCTCGACGTGCGCGTCAGACCGGCAGGCTTGTCGAGATTTGAGCGCAACTGGTGGAGGGAGGCCACGCCGTCAGGCTGCCCGGGTACAGGCGCGAAGCCCGGCCGAGAGAGTTTCCATGCGCGCATTGGCTGATGATAGCGCATGCGCTATCATACGTTTGTGTTTTCTCTCGTGCTCGACACAAACGTATTCGTGGGGGCGCTCTTGCGGCGAGGGGGGGCGGCACGTTGCGTGGTTCGTGCCTGCCTGAGCGGTGCGTATGAACCTCTGATGGGTGCTGCTCTTTTCGCGGAGTACGAGGATGTGCTATCGCGGGAGGCGCTGTGGAAGAACTCGCTCGTGTCGGCGTCCGAACGAGAGGCATTGTTGGACGGTTTCCTGAGCGTTTGTCGTTGGACCGAAGTGTTCTTCGCCTGGCGTCCTAATTTGCCGGATGAAGCGGACAATCACTTGGTCGAGCTTGCGGTCGCGGGTAACGCGACTGCGATTGTCACGCGGAACATTCGCCATCTGGTTACGGGCGAATTGCGTTTTCCCACATTGCGGATACTAACGCCCGAGCAATGCCTGGAGGTGTACCCATGTCGACCTTGACCATTCGGTTGCCGAACGATAAGCATGAACGGTTGAAGGCTCTGGCCGAGTCGCGCAACATTAGCGTCAACAAGCTGATAGATGAGTTGGCGACGGTTGCTCTCGCGAACCATGACGCGCGGCTGAGGTTCGAGGTGCGCGCGCGCCGAGGGAGCGCACGCAAAGCGCTGGCCATTTTGGATCGGCTGGGTGAAGCGTGATGCCGAGCGTCCGCGAGGTCACGTCTTGTGATCAGGCTACTAGACTTTGATCCGTATCCATGAAACGCCCACGCTCGCTTGCTTTCGCCACGGCTGCGCTAGCCCTCGCCGGTGCGGCGCACACTCAGGAATTTCCGGCCAGGCCGATACAGGTTCTGACCTCGGAGCCGGGCGGCGCGAACGATTTCGGCATCCGCGTGCTGAGCCAGGTGCTGTCCACGACTCTCGGCAAGCAAGTGGTGGTCGTGAACCGCGGCGGCGGTGGGGGCGTGATTGCGGCCGAGATCGTGGCGAAGGCGACACCCGACGGCTACACGCTGCTCTATTTCGGCAGCAACATCTGGATGCTGCCGTTTCTGCGCGGCAATCTGCCGTACGATCCGATCCGGGATTTCACGCCGGTGACGCTGGTCGTCACCTCGCCCATCATCGTCGTCGCCCATCCGGGGCTGCCGGTGGAGAGCGTCAAAGACCTCATCGCGCTGGCGAAGGCCAAGCCCGGCGCCCTCAACTACGCGCGCGCATCGGCCGGCGGGCCCACGCACCTCGCGGCCGAGCTGTTCAACACGATGGCGGGTATCAGGATCACGTCGGTGCCGTACAAGGGCGCAGGCCCCGGCCTGACCGCGGTGATGGCCGGAGAGCTGCAACTCGCCTTCGGGCTTCCCTCCGGCGTGCTGCCGCACATCAAGTCCGGCCGGTTGAAAGCGTTGGCGGTGACCAGCGCACAGCCCTCGGCGTTGCTGCCCGGCCTGCCGACGGTGGCGGCAACGGGCTTGCCGGGCTACGAGGCTTCAGCGGTGGCCGGCGTATTCGCGCCCGCGCGGGTGCCGCCGGCCATCGTTGCGCGGCTCAACCAGGAATTGGTCGCGGCGCTGAGACGTCCGGAGGTGAGGGAGCGGTTCCTCAACGTGGGCGAAGAAGCAGTCGGCAGCACCCAGGCAGAGTTCGGCGCGCGGGTGAAATCCGACATGAGCCGCCTGGGCAAACTCATCAAGGACGCGGGCATCCGCGCCGACTGAGTGCACACCGGGCCATCGGCTGGTGTCCGAGGGTCGCACTGGGGTAGGACTGGGTCGGACCAGTCGGGGTCAGGGTCGGATCACTCGTTGACGCGTATCCCCGCCGTCTCCACGACCTTCTTCCACTTCGCGAGCTCGCCCTTGATGTGCGCGCCCAGCTCTTCCGGGGTGCTCGCTGCGCTGACCGCGCCGACGCTCGCCATGCGCTCCTTCACCTCGCTGAGCGCCACGGCCTTGGCGATGCTCTGCTGCGCGCGATCGATAGCCGCGCGCGGGGTTCCCGCCGGGACCACGATGCTGGACCACTCGCCGACCTCGAAGCCCGGTAGGCCCGACTCGGCGATGGTCGGCACCTGCGGCAGCAACGGATGGCGTTGCGCCGAGCTGACGGCCAGCGGGATGAGCTTGCCGGATCGGAAGAAGCCGAGCGCCGGGGGAATGGTGCCCATGTAGATCGTGGTCTCGCCGGAGACGACCGAGATCACCGGGCGCGCGCCCGTGCCGAACGGGACGTGGACCATCTTCACGCCGGTGAGATGGAGGAAATACGCCATGCCCATGTGCCCGCCGGTCGCGTTGCCGGCGGAGGCGTAGTTGAGCTGCCCGGGTCGCGCTCTGCCGAGCGCGATCAGCTCCTGCACCGAGCGCGCCGGTACCGACGGGTGCACCATCAGCACGTAGCCCACGCGCGCCACCATGCCGACCGGGGCGAAGTCCCGCTCCGTGTCGTACGGCAGCTTGCTGAACAGGAACGGGTTGACCGCGAGCGACACGTTGGCCACACCCAGCGTATAGCCGTCGGGCTTCGACTTGGCGACATGCTCCATGCCTATGGTCGAGGCGCCGCCGGCGCGGTTTTCCACGATCACTTGCTGGCCGAGGGACTCCGCGAGCGACGGCGCGAGGATGCGCAGGATCACATCGTGCGCCCCGCCCGCCGAGAACGGCACCACCACCCGCACCGGCTTGACCGGGTAATCCTGGCTCGCCGCGGGGACGCCGGCGAGCGCCGCGGCGAAGAAAGCGGCCGCGAGCGGCAGGCTGCGTGCCGGCAGGCGCATCGGTTGGAGTGACGGCACGATCAATCCTCCCCGAGCAGAAAGCGCGCGGTGCGCTGGCAGATCTGCTCGCGTTCCTCGGCCGTCAGACCCGGCACCTTGTCGAGCTCGTCGAGCGGCTCGTAATAGCCCATGTCGAACGGATTGTCCGAGCCGATCACCACGCGATTCGCGCCGACGAGCTGGATGAGCAGGCGCAGTGCCTGCGGATCGTGGGTGATCGTATCGAAGTAGAAGCGCTTCAGAGCCTCGCGCGGCGAAGTCCGCGTGTGCAGGCGGGCGGTGGGCCGGTAGCGGTACGCGCGCTCGAAGCGGCCGATCTGGTAGGGCATGAAGCCGCCGCCGTGGGCGACCACGATCTTCAGCCGCTCGAGGTCGTCGAGCGCGCCGCTGAAGATGAGGTGCGCGACCATGATCACCTCGTCGAGCGGGAAGCCGATCGTATTGAACAACTCGTGACCTTCCATGCCGCCCGTGGCCGAGCACTTGTGCGGGTGGGCGAAGATGAAGCAGCCGAGCTGCTCCACCGTCTTCAGCAGCGGGCGGAATTTCGGCGAGGCGAGCTGCTCGCCCTCGATCGAGGTGCCGATCTCGATCGCGCGGAAGCCATACGCCTTCACCACGCGCTCCAACTCCGCGATGGCGGCGTCGGGGTCCTGCATGGGCAAGGTGGCCATGCCGCGCAGGCGCGCGGGATGCTTCGCGACCATCTGCGCGATGCCGTCATTGGACAGGCGCGATGCGGCGAGCCCCGCCTCGGCCGGCAGGAAGTAAAGATAGGTCGGCGGCGCTACCGACAGGGCGGAGACGTCGATGCGCATGCGGTCCATGGCGGCGAGCTTCGCTTCCACGTCGTACAGCTCGGGCTCGAGCGCAACCAGCCGGGCGTTGTTGTCGAAGTACGGCTTGCCGTCGCGCTGCGTGATCTTGATGCCGTTGCCGGCGCCGATGCGGGCTCCGAAGCGCTCGGGATCGCGCGCCATGGCGGTGATCAGGGACGGCGGGACGACGTGGGAGTGGAGGTCGTAGGTTTTCACGGAATGACTTCCTCTTTGCGATAGCGGTCGAACAGGCGCAGGTACATCCGCTCGGTCTCCAGCACCTCGTGGAAGCCGCTGCGGCGCAGGCGCATGAGATCGGTGATGAAGTCGTACTCGCATGCGAGGCGCGAGTTGGGCGGCGCGAACGAGCCCTGTGCCCAAGCTGACGCGCGCTCGTACGGGAAAGGCCGCAGCCCATGCCGGCGGGAGATCGTCTCCCATGCGGCCGCGTTGTCGGCGAGGAACCGAGCGAGCGAGTACGGCTGCGGGCCGGCCGGCTCCAGCCCGAACCAGCGGGCCAGCGCGGGCCACAGGTGCTCCCAGCGGAAGATATCGCCGTTGCCGACGTTGTAGGCCCGGTTGCCGCAGCCGGGCTGGGTCGACACCCAGATTGCCGAGCGCGCCAGCAGCTCCGCGTCGATCGCCTGGTGCAGCGCATGGAAGCACGCCGGCGAGCCGGGGAAGCCGAAGGGCTGCTTCAGCTCGCGCAAGAGGGTCCCGTACACGGCGAGCACCACGGCAAGGTTGAGCGGGTTGTTGGCGGCGTAGCCGCACACGGCGGTGGGCCGCACGGCGGTCCAGGTCCAGCGCTTGCCGCGCTGGCGGCCTGCCACCAGATCCTCCTCCTCGTAGTAGAAATCGCCCGCGGCGATGCGCGGGTCGGTCTCCTTCGCCGGCGTCTTGAAGGGCCCCAGGTAGCTGCCGTAGTACTTGGTGCCCTGCAGGAGATTGATGTTCGCAAAGCCGCTCGCCGCCGCCTCGATGGCGTCGATCGCGTTCGCCATCATCGCGAGGCGCGTCGCAGGCGCACCGTCGTTGGCGCAGTAGAAGACGTGGGTGATGTCGCCGCAGGCGGCGAGCGCGCGGCGCGTGGCTGCGGCATCGGTCAGGTCGAAGGCGAGGTGCTGGAAGCGCGCGCCGAAATCCTCGCGCAGCCGCGGCGCGCGGCGCGAGACGCCGTATACCTTCCAACCCGCTGCCGCCAGCTCTTCGACCGTGGGCGTGCCGGTGACGCCGCTCGCGCCGACGACGAGACCGACGCCGCTGGCGCCGCCAGTCACGCGCGGCCTCCTTGCAGGTCCACCGAGCGCGCGCGCAGCGTCGTGTCCTCCTTCAGGACGTGCTTCGCCACCTTGTGCGTCGGGGTGTGCGGCAGCGCATCCACGAACACGACATAGCGCGGCACCTTGTGCGGCGCGAGCCGCTCGCGACACCAGAACGCGATCTCCTCTGCGGTCAGTCTTGCGCCGGACTTCGCCACGACCACCGCCATGATGTCATCTTCGCCGAGGTCCGAATCGACGGCGATGGCGGCGACTTCCGCGACGCCGGGATGCTCGGCCATCACGCGGTCCAGCTCCGCGCCCGCAATGTTCTCGCTGCGGCGCCGGATGATGTCCTTCTTGCGCGCGACGAAGGCGTAGTAGCCGTCCGCGTCGCGCCGCGCGAGGTCCCCGGTGAGGAACCAGCCGTCGCGAAACGCCGCGGCGGTCTGCTCGGGATCGCGGAAATAGCCCTGCATGATCGACGGGATGCGCACGGCCAGCTCGCCGGTCGCGCCATCGGGCAGCTCGCGCCCCGCGTCGTCGACGATCCGCGCCTCGGTCCACGGCCGCGCCGGATCGGGATGCATGTCGGGCTTTCCCATCGAGGCGAGCTTGTAGGGTCCGTCGTAGGGCACGCTCAACGCGCCCGGTATCTCGGTCATGCCGTAGCCTTCGATCACGCGCTCGACGCCGAACTCTTTCAAGAGCACGTCCATCGCTTCCTGCGTGAAGGGCGCGCCGTACACCAGTCGCAGCCGGTGCGAGGCGACGAACTCGCTGCGCGGCCGGCGCGCGAGTATGGTCGAGATGGCGGCCATGATGTTGACCTGGGTCGCGCCGGTTTCGGCCGCGAGACGCCAGAAGGTCGAGGCGGAAAAGCGCGCTGCCACCACCAGGCAGCCGCCGCACGCGATCGAGCCGGCGAGCGAATAGAACAGCGCGTTCACATGGAACATCGGCAACACGCACAGGGTGCGCTCGTCGGGTTGCGCGCGCGTGCGCGCGACGTGGATCTCGCCCGTGAGCACGAAGCTCTGCTGGCTGTGCATGACGCCCTTGGGAAAGCCGGTGGTGCCCGAGGAGTAGATGATCGCGCAGGTGTCCTCGGCGCAGGGTGGCGGGGGCAGCCGCGCCGGCCCGCTACGGGCGAGCGTGTCCCACAAGTTTGGCGCTTCCCCGGTGGCGCCGTCGACCAGCGCGAGCCACGGCGCGCGTTCGACGCCTTGGATCGCCGCGGTGACGACTTCCAGCTTGTCGCGCGAGCAGACGACCGCGCTCACGCCGGCGTGATGGAGCACGTAGCGCGCTTCCGCGACGCCGAACTCGGGATTGACCGGCACCAAGATGGCGCCGATGCGCGCCAAGGCGAACAGCAGTACCGGTTGCACGGGGCTGTTGACCGCCATCATGCCCACCCGATCGCCCTTCGCGATGCCGCGCTCGTGCAGCATGGCGGCGGTGTCCGCGATGGCCTTGCCCAGCTCCGCCCACGACCAGGTCCTGCCCTCGAACAGCAGGCAGGGCCGCTCAGGCCCCGCGCAGGCGCGGCTGTCGAACAGGCCCTGGAGCGTGTAGTCGTGCCGCGGGTAGAGGGAGAGGACTTCGAAGGGCGAAAGCTCGCGCCGCATGCGCTGCCGCTCGGATCTCACTCGACCTTGATGCCCACCGACTTGATCACTCGGCCCCAGCGCGTCAGCTCGCGCTTGACGTAAGCCGCCATTTCCTCGGGCGTGCTGCCCACGGGTTGCGCGCCCGCGCCCTCGATGCGCTCGCGCGCTTCGGGCAGCGCCAGCACCTTCACGATGTCCTGGTGCAGCCGCGTGATGACCGCCCGCGGCGTGCCGGCGGGAACGACCACGCCGTGCCATTCCGAAACGTCGAATTCCGTGCCCAGCGCCTCGGTGATGGTCGGCACGTCGGACAGGGTGCGATCGCGCTTCAGCGTGCTCACGCCCAGCGCGCGCAGCTTGCCGGCGCGGATGTGCTGCAGCGAATTGGGGATCGGTATGAAGAGCGTCGAGATCTCGCCCGAGACCGCGGCGATGACCTGCGGGCCGCCGCCCTTGTACGGCACGTGCAGTACCTTGGTGCCCATCATGTCGTTGAACATCTCGCCCACGAGGTGGCTCGCACTGGCGGGGCCGGCCGAGCCGTACAGGAGCGCACCCGGCTTGGCCTTCGCCAAGGCTACGAATTCCTTCACCGTCCTCACCGGCACCGAGGGATGCACCGACAGCACCATGGGCACCAGCGCCGTCACGCTCACCGGCAGGAAGTCCTTCTCCGTGTCGAAGGGCATCTTCGAGAGCAGGAACGGGTTGGCGCCGAAGGCGATGTTGGTGGCGCCCAGGGTGTAGCCGTCGGGCTTGGACTTGGCGACCAGGTCGAGCCCGATCGTGGAGCCCGCGCCGGGACGGTTGTCCACCACGACCTGCTGCCCGAGGTGCTCGGCGAGCGTTGGTGCCCAGAGGCGGAAGGTGACGTCGGTGGCGCCGCCGGCCGGCCACGGAATGACGAGCCGGATGACGCGATTGGGATAGGTCTGGGCCGCGGCCGCGCCGCAGAAAAGCGCGGCGAGCACCGCTAGCGCGATCGAAAGGCTGCGAGGCCAAGGATTCTTCATGGGGATTCCTCGTGGAGGCCGCGGGGCGGCGACATGCGAACGACTTTACGGAAGTTATCACGAAAGAAATGCGCACGAACCCACTGTCCAGGATGCGGACGCACCGGGCGCGACACGCGCTCGCCGCCTCGCGCGAGTCGCGCAGCATCGCTACCCTGGTCCCGAGCATCCTGCCGAGACGCGCACCAAGCTCGTGTTCTCGAGAACGCGTCCGGCGCCCGCCGAGCTCGTCGTCTTACGAGCTTCGACTGGACGTGCCGCGCCGGCGCGGGTTACGCTTCCGGTCCCGGCACCAAACAACGTAAACCCACGGACTTTCCCGGCCGCGCGCTCGCTTCGCGAGTATCGTGCCGCGGCCGATGAGTCCGCCAGCGACGACGAGACACTCATGGCCCACCTGCGCGGCAAGGATGCGATCAACAAGGACAGCGGCGTCACGCCGCGGATGTTCACGCCCGAAATACGCTCGAAGATGAGCCTGCCCCAGCGGGTGGTGATCAACGACATCACGCTGCGCGAGGGGCGCCAGTTGGAAGGCACGCTGCTCAACGCCGAAGAGTGCGTGAAGATCGCCGAATTGCTGGTGCACGATCTCAACGTGCCCATGATCCAGCTCGGCGGTTACGCGCCGCGCGACCACGCCACCATGAGGGCGGTGCGCAAGTTCCTGGACAACTGCGGGCGCGAGGTGCGTACTGAGTCGATGACCAGCGCGCACCAGAATTTCCCGCGCCACAACCTGGAGCAGCTCCTCGACACCGTGGCGGTGATCGCGGACAACGGCATCGGCCTGGTGGTGTGCGTCGCCACTTCCGACGACTTGCTGCGCGGCGTAGCCAAGTACCGCAACCAGCAGGACTGGTCGATCGAGGATCTGCGCAAGCAGGAAGTCGACATCGCGCTCGCCGCGCTCGCGTTCGGCCGCAAGAAGGGCATCAAGGAGTGCAACATCAACCTGCAGGATTTCCTGCGCGCCGATCCCGAGTTCCTGCGGCATTTCACCAAGGCGATCGCGGATGCCGGCGCCGATACCATCTATTGCGACGATTTCGGCGGCGGCATCGCGGCGCCGATGCTGTACACGGAGATCTTCAAGGAGCTCAAGCCCCTCGCGGGCAAGTCGGCCCTGGGCGTGCACGCCCACAACACCGCCGGGATGTCCACGGCGACCGCGCTCGCCTCGGTGGAAGGCGGCTGTGAGGTCATCACGGTGGGTGTGAACGGCTACGGCGAAGGCCCCGGCCACGTCAACCTGACCGAGACCGTCTATCACCTGGAGTTCATCTACGGCTTCGACACCGGCATACGCCTCGAGAAGCTGCGCGAAGTCTCGGTGCTGATCGCCGACATCATGCGCCAGGACTTGCACAAGAACACGCCCATCGTCGGCGACAACGCGTTCGTGTTCATGCACGACAAGCACCACATGTTCCCCGAGTACCCGTTCATCTTCGAGCCGGTGAAGGCGGCGCTGTTCGGCAACAACAAGCGCCCGGGCTTCGCGGAATGGGCGGGGCCGTACGGATTGAAGCTGCACGCGAAGAACTTGGGCATCAGCGTGCCGGACGACAAATGCCGGCCGCTGCTCGATGCGGTCGAGGATTGCCTGCGCTGGCGCAAGCGGTCGCCCACCGACGCCGAGTTTCGCGAGATGGCGGCGCGCATCATCGGGCCGGCGGCGAGCGCGGCCTCGGCGCAGGCGAGCCACGGATGAGGATTGAGCAGGCGGATCGCAACGGCGTCACTCCCGCGCGCAGTCGGTTGCCGATAGCCGCGAGATCGACGGCTGATCCGATTCCAGCATGAGCATCAACGGCAAGGCCTACATCGCCGGCGCATTCGAGCACCCGACGCGCAAGGCGCCCGACAAGTCGACCGCGCAACTGCACGCCGAATGCGCGCGCGGCGCGCTGGCGGACGCGGGGCTTGCCATGCAGGACGTGGACGGCTATTTCTGCGCTGGCGATGCGCCCGGCTCGGGCGGCTTCAGCGTCGCGAACCACCTGGGCCTGAAGCTGCGTCACATCGACTGCACGGAGACAGGCGGATCGTCGTACATCGTCCACGTCAACCATGCGGCGCAGGCGATAGCTGCGGGCAAGTGCAACGTCGCGCTGATCACGCTCTCCGGGCGACCGCGCTCAGAGGGCGCGGCGGGGACCTCCTTCTCCAACCAGGGGGCGTCCGGCATGGTGGTTTACAGCCGCGGCATGGGCGTGCCCGACGAGCCTTTCGAGCTGCCCTACGGTTCGGCCACCATCAACATGTACGCGATGGTCGCGATGCGGCACATGTACGAGTTCGGTACCACCAGCGAGCAGCTCGCCTGGGTGAAGGTGGCGGCCTCGCAGCACGCGCAGCACAATCCGAACGCGATGCTGCGCGAGGTACTGACCGTCAAGGACGTGCTCGACTCGCCTTTGATCGCGGATCCCTTGCGCCGCATGGACTGCTGCGTGGTGAGCGACGGCGGCGGCGCGCTGGTCGTCACCCGGCCAGAGATCGCGCGCCAGTTGCCGCGCCCGCTGGTGAAGATCCGCGGCGCGGCCGAGGCACTGAAGCACCAGATGGGCGGCAAGGTCGATTTGAGCTACAGCGCCGGCGCGGCTTCGGGACCGCTCGCGTTCGCGGAGGCGAAGGTGACGCCCGCCGACATCAAGTACGCCTCGATCTACGACAGCTTCACCATCACGGTGATCGTGCAGATCGAAGACCTGGGCTTCTGCAAAAAGGGCGACGGCGGCAAGTTTGTCGCCGACGGCAATCTCATCTCCGGCTCGGGCAAGCTGCCGTTCAACACCGACGGCGGTGGCTTGTGCAACAACCACCCCGCCAACCGCGGCGGCATGACCAAGGTGATCGAGGCGGTGCGCCAACTGCGCGGCGAAGCCCATCCGCGGGTGCAGGTGAAGAACTGCGACATCGCGCTCGCGCACGGCACCGGCGGCTCCTTGGGGCACCGGCATGGCAGCGCCACGGTCATTCTGGAAAGGGAGTAGATGGCCACGCCGTACCGGGAGCGCACGATCACCGACCCGCAGATGAACACCGGCGACGAGCCGTATTTCGAGGCCGCCGCGCAGGGCAGGCTGGTGCTCAAACAGTGCGGCGACTGCGGCGAGTACCATCACTACCCGCGCAGCTTCTGTCCGTTCTGCCAGAGCGAGAACGTGTCGTGGCGCGACGCCAAAGGCACGGGCACCGTCTACAGCTACAGCATCATGCGCCGCGGCACCCCGGTCCCGTTCTGCATCGCCTATGTCACCCTGGCCGAGGGCGTCACCATGGTGACCAACATCGTGGATTGCGACCTGGACAGCGTGCGCGTCGGCCAGCCGGTCAAGGTCACGTTCAAGAAGTCCGAGGGCGGCATCTCGATGCCGATGTTCACCCCGATCTGAGGCCGCGATCGAACGCCATCGTGCCGCCCTGGCTCCTCACCGCAGTCCGTGGGCGCAGTGTTTGACAGCGCCAGTGCTGATGGCAGCAACCGGTGAGGTCCGCTAGAATGCGCTGACGAAGCTCCAAAGGCCGATCGCATGAATGCCCATGAGCGTATAGAGATCAACCCGGCCGTGATGCAGGGAAAACCTGTCGTAAGGGGAACGCGCATTCCGGTGGAACTGCTGTTGCGCAAGTTGGGAGAAGGGGCAACCGAGCACGATCTTCTCGACGCCTATCCGAATCTGACTGGCGCCGACATTCGCGCCGCCATGACCTACGCCGCAGACGCTCTCGCTCACGAAGAAAACGTGTAAGACCATAGCGCGGTAAGCCTGCATGTTGGGTTTCCTCGCAGACGAGAGCTGTGACTTCTCTGTCGTGCGGGTGCTGCGCGGCGGCGGGTTCGATGTAATCTCGGTTGCTGAATGCGCGTCCGGATCAACCGACGAGGATGTGATCCGCATGGCGCGCGAGGGCGGTCGAATCGTCCTCACGGAAGACCGCGATTTCGGACGTCTGGTTTTTGCGGCCGCATGGGCTACGAGCGGGGTGATCTACATCCGTTATCCGGTATTGCTGCGGCCACAGTTGCCAGGCCGCGTGCTGCGATTGGTGCAGCGGGAAGGCCAACGACTCGAGATGTCGTTCACCGTTGTACGGCCGCATCGGGTTCGTATCCGCACCTTACCGTAAACAAGTCCTGGACGCGCGCGTGTCAGCTCCAATGCGTGGACTGCCCTCTGGAGTAGTCGCGATCTTCCTTGACCAGCATCACGGCGCCGTTCGACCGGACTACTCGGAAAGCGTCGCGTTAATACGTTGCGAAAAGGCCGCGACGAAGGTCGCCGGGACGGCGCAGCTCCAGTCGAGCGTGTGTACCCGATGGGTGATCCGCCAGCCGTCCTTGGATTTGCGCAGCCGGTCGAGGTAGCGCAGGGCGCGCATCGCGACTTGGTCACCGGCGGCGCCCGGCGTGACGAGAAAAGCGAAGGCATAGGTTTCGGTCTCGGCGCTGTCGTCCGATAGCGCGTCGAAGCTCAGGTTTCCCATGAAATGCGTGCTCGCCCGCCACTCGCCCGATGCCTTGTTCCTGAACGCGAGAAACGATTCCATGAGCGCGTCGATGCCCTGCACCAGCGCTCGTCCATGGTAGGCGGCGCGGACGTCGGTGGTGAAACAGCTCCGTACCTTGTCGGCATTCGCCGCATCGATGCCCTGGAAGTAACGCACTATGACATCCTGGATCGCGGCCCGGTCGAGCAAGCGTTGAACATCGAGCTGTTGCGCCATGGGGGTCTCCTTTGGGTGATGAAGAAACGTTGGTTTGAATCGCGCGCGGTCACGACCGCTGCGCCGAGGCCGTTCGGGCAGCCGGTGCGCATGCGAACGCCCTCCACCTGGCGGCGGAAAGCGTGCCGAGTCAGCCCGCAGTATACCGGCGATCTTGGCCCGGGCGGGTCCGCAGCCGGCGCCGCGCGCTTCAGTCGAGCTTATGCAAGCGGGGAATGCGCATGACGATCGCGAGCATGAGCACCATGGCGCCTACGGCGTAGGCGCCCTGCGCCAAGGGCGCGCCGAAACGCTCGGCGGCCGCGCCCGCCAGGAAATTGCCGATGGGCAGACTGATGACGACCCCGGTCCGCAGGCCCATCACGCGGCCACGCAGCGCTGGGCTGGTGTTGCTCAAGATCAACGTGGCGATGACCGTCCAAACCACGGCCTGCGTCAACCCCGCCAGGAATACCACGGCGAGCGAAAAGGCGTACGAGGTCGACACGGCGAAGAGCAGCAGCGAAGCCGGCCAGGCGAGACCGCTCCATATCAGCAGCGCTCCCTTGCGCTTGAAGTTGCCGAGAGAAACGACCCAAACCCCGGCGGCGAGCGCCCCCAGTCCGGCCATGGCGGTGAGCATGCCGTAGCCTGTCGGACCCGCGTCCAGAATGTAGCGCGAGAACAGAGGCAGAAACGCATAGCGGTAGGGCGCGGCGAGCAGGTTGAGCAGCGAGGAGATCACGAGCAGCATCAGAACGGCCTGGTTACCGCGCACGTACTCGAGCCCGCCGATCAGGCTTCGCAAAGGCGACTCCTGCGCCTCGTGCCCGGCGCGCTTCGAGTCCTTCAGCATGAGAAGCACGGCCACGTCCGCGAGATAGATGGCCGCCATCAGCGCATAGGCGCCCGCCATGCCCAATGCCGGAATCAGCAGACCGCCGAGCGCGGGGCCGACCACCACGGTGATCTCTATGGCGACGGCATTGAGCGCGATCGCGTTGGTCAAGTGCTCCGCGCTTACCAGGTCTGGCACGAAAGCCTGACGGGTCGGATTGTCCAGGGCCCACGTGAAGCTGCCCACGAGTGCGAGCGTGATGATGTGCCCGAGCGCGAGCGTGCCGGTCACGACCAATATCAGCATGAGCAGCGACACCGCCAGGTTCACCACCGCCGCGACGACGAGCAGCAGGCGCCGGTCCATTCGGTCGGCCACCACCCCCATGAACGGAGCCGCGAGGTAACCGGCCATCTTGCACCCCGCGACGATTCCGACCATGAGGGCGGAATCGGTCAGCTCGAGCGTGAGCCAGCCGATCACTACCATGTCGGCCCAGCGCGCGGTTGCGGAAAGCAGCGTCGCTATCCACAGCAGGCGAAAGCCGCGGTGGCGAAGCGCGGCGAGCTGGTCCATCCGGCCGAGGCGCCGGAGGCATTCGCGAATCATGCGAGCGCGCGCAAGCGCCTTGCGCGAACGGCAAGGGCGAACGGGGTCGAGAGGAAGTGGGAGCGTGCGCCCGCACGCCCAGGCGCGCCGCTCCTAGGAGCCGCACCCCCGAACCGCCGCGGGAGCGCGGCCGATTGCGCGGCGCGGCCGGCATTGCAAGCAACCAGGGAGCAACGCTCGGTGAGCCGCGGCATCGGAACGGCGGCTCAGAACGTTCCTGGCGTCAAACCGGTACGACCGCCGTCGAGGGTGACGACGCTGCCGCTCATATACGACGATTCGTCCGAGGCGAGAAATAGCGCTACCGCGGCTGCTTCCTCCACGGTGCCGGCGCGGCCGAGTGGCGTGGCGTGGCGCTGCGCTGCGCTCATCGGCTTGCCCTCGCGGTTGTCCTTGTTCAGACGCACGGGGATGCCTTGGCTGCTTTCGCGCAGGGCACCCGAGTTGATGCAATTCACGCGAATGCCGTGCGGCGAAAGCCAGTAGGCCATCACGTGGGTGAGCGGCACCAGTCCGCCCTTCGATGCCGAGTATGCCACCAGGGTCGGATTGCCTTGCACGCCATCGATCGAGCCGTGGTGAATGATGGAAGCCTTTCCCGCCGCGCGCAGCGCCGGCACGAGGCGCTGGCTGCACAGGAAGGGTGCCGTCAGGTTGACCGCGATCTGCTGGTTCCACTGCTGTAACGGAATGCTCTCGAAATCGCCGCGCTCGGCGATGGCGGCATTGTTGAACAGGACATGAATTCGCGGCCGCCATGCCATGCATGCGCTCGCCATGCGCTCGATCGCGGCCGGATCGGCAAGGTCCGTTTCAATGAAGATCGCTTCGCCGCCTGCCTTGCGAACCATCGCCACGGTTTCCTCGCCCATGGCGGCGTCGATGTCCACGCACGCGATCGATGCTCCTTCGCGCGCGAACAACAGGCTGGAGGCTCGTCCCACCCCCGACGCCGCGCCGGTGATTACCGCGTTCATGCCTTCGAGCTTCACGCTTGTCTCCTCGTGCTATGGGAGGATTACTTCGCTGCCCCGACGCTGAAGCGACTCGCTCCTACG
Source organism: Burkholderiales bacterium (assembly GCA_020848435.1). Lineage (GTDB taxonomy): Bacteria > Pseudomonadota > Gammaproteobacteria > Burkholderiales > WYBJ01 > WYBJ01. Next base: position 1,868 of record JADLAC010000021.1, on the reverse strand, counting down.
ATCGAGCGCGCTCCGACCGAGGGCTAAGCGCGATCGGAGCCGATGTCGAACCTTACCATTCTCTCGCCCCCAGAGCGCGCGGTGCGCGGGATCGATGCGCGCCGCCGTGCCCTGCTTGACCGACCAGTTCCCGGGCGCGCACGTCGTTCTTGCGTGCCCGGTTACCTCGGTCCTCTTCGAGCGCTCGCCGCATCGTCTCCGCGCCGTCTTTCTGGACGCCATAGACAGGGTGACGCATGCTGCCCGCATGAGGGGAGAGGGCGAGCTTGGGGCTGGGCCTACGATAGCGCTCTTGTCCGCCCCAATGACACATTGCAGGGGATTTTTTGGATGGCCACATGTCGTTCGGCCTCAAGAACACGGCTGCAGCCGCGACTTTTCCCGTGATGTCATCGGCAGTATCATACCGCCATGACTTCTGCCGCGAAGATCTTGGTGGCGATGCGCCGCAACCCGCGCGATTGGCAGATCGCTCAATTGCAAACCGTGGCGCGTCACTTTGGTATCGATTGGCGGCATCAAGGCGGGCGCCACTGTATTATTTCATCCGCCAAGATGGCCGTACATTGCCGGTTCCCGCACGTCGTCCGATTAAACCAATCTACGTCAAGAAGTTCGTGGAACTCATCGACGGAGCTTAAGTATGAGCAGGCTTGCGGATTACCCATTTGAGATTCGTCCGCTCACTGAACAAGACGGTGGCGGGTTTCTTATTTCGTTTCCTGACTTTGCGGATTGCATTTCCGACGGCGCGACTGTAGACGAGGCGCTTACCAACGGTCGGGCCGCCCTCAAGGAGACAATTGCTGCGCTAAAGGCGAAGCGATTGCCAGTTCCGGCTCCAAACAGCGGAGGTGTGGCCTCGGGACGGTTTGTCGCCCGCGTGCCGAAGAGCGTTCACGCGCAGTTAGCTTCTCGCGCAAAGGCTGAAGGCGTGTCGCTGAATGCGTTGGTTCTTACATTTATTGCACAAGGCCTTGGGCGCAAGGAACGTCGCGTCTAAGAGATGCAATTGAGGCCGAACCGGCCATTCGAGACGGACCTTCGCAAGCGGGCTTCGCCGCTTGCTTCGGCCGCTCAATGGCATCGTTATGCCGCGTAGCCCCCGCCTGCATAGTCGTTTGACGCCGCTGTTGGTATTTGCCACTATCGCCGCATGTACTTCAAGATCGTCGGCGAAATCAGTCACGTGGAGACCTTTGCGGTTGGTTCGTCCATTCGTGAGGTGGCCCGACTACGGAAACTCTACGGTCGTGGGCGTTGGCGAAAGCGCAAGGTGTGGCGCGTGTTCGACTTGATGATGGTACCGTGGCCCTTGCTGAGGTGCACTGGTACGAGGCGTCTGGGATCGGCAAGGTTGAATTCAAGATCAAGCGGTTCATTTGAGCATGGCTATGACGAAATCAGCGAACAAACGGCAGTTGGTTGTCTGCGTAAAGAACGAAGGGTACGAAGTGTCCCTCGAACTTCGCAAGATTTATGTCGCCATCGAAGATGAAGAGGGCAAGTCTCATCGCATGGTCCGCGTCATCGATGAGTCCGGCGACGACTATCTCTATCCTCAGAAGTACTTTCTGCCTATCAGTCTGCCGCAACCAGCTCGCCGCGCTGTCCTCACCGCGGCATAACGACTAAGGTTAGATCGTGATCGCGAAGCGAGGCACGATCTGAACCGGTGGTTGGACGATCCCGGATTTCGAGCGCTGCGGCTCGATTGTTATAGAAGATATCTTTGTGGAGGTGATCTCGGCATGTCCGGGTTAGGAGATGCCGGGGGACGCGCGCGCGTATTGGTGAGCCGTTGGTGCGTCGGTGATCGCGAAGTTGAGGTGTTTTGGCGAGGATGACGGGCGCGGGTGGACGAGAGT
>JADLAC010000020.1 GCA_020848435.1 Burkholderiales bacterium | reverse complement strand
TAGGCATGCGGATCGACATCGTTGAGCTTGGCGGATTCGATCAGCGTGTAGAACAGCGCTGCCCGATGACCGCCGCCCTCACTTCCGGCGAAGAGCCAGTTCTTGCGACCGAGCGCAATTCCACGGACCGCATTCTCGACGGAATTGTTGTCGATCGCCAGCATGCCGTCGGTCAGATAGCGCTGCAGCGCCGTCCACCGAGGAATCTTCCCAGGCCTGCGCGATTGCACCATAGGCCATCTGTATCCCTGCGGCATTCAGGTTCGCCATGACGGTGCACACGCCGATGCGCTTACCGCAGCTCACCCGCGAGTAGGCGTCGGCGACCGCCACCGCGAAGCGCTCTTCACCCATCATGAGAATGCGCATTCCCTCTTCGCCGAGCGCGTTGTTGACGTGGTTGGTCGGGTAGCAACTGACCCAGGGAATGCCCTCGGCCTTGAGTATTCGTGCCACACCATTGGCTGCTTTGATCTTCATGGCTCGCCTCCGTGTCGACTGGCGCTGCGTTGTCCCGGACGCGATTGCATCATCGCGGCGAACGGCGTCGCGATTCCGCACCTGGATCGTGCACATGCTACACCACTGGGCTTAGCGTCCCTTCGGCACGACCCGGGCGGGAGGCTTGGGGGCGTAGTCACGGTACTTGTTCACCCAGTGTGATCCGAGGCGGCGCATGGGCAATCGGTAATCGACCGGCACTTCGCCGTAGACGCGGACCAAGATATCGTCGCCGAGCTCGACGCTTGCCCACGCCGCCGCGGGCTTAGGCCAGCTCATGAACGCTTCCGACAAGGACGGGACGGTCAAATAAGGCGTGCCGTCGATGATTGCGAGCGCGTTCCAGTGCGTGTGCCCGGCGATGCACAGCACGACCTTGCCGCTCGCTTCGATCGCCGCGCGCACCGCATCGCTGTTCGCGTAGCCACCGAGCCCTGCCGACAGTCCTCGCTCGAAGTACAGGTTGCCTGCCATCGAGCCGCCGTCGAGCGGCAGGTGCGAGCACATGATCGCGGGCAAGTCCGTGGCGGCAAGATCGTGCTCGAGCCACTCGATGTCTTGTGCTGCCGCGACGAAACCGCGCGTCGGATGCTTCTCGACGCAGGCGTTCCAGAACACCAGATGAAAGCCCGCTTGGTCGCGGCTGTGAGAGCGAAAACTCTTGTTGAACGCGGCTTCCGCCTGCTCCACCGTGAGCGCGTGGCAGTCATGATTACCGAGCAGATGCACGACCTCGCGCGGAAAGTCGTGAAACGCCGCGGCAACCTCAGCAGTCATGCGAGAGTCGACCTCGGCCGAGACGTTGTTGATGCGATCACCCAGCTCGACCACGAGCTCGGGCGTTTCCTCGGCGCACCAGTCACGAAAGCGGCTAAGCAGCGGCAAGGCCGATTCGCCGAGCTTGGTGCCGTAGTCGGCGCCGTGGTGAATGTCGGTGACCACGGCCAGTCTGATCTTGGGCATGCTGTCGATCCCTTGTCTGGATGACGCCGTGCAGACGCGCGGTGGAGGCGCTTTGCGCGGCTCAGCGATTCTCGACAAAACACGGCGGCAACGCAAACCTCGATTCGGCCAAACGGAATGGCCCCCCGTGTTCCGGTGCAATAATGCCGCGAGCGCGCTGGCGAGAACGGATGCTGGTGCTTAGGAGAAATGATTGAACGAATGCATGCAAGCTGCCGCGGACCTGCCCGCCTCGATCGAGGCCTGCGTAATCGATCTGGACGGCACACTGACCGTGGGCGAGGGACTCACGCGGGGCGCAGCCGAACTTCTGGCGGCGACCCGGGGCGCCTTCGTCGTGCTGTCGAACAATTCGAGCCATAGTCCCGCCGGTCTCGCCGACGAGCTCGCTCGACTCGGACTGAGGGTGGCTGCCGAGCGCATCGTGCTCGCTGGTGCCGAAACCGTGCGGCTGCTCGCGGCAGAACAGCCGGGAGCGCGCGTCATGCTGATCGCCAGTCCGGTCCTGGAGCGGCTCGCCACGCACGCCGGTCTTGTGTCGATTGACGAACAGCCCGATTTTGTCGTGCTCGCCCGCGACGAGCGTTTTTCTTATGAGCGGCTGGCGCGTGCCGCCAATGCGCTGCGCCGCGGTGCGCAGCTGATCGCGGCCAATGCCGACCTGACGCACCCAGGCCCGGACGGCACCATCGTGCCGGAGACCGGCGCGCTGTTTGCCGCGCTGCGAGCGTGCTGCCCGGACATCGCGTGCCGAGTGATCGGAAAACCCGAGCCTTGCCTGTTCATGCAGGCGCTGCGCATCCTCGGCACGCGCCCGGAGCGCACGCTGGTAATCGGCGACAATCCCGCGACCGACGGGCTGGGTGCCAAGCGTTCCGGTATGCCATTTCTGCGCGTTCGCGATTGTGATGTCACCGACACAGCCGCATGGGTGCGGGCGCACATCCATCCGGCTGGGGCAGCGCGCTGATGCTTGCCGATCAATCCGCCTTCACGCCGGCGAACTTCACCACCTTGGCCCACTTCACGATCTCCTCCTGCACGAACGCCGCGTACTGTTCGGGGGTGTTGCCGACCGGGATCGAGCCATCGCGCGTCATGCGCTCGCTGAATTCCGCGCCGCGAATGATGCGCACACAGTCGGCATTGATGCGGGCGATCACCTGCTTCGGTGTATTCGCGGGCGCTGACAGCCCGACCCAGGCGACCGCTTCGAAGCCCTTCAGACCCGACTCGGAAACGGTGGGCAGATCCGGCAGCGCGGCCGAGCGGCTGCGGCTCGTGATCGCCAGCGCTCGCAGTTTGCCGCTCTTGATCAGCGGCAGGGCCGAGAGCACGCCGTTGAAGATCAGGTCCACGTGGCCGCCGACCAGGTCGGTGAGCGCCGGGGCATTCCCTTTGTAGGGGACGTGAACCATCTTCACCCCGGCCATGGTGTTGAACAGCTCTCCGGCGAGATGATTCGACCCGCCGCTGCCCGCGGAGCCGAAATTGAGCTTGCCCGGATGAGCTCGCGCGAGCGCGATGAGTTCCTTGATCGAGCGCGCCGGCACCGTGGGATTAACCACGACGACCAGGGGCGTTGTATTGATGAGCGTGATGGCCGCGAAGTCGGTCAGCGTGTCGTAGGTGAGCTTGGCGTGCAGGCTCGGATTGACGGCGAAGGGCGCGAGCGTCACTAGCAAGGTATAACCGTCCGGTGCCGCCTTCGCCACCAGTTCCGTGCCGATCACCGTGGTGGCGCCGGGCCGGTTGTCGACGACGACATTCTGCTTCCAGGCATCGGTGAGCTGGCGGGCCAGCGCTCGCGCCGAGATATCCGTACTGCCACCGGCGGCGATCGGCACGATCAAACGGACGGTCTTCAGCGGATAGGTTTGAGATATTGCGCTCAAGGGCAATGACAACAGTGCGAGCGCAAGCCCGTGGCACGTGCGGAAAAACATGATGTCTCCGGATGGTCGGGTTGCCGAGGGGAGAATTGCGAGACGGCGAATACTCCAGGCCGTCGCCGCAGTTTACCGTCCTGCAGCTCGTCAGCTCAATCCCGCGATTCTCTTCTCACCATGCGGCCGGTCGCAATGGTCGCGCGTTCCGGCCGCTGTCGACCGCTCGTTTTCCTTTACGCGGAACGCTCGGCGAACCGATAATCGAACCCGCGAGAACATTCGAGGCGTTGGCAATGCTGGATCACGCGCGCCGAGGGCAGAAGTGGATCACGGAGGAGTTCTACAAGGTTCTGGACGTGTTCGGCTTCCGCGCCGTGATGTTCGTCGAGTGGGGATTTCGGCCGGCGGACGTGAAGCGCACGACGGAGCGGATCAAGGTGCCCGGCGCGGTGGCGAAGGAATGGGTGCGCACCGCAAAGCAGGAAGAGGATCTCGCCCGTGAGGCCGAGGCGGCCGGACACCGGGAGAGTGCCGCTCTCGAATGCGGCATCCTCGCCCACGGTTTTCTGCGGCGGCGCAGCCGGCGCAGGCTGGCCCCTGTGCGGTCTTCCAGTAACCATCCCCCGGCAAAGCCGGGGGCTTTCGTTCTGTGAGCCGCTCAAAGCGGCTTGCCGAGGCCGCTTACGCGACCTCACCCTTGTTGGCCACCTGAAGGTGGCCAATTAGCGCCAAAGCTGCATTTGCTCCAGTCTGTGGTCCTCAGCCTCCTGGTGCCGGATGTACTCGCGGATCACCTGTTCGTCTCGACCGACCGTCGACACGAAGTATCCCCGAGCCCCGAAATGCTGCCCCACGAAGTTGCGACGCTGCTCTCCATACACCCGCGCGATGTGGATCGCGCTCTTTCCTTTGATGTAGCCCACCACCTGCGATACCGAATACTTCGGCGGAATCGAAAGCATCATGTGCACGTGATCCGGCATCAGATGGCCTTCTTCAACCTCGCTCTGCCGTTGTCGGGCCAACTCACGGAATACCCCTCCAAGATGCTTCCTCAACTGTCCGTACAGCGTCTTGCGCCGCATCTTCGGAATGAAAATGACGTGGTATTTGCACTCCCATTTCGTATGACTTAGGCTTCCTGCTTCGTCCATCTGCTTAACTCCCTGCGTGTGCTTGGCGGCTCACGCTCGGAAGTTTCGCGGATGGACTCCCGTAACTGTCAAACTTCTACTGCCACCCCGGCAAAGCCGGGGGGTCTCCTAGATTTGGCTAGGAGCGCCACCGCCCTGAGGAAACGACGCTGTATCGGGTGGTGGCCGAAGAGCTCGAGACTTTCCTCGCCCAAGTCGAAGCGCACACCGGCTCGAGTGTGCCCGAGTTCATCAAGGACGAGTTCGAGGCGTTTCTCGAATGCGGCATCCTCGCCCACGGTTTTCTGCGGCTGCGTTGTTCCGAGTGCAGCCACGAGAAGCTGGTCGCGTTCTCGTGCAAGCGACGCGGCTCTTGTCCCTCATGTGGCGCAAGGCGCATGGCCGAGACGGCGGCGTACCTGGTCGATCGCGTCATCCCGCGGGTATCGGTCAGGCAATGGGTACTGTCGTTCCTGATCCCGCTGCGAATTCTGTTCGCCGCGCATCCGCAGTTACTCACGCCGCTGCTACGGATCGTGCACCGGGTCATCACGCGATTCTTGCTTAAGCAAGCGAGGCTTAAACATGCCACCGCCGACACGGGTGCGGTCACGCTGATCCAGCGCTTTGGCTCGGCCGCCAATTTGAACATCCACCTGCATTGTCTGGTGCTCGACGGGGTGTATCGGCGCACTGCGAGCCAACCGGTTTTCCAGGAGGCGCGCCCCCCGACCCGCGGTGAGTTGCAGGACCTGCTCGACAACATCATCGCGCGGCTCATGAAAATGCTCACCCGAAAGGGCTATCTGGTCGAAGAACAGGGCATGACCTACCTGGCCGATATCGATGCGGATAAGCCCTTGGCGTCATTGCAAGGCGCCTCGTGCACTTATCGCATCGCCTTCGGTCCGCGCGCCGGACAGAAGGTGCTGAGCTTGCATACCGTCGCGAGCCGAGAGGGTAAGAATACCGCGGCACTATGCGCCCACGCGCATGG